>CAVCON010000012.1:0-21602 GCA_963603805.1 Oscillospiraceae bacterium
GTTTATTGATTGCAACGGTATATATGTAGGGGCGTATTGCATACGCCCTGTACGCCATCACTTTCACCATTGCTTAAACTGCATTGGTAAACATCGCAAACCGCCGCCACGACATTGCAAAATCCGTGCAATTCAGGGCGTATGCAATACGCCCCTACGGAGGCGCAATTCCTTTATTGGTTGTGTGTTGGATATTTGCAGGTTGTGGCACACGCCATGTACACTATATCGCAAATCATTTCACCACGCAAGCTGTGGGCAGCACCAATTTGCCGAAATCTATCATGGAATTGAACAGGGCTATGTGCGAGTAATCCCAAACCGTCTCCGCCTTAATGTCGCGGACTTCAAGCCTCCCTTCGTCCAACAGGCGCATAAGTGCCGTGCCTTGCAGCAGCGGGCGGGCGGGAGTGAGCCAGCGGCTGCCGTCATAAAGGGCTATGTTGGTGTAAGAGGTGTCGGTAATCATACCGTCCCTTACAATCACCACGTTGTCGCAGCCACCGCACATTTTCATTGCATTGTCAAGCGCGGTGCGGTCGGCATATTTATATGTATAGTCAATGCCGTCGCATTCCACAAGGCGCAGACTTCTTATATTCTTCATCTGGTATGGAGTACAAGCTGCCGAAACAATCCCTGCGCCGTCGTAAACTATGCGCACCTTGTTTATGCCTTCATTATCAGCAAACCCGGCGGCAATTTTTTCAAGGTTTTCAATGCTGCACGCGCTGCCGAAAAAATGCCGCGCCGTGCGCTCGTAGCGCATTTGGTGGTAGGCAGTGTTCATCACCTTATGGTCCTGCAACCTTATAGTCTCAACAAAACGGCACATATACTTTCTGCTTTATCTCGTTGTATTCCTTTTTGCATTCGCTCTTGGAGGTTATGCCGCCGCCCGCCTTGAAAAACAGTTTTCCGCCGCAGTTTTCGACAAACCTTATCATAACCGCACTGTCGAGCGCACCGCCCACGTAGCATCCCATTACGCCTGTGTAGAAACCGCGCTCATAGTTTTCGGCTTCGGCAATTATCCGCACCGTCTCGGGCTTTGGCGCACCGGTGATTGACCCTGCGGGAAGTTGCGAGAACACAATGTCGCCCACACGCCCCTGCCAGCCGTCGGGAAGCCGCCCCTCGACCTCGGAACTTGTCTGGAGAATGCGCCCACGGTTTGTTTCGATGGCTTCAACATAGCGATAGCGTTTCACGCGCACCTTCTCCGCCACAATGCTAAGGTCGTTGCGTATCAGGTCAACAATCGTGGCGTGTTCCGCAGCCTCCTTTTCGTCGTTCTCAAGCACGGCGGCGGCATTCGGCACGGAAGCGTCGATTGTGCCCTTCATCGGGAACGAGCTTATCACACCCGCGTTGCTGATGCGTATGAACGTTTCGGGGGAAAAGCACACAAAGCGGTTTTTGAGCCAAAGGCGGTAAGGCGCAACCGAACGGCGGAAAATCCCACCAAGCGAAAGATTTGTTTCAAGCCCCACCTTGGCAGTGAGGTTCACCAGATAGCTGTTGCCGCGCAGGATGTTGTCCCTCACGCATTCAAATGCGCGCTCGTATTCCCCGTAAGGCGGAAACGCAGGCCGCCACACAACATTGCCCACATCGGGAACGCCGCGCCCCGCGCCCTTTCCTGCATTGGGGAAGTCAAAGCGCAGCTGTGAAACGTCAACCTCGCTCAAAGGCAGCACGATGCAGTTTTCACGCGGATAGTCTATGACGAAAACGAAATCCGTCCCCTGCGCGGCAAGGCGGTTCATCCTGTCCCGCGCCTCTGCACCGCCGATAAAATTAGCGAAGTCCTCCCTTTCCATAACCATTACAAGCAGGTGCAAAGTTACTGATTGCGCCGGCATCCCCAACGTCCCATTCCCGAAAATTGACACAAATGACATTTTTCGGGAATGGGGTTTGCGCAGCCGCCATGCGTATTATTCCACACCGAGCTTTTTCAGGAAATCGTCCTCACTCATCAGCGGTATGTTGAGTTTCTTTGCCTTTTCGAGCTTCGACGGGCCCATGTTGTCGCCCGCGAGTATGAAAGAAGTCTTTGCCGATATTGACGAAACGTTTCTGCCACCATATTGCTCTATCATCGCCTTGTACTCCTCGCGTGAATGGTGCGCGAAAACCCCGCTAATAACCACAGCCTGCCCTTCGAGAGCCGTGCCTTTCGGCTGCGCCTCCTCGCCAAGCGACATCCGCACGCCGGCTGCGCGGAGACGCTCCACGAACTCGCGGTTCTTTTCCTCGCCAAAATACTGCCTTATGCTCAGGGCTATCACCTCGCCAACGCCGTCTATTTGGGAAAGTTCCTCAACTGTCGCCGCCGCTATCGCGTCAATGTTCTTCATGGCGCGGGCTATGTTCTTTGCCGACACCTTGCCCACAAACCTTATGCCCAAGGCATACAGCACCCTCTCAAACGGAACTTGCTTGCTGTCCTCTATACCTTTGAGCATTTTGCGTGCCGACTTTTCGCGCGAGCCGCCATATCCGGCAATGTCCGCCACTTTCAGGGTGTAAAGGTCGGCGGCATTCTTGATCAGCTTGCGGCTGTAGAAATCCTCCACCGTTTCCGGACCTATCGAGTCGATGTTCATCGCGTCGTGGGATATGAAATGCTCTATGCGCCCCTTGATCTGCGGCGGACAGGTTGCCGTGTTCGTGCAATACCATGCCGCCTCGCCGTCGTAACGTACCAACGGCGCACCGCACTCGGGGCAGTTTTCTATAAACTTCACCGCCTCGCCACTCGCGTCCCTGTTCTCCGTGTCCACGCCAACTATCTGCGGAATTATTTCACCGGCTTTCTCCACATACACATAGTCGCCCTCGTGGAGGTTGAGCTTCCTTATCATGTCCTCGTTGTGGAGCGAGGCACGCTTAACCATTGTGCCGGCAAGCAGCACAGGTTCCATGTTTGCCACAGGCGTTACCGCCCCAGTCCTGCCCACTTGGAAAGTAACCTTGAGCAGCTTAGTCCGCGCCCTCTCCGCCTCAAACTTGTAGGCAATCGCCCAGCGCGGCGTTTTCGACGTGAAACCCAATTCGCGCTGCTGCTCAAGCGAATTAACTTTAAGCACTATGCCGTCTGTAGCCACGGGGAGTTTGCGGCGTTCCTCGTTCCAGTAGTCGATATATTTGTAAATGTCCTCAAGCCCCGAGACAACCTTCATCGCCTTTGAAACCTTGAAGCCCCACTTTGCCGCCTTTTCCAGATTGCCATAGTGGTTGTCGGACGGAAGTGTGTCGCCGAGAAGATAATAAAGGTATGCGTCCAGCCCTCTTTGCGCCACCACGGCGGAACTCTTGCTTTTCAGCGTCCCCGACGCGGCATTTCGCGGATTTGCGAACAGAGGCTCTTCAGCCGCCTCGCGTTCGGCATTGAGCCGCTCGAAGCTTTTCCACGGCATGAGTATCTCCCCGCGTATCTCGAAACTGTCGGGATAGTCGCCCGGTGCAAGCTGCAAGGGAATGCTGCGTATGGTGCGCACGTTCGCCGTAACGTCGTCGCCCTGCTCGCCGTCGCCGCGTGTAACGGCACGCACAAGTTTTCCCTTTTCATACGTAAGGGAAATTGACAGTCCGTCAAACTTCAGCTCGCAGCAGATTTCAAAAGGCCTCCCTCCCAGCCCTTCGCTCACACGCGAATAGAAAGCGCGCACATCCTCGCGGTTGTAGGTGTTCGAAAGCGAAAGCATAGGGTAGCGGTGGCTCACTCGCGCAAACTCCACGCCCAAGTCGCTGCCCACACGCTGCGTGGGCGAATTGGGATCGTACATATCCGGATGCCTCGCCTCAAGTTCCTGAAGCTCGTGCATCATTGCGTCAAACTCGCGGTCGCTTATCTCGGGCGCACTCTCAACGTAATAAAGGTGGTTATGCCTGTGCAGTTCCTCGCGCAACTGCACTATCTTCTGCTGCTCGTTCATTTCGGTTGTTTTTTGAGTTTGTATATTCCTGTCAAAACTTTCTCCGTTCATGGCTATTTACAAAATTCGTCATTTCCTCCAAAATTCCAATCGCTTCCTTTCTGTCCAATCCCGCATTAACCGCAACGGCTATAATGTCGTCTTCCGAAGGTTCTATTTTGTCATTGATGGAAGTTGTGCGGAAACCGTTTATCCCGTCGCTTGGCAAAAGGTCGTATGCAGGGGCAAAATGCCAGTCCCCACCACGATAGATGAAAGCGAAGTTCTTTGCATGGTCATCTTTATTGCCTATCAAATAATTGAACACCATCAGGCGGTACACCTTCCACATTTCCGCCACACTATGAGTAAGAGCCGCACATACCCGGAAGATATGAGTGTAGTCTATGCTTGGCAAACGATAGTCAGCACCGATAAGTCCGGCAACGCTTACAACGTGTAATTTGCCGTTCTTCGTTCGGTCGAAACGCTCCGCCCCAAAGTACTTGCCCTCGAACAGTCGTGTTTCAGGCATTTCCACTCCGCATTTCTTCGCCAAGAGAAAATAATCGTACTCTTCCACGCCTATACGTTTCGAGTCTCTTTTCGCACGAAACTTCACCAGCCATTCCTTGTCCTCAAAACGGGTGAAAATTTTCGGTCTGGCACCACCGGGAGAACCGCCCCGATACTGGAATTCCTCAATTCCCTCACCAGTGTAGTCTTCACTGTCAAGAATTTGCTCTGCCTCCAAAGCCAGCCTCTCGAAATCGGCATAGTCCTGCTTCGACACCACGCTTTTGTCCGGGCGGAACTCCAACGCACCACGCCCTGTCGAACCTACCAACGCGAGACGGTCAAGCAATGACAAGGCATGGGGATTAATGCCGTTCTGCTGCAAATATCTGTCCAACACCAACAGACCCCAGCCATCAGGCAAACAGTCGTCAAAGACCCCGAACCCGCCCTCAAACGGACGGGGTTTTGCCATAAACACCCCACTGCGCAACGGCAATTCAAACGGAGATATGGAAAAGCCAGCATTGAGCCATTCTGCCGAATACTCAAACGCGCACAATCCCTCCGGAGTCAAAGCCAAACGACCCACCATGCAATTACCGCAAACGACTTCAATCAGCTTTATGCTACTCATGCTTCCTGCCCCTTTTGCGTGTAACACTCTGCCCGTTCAATACGTCATCAAGGGTTTTATATTGCCTTTGTGCAAAAAGGGCATCAAATTCGGTGAGCGCGTTCAAGGCGAACCCGATTTGAAGCAGACCTTTCAAGGAGATTTCCCCAGTCTGCTCAAATTTGCGGTAAGTGGAAAACTTCACTGCCGCCCTTGCAGACAGCCCCTCTTGGGTCAAGTCAAGCTCCAATCTTCTTGCCTTTACCCTTGCCGCGATCTGCAAAGCCACATCCTTTGGCGTGAGGACATCAAGTGCTATCATATTGTTCTTTTTCCGAATTACGCCTACAAACAAACAATATATTGTTCTTTGCAAAGATAGAAAATTATCTTCAAACACCATTCGTTTAAGACCGACGAACTTTGCTTGCCAAAAGAAAAAATAATCTGCGTGTGTTCACAAGCAACCGATATAAGTCAGCCCCATGTCCTATCTCATGGGTATATACTGTTGCGTCAAAAGCTATTTTCAAGTTATCTTACTTCGGTCGTTATAAGTACGTTTAACGTTCGATGCACATTCTTACTTCGGTCGAGATAAATATATTGAACGTTCGTGGTAAGACAATTTCAAATATATGCCGAAAAAACATCGACTTCTTCCTTAACAATCCAAAAACGTGTTCATATAAAATTTCCGCCAAAACACAAAATTTTTATATGTTAAAAATATTGCAGGAAGCCCAGTAAACACAAGGATTTCAGCGAATATTGTTGCACAATGCAACAATGTTTTTCTTTTATTTTTATCCATTTTTATTTTGCTGGTATTATTTAATCTCGTATATTTGGGGCTGATAACATAATCCGAAGCGTTATGAAAAAGAAAATGTTGCTTTTTGCGGTTATTGCATTTTTCAGCATTTCCGCGTTTTCACAAAAGATTGTGGAAACACAGTATTCCTGCATAAGTAAGCTGTCGGACTGGAAAAACTACACCTCCACCGACTGCATAAGGAGCATGGCAGTAAAAGACAACGTGCTTTGGCTGGCCACCGAGGGCGGTCTGGTAAAGTATGATTACAACACACGCCAGACCACCATATACAACAGGGCAAATGCCTCAATACCCGAAAACGACGTGCTGTCAGTTGTGTCGAACGGCAGCAGCGTGTGGTTCGGGACAAACGGCAAAGGCGTGGCGCAAATCGAGAACAACCGGCTTACGTCCTTCACCCCGCGAAACAGCCCCCTTGCTTCGCGGCAGTATAATATGCAAATGACGCACGACAGGTATGGCAACCTGTGGGTCGGCGGCCTGCTGTCGTTCTACAAATACGACGGCAGCAAATGGTCCGTGTTCACAATCCCCGAAACGCAAGTCTGCGCCATGATAACATACAACGCGCTGGCGTTCGACAACAGCGGCAAATTGTGGTTCGGAGGCTTCTGCACCAGCAGGGACGGACTGTTCGGCTACTACAGCGAAAGCACCGGCATTGTTAGGATTCCGGGAATAAACAGCGTTTCGGGAATTGCCATTGACCAGCACAACAACAAATGGATTTCAACAACCGAAGAGGGCGTTGTGAAATATGACGGGCAGAACTTCACAAAATTCACCGCCGCCAATTCCGCAATCCCCTCAGACAGGACGCACGCCATAACAACCGACAACAACGGCAACGTATGGTTCGGCTCAGCCAATTTCCTCGTGAAATACAACGATGGGGAGTTCACAAAATACGGTCTGCCGTCCACAAAACAGTACGATGAGGTGGCATCGCTGCTCATCGACGGGACAAATTTCTGGGTAGGCTCAACACGCAGCGGACTCTACAAGTTTGAAAACGGGGAGTTGCAGCACATCGACACCTACGAGAGCCTTATACCGGCAGAAAGGATGGACACCACCGCCACCGCAACCGACAATGGCGAAATATGGATAGGCACAAGCGGGGGGATAATACACATTGACAAAGACGACAACCGCACAGTTCTGATGGAAAGCAACGACACGGTGAACAAAGTGAAAGACATTCACATCGACAGGGACAAAAACGTATGGATTGCGCTGCATTTCACCGACACGTGCCTGCTGAAAATAAGCGACAGTGACACTGTGGCGTTCACAACCCGAAACTGCCCCATAGAGCGGAACTCCGTAACCAACATAACCTCCGACAGCGGCAGCCTACTGTGGGTTGGGACTGAAAAGGGCCTTTACAATTTCGACGGCAGCAAATGGACAAGTTTCAACACCCCCGAAACGCCTGTGAACAACGCCCACATAACAAACATAGCCACCGATTCCAAAAACAACTTGTGGTGCAGCGTTTACGGCAAAGGGCTGTGTATGTTCAACGGCGAGGAATGGGCGGAATACAACAAGGACAACAGTCCGCTGCCCATGAACATGATACGCTCAATAGCGATTGACCAGAAGGACAACGTTTGGATAGCCTCGGGCGAAAGCAACATGGGACCGGAATTCGGCGGAGGTCTCACCCGCTTTGACGGCCGCACATGGAAGACCTACAACAGGAGCAATTCGGGACTGCCGAGCAACACAATCACAAGCATAGCCGTTGACGCCAACGGCAACCTGTGGCTTGGGACATACGGCGACGTGGGCGTAACCATGTTTGACGGAAACGACAAGTGGGAAATCTACAACACCGACAACTCGGGAATAGCCGACAACGATATCGCCAAAATTTCCATAGACCGATACAGAAACACCATTTGGCTCAACGGATTGCGGTCGAGGGGCATTTCGGTGGCGCAGATAGGCGGCGAAATCACGGGAATAAACAGCACGGAAACCCGCGAGGACAACGGCGTAATGTTCGACCTGTCGGGAATAAGAATAACCCAACCCAGAAAGGGAGAGGTTTACATCCAAAACGGCAAAAAGATTATCAAGAAGCAATAATAGCCGGTTTTTCCGCAAGCAATTGACAAACAGGCGATTGACGTTGTTTTGAAAATTACCTGCAAGTAACTGTTTAACAGCAGGTTGCCTATGCTGAAAATTATGTCTGATGTAGGATTTTCTACGTCAGACATAATTTTTTCTACATCGGACGTAGTTTTTCCTATGTCCCATGTAGTTTTCAGGATGTTTGGGAAAGGGCGACAATTTTGGTTTTGCGGAAATTGTATGAACGATGTATGCCGTTTATTGATTGCATACGGTATATATGTAGGGGCGTATTGCATACGCCCTGTACACCACCGCATAAACCGCACCATAAACCAACGCCGCAAAACTGCAAAATCCGCGTAATTCGGGCGTATGCAATACGCCCCTACGGAGGCGCAATTTCCTGATTAATTGTGTATTCCTTTATCTATAACTCCAATCGGTATTTCACCTTGTGCCTTTTGGCAAAGCGCGTCCAAAACTTGTGGCGTGCCTCACGGATTATGCGGAAACACTTCCTGGCATCGGCGTTGCGCGACTTGGCGTACTCGTCCGCCACAATGCGGAAAAAATCGGGCTGACCCCACAGGCGCGCGAAATTGCGGCATCCCCTTTCGACGCTGACTGGCGAGAAACTCATGCGGTTTATGTCCACAATGGCAAACTTCCACTCCCCACCCACGTTGTCGAACAATATGTTTCCCGGCGAGAAGTCGCGGTGGAGCATCCCCGCCTCGTGAAACTGCGCCGTGCGCCTTGTGAACGCCCTGATTATGTCGGCGAAATCCTCCGCCACTGCATCACCGAACTCATAGAAGCGGCGCGTGTAGGGGCATTCGACACTTATAAAATATGCGTCAGCAATAATGCCGCATCTTCTGCGCTCAATGTAGGCTATTGCCTCTGGGGTGTCGAAACCCGCGCTCCTCACGCGGAAGGCATACTCGTAGGCACGCACGCCCTTGGGCTTGCGCAGAAACGAATACACAATGCGGTTGAAAGGGTTGGGCTTGCCGAAATGTTTCACCACAACCCTCATGCCGCCAACTGTGAAACGCCGTAGGGTGTTGCGGCTGCCTTGCTGCACAAGTTCCCCCGAAGGGAAAAGGCGGTCTATGCCGGCTATGAAGTCGCGCAGCTCGCGGTTGCCCACGTATTCCGGGTTTACGGTTACTCTCGTCATTGTATGCGTTTTGGGGGATTGTCTTTTTTTATACGGCAAAGTTAGCAATTCCGCACGAAATCACTAAATTTGCAAATAACTAATGCAACAATGACATCCAATGCAAAACCGACATCTTGACCGCCGGAGCTATTTCAACGAACTGGCAACCACAAGCGAGGCATACTACATACCCTACCTCGAAAAGCACATCGGGAAAATCGTTCCCGGAATGAAAGTTCTCGAGATAGGCTGCGGCGAGGGCGGAAACCTTGAGCCGTTCGCCGAAAGGGGATGCGAGGTAACGGGTGTGGACATCGTGAAGGAGCGCACCGAGCAGGCAAAGACTTTTTTCGCCCAAGACGGCGTGGAAGGCACATTCATCTGCAACGATGCAAGCAAATGCGAAGGCTTCGACAGCAAGTTTGACATCGTGCTCGCACACGACGTGATAGAGCACGTGCACGACAAGCTCGGCTTCCTATCCGCAGCCTTGAGATTCCTGCGCCCGGGCGGTCATGCGTTCTTCGGCTTCCCCGCGTGGTATATGCCGTTTGGCGGACACCAGCAGATATGCCGCAGTAAATTCTGCTCGCACGCGCCATTCCTGCACCTGCTGCCAATGCCACTCTACCGCATGACGCTCGAAAACTGCAACGTGAAAGAAAAGGACGTGCTTGAACTTATGGACATACGCGAGACGCGCACCACAATAGAGCTTTTCGATAAAACGGCGCGAAAGGCGGGATTTTCGGTGGTAAACCGCCATTTCTGGTTCATAAACCCCCACTACAAGGCAAAGTTCGACCTCACGCCGCGCACCCTCTGCAAGGCAATAGGTGCGGTGCCCTACGTGCGCGACTTCTTCACCACGTCGGCATTCTTCCTGCTGCAAAAACCCAACACGGAACAAAACCCCAAACAACAATGAAAAGAATAACAACGGCAATAGTTTGCGCTCTCGCCGCAGTGCTGGCGCACGCGCAAACCGCCACAGAACACTTGGCATTCCTCAACACACCAATCGACGGCACGGTAAGTTCATTTGTAACCAAGATGGAGGGGAAAGGATTGAAGTTCAACGCCAACATCGACAAAAACGTGGTGATGCTGGGCAGTTACGCCGGCTACAAAGACTGCACGGCATTCATACAGTCGTGTTCGAAAAAGGACCTCGTGTTTGCCGTGGGAGTAACGTTTGAGCACAAGCAGCAGTGGGACTCGCTCGCCGCAAACTATTTTGACCTCAAAGCACGGCTGACCGAAAAATACGGCAAGCCGGCGGAATGCACCGAGAAGTTCGACGCAGACTCCGCCGCCAC
Source organism: Oscillospiraceae bacterium (assembly GCA_963603805.1). Taxonomy (GTDB): domain Bacteria; phylum Bacteroidota; class Bacteroidia; order Bacteroidales; family Bacteroidaceae; genus UBA6398. The sequence goes on from CAVCON010000012.1 coordinate 10,466, forward strand.
GCCCGACAGCAAACAAAAGATGGATTTGACCGTGCAGGGGAAGTGCGACTACTTCACCGTTTGGCAGACAAAGCAAGGCACAATAAACCTCGCAATATCCAACGCGCAATACGGCGATGAGACTGTGTGCTACGTGCAGCTTGACTACATAGACAAGCAAAACGTGGCATACGAGAAAACCATAACAAAAACAACCACGGTGGCGCAATAACGGAGTTTCGCGCACATTTTCTTTTTTGCCGCTTAATATCAGGCGCATATCTGAAAAATTAGTAACTTTGCACTTGACTATATACGTATTTACAAGAAAGCATGGTCGCAGAGACCGTAACAAACTATAATCCATGGCAGAAAGAAAAGCAATCAAAACCGCGCTGATTTCCGTTTTCCATAAAGACGGACTTGAAGAAATCCTGAAAAAACTGCACGAAGAGGGAGTGAAACTGCTCTCCACGGGCGGAACACAGAAATTCATAGAAGAACTGGGCTACCCCTGCACAAAAGTGGAGGAACTCACAACCTATCCATCCATTCTCGGCGGACGCGTAAAGACACTCCACCCCAAAATATTCGGAGGCATACTCGCACGCCGCGAAAACGACGGCGACATAAAGGAAATGGCGCAATACGAAATCCCTTCAATCGACCTTGTGGTGGTTGACCTGTACCCCTTTGAGGAAACCGTGAAGAGCGGGGCTTCGGAAGCCGACATAATAGAAAAGATTGACATAGGCGGCATATCGCTCATACGCGCCGGGGCCAAGAACTTCAAGGACGTTGTGATTGTACCCTCAAAGGCAGAATACGCCGACCTTCTCGAAATGCTCAACACCAAGGGCGCGAACTCCGACATTGAGGACCGCCGCCACTTCGCAGAGCGTGCTTTCGCCACAAGCAGCCACTACGACACGGCTATCCACTCATACTTTGCACAAGGCAAATAAAAACGAATCCGCACTCTCCACAAACAAGGCATAAAACTACAATACTCAAATGGGATTCTTTTCATTCACCCAGGAACTTGCCATGGACCTCGGAACGGCAAACACAATCATCATCAATAATGGTGAGATTGTGGTTAACGAACCTTCCATTGTAGCCCTTGACCGCAACACCAACAAAATGGTGAAAGTGGGCGAAGAGGCAAAGTTGATGTATGAAAAAACAAACGACAACTACCGCGTGATACGCCCCTTGAGGGACGGCGTGATTGCCGACTTCTACGCCTGCGAGCAGATGATGCGCGGGCTGATAAAGAACGCCCAAAAGCGCAACCACCTTTTCACTCCGTCGCTAAGGATGGTGATAGGCGTGCCGTCGGGCTCGACCGAAGTGGAGCTGCGTGCCGTGCGCGACAGTGCCGAACACGCCGGCGGGCGCGACGTTTACCTTATATTCGAGCCTATGGCGGCGGCAATAGGCATAGGCGAGGAGCAGCTTGAGGCGGGAATGGACCCCAAGGACTGCCTTAACGTGGAAGCCCCCGAGGGGAACATGATTGTTGACATAGGCGGCGGAACAACTGAAATCGCGGTCATTTCGCTGGGCGGCATAGTGTCGAACAACTCCATAAAGATTGCCGGCGACGACTTCAACAAGGAGATACGCGAATACATGGCGCGGCAGCACAACGTGAAAGTGAGCGAGCGCATGGCCGAGAGAATAAAGATCCATGTGGGAAGCGCACTCACCGACCTTGGCGAACAAGGACCGGAGGACTATGTGGTGCATGGGCCAAACAGAATTACCGCGCTCCCGATGGAAGTGCCGGTTTGCTACCAGGAAATAGCCCACTGCCTGGAAAAGACAATAGCGAGCATAGAGACCGCCGTGCTCAATGCGCTCGAAAAGACACCGCCCGAACTCTACGCCGACATCGTGCACAACGGCATATACCTCACAGGCGGCGGCGCACTGCTGCGCGGACTTGACAAACGCCTCACCGACAAGCTTAGCATTCCGTTCCATGTGGCTAAAGACCCGCTGCTTTGCGTGGCAAAGGGAACTGGCGTGGCACTGAAGAACGTAAACCGCTACTCGTTCCTTATGAGATAAGAAAGTGGCGGCACAGCCCCACGCAGAATAATAAAGAATGGTTAGAGAGCGGACGCTGGCGACACTCTTCTAACCATTTTCGCGAATAGGGGCGCACACGGCAAAACCACGGCTCACCGCAATTACGAAACAGGCGAATGCACAATCTGATAGAATTCATAAAAAGCCATTTCCACTGGGTGGTGTTCGTGCTTCTTGAAAGCGCGGCGATTGTCATGCTGTTCCGTTTTAACGACTATCAGGCAAGCGTGTGGTTCACTTCGGCAAACGAGTTCACCGCCGCCGTTGACAGAACTTACGCCGACGCAGTTTCATACATAAACCTCGGCAAAATAAACAGCGACCTCACTTCAAGAAACGTAATGCTGCAAAGGCAGGTGAACCAGTTGCGCGACATTCTCGCCAGACAGGGCGCGGACTCCCTTTGGCTTGAGGAAAAGCAGCGCGAGCTGCTGAAAGATTACAGGCTAATCCCCGCGCAGGTTACGTCGAACAGCATAAACAAGGAAAACAACTTCATTGTTATAGACAAGGGCGAAGCCGCCGGGGTACGCCCGAACATGGGTGTCGTAAGCGGCGGCGGCATAGTGGGCATCGTGTTTCTGACAAGCCGCAACTACAGTCTCGTGATGCCTGTGCTGAACAGGAAGTCGAGCATAAGCTGTAGGATTCGCGGACACCGCTTTTTCGGATACCTCGGCTGGGAGGGCGGAAGTCCGCTGACGGCATACCTTAGCGATGTGCCGCGATACGCACGTTTCAATGTGGGCGACTATGTTGAGACAAGCGGTAATTCGGCAATATTCCCTCCGGGGCTTTTTGTGGGAAGGGTCATTGCAATAGGCAACTCCCGAGACGGGCTTTCATACCGCGTGAAAGTGAACCTCGCCACCGACTTTGCCGACCTGCGCGACGTATGTGTGATAGCAAGCCCCATGAAAGCGGAGATAGACAGCCTAAGAATGCACGCAAAGGAAATGGAACAGCCACAGGATTAAAAAAGCAGGACATGGTAAACACTTTCTTAAAACAGTTTGGTTGGTTTTTGCTTATTCTCGCCCTTCAGGTGCTGGTGTTCGACCACGTTCATATTTTCGGACACGCCACACCTTTCGTGGCGGTTTACTTCGTGCTGCTCTTTCCGGGTGACTCCTCACGCAGCGCAATACTGCTTTGGAGCTTTGTGTTCGGACTTGTTGCCGACACATTCACCAACACTCCAGGCGTGGCGGCATTCTCGCTAACGGCAACGGCGATGATACAGCCGTGGCTTCTGAAAATAAACTCCATGACAGAGACCGACGATGAGATACCCGTCCCCTCCGCAAGGAATATGGGCTGGGGGGCTTATATAAGATATGTGTCGCTGGCGGTGGTGTTCTGCGAGGCACTGTTCCACCTGCTCGAGACGTTCTCGCTGTTCAATTGGCTTGAGATGCTGATTAATGCAGGAAGCAGCTCACTGCTCACCATACTGATTATTGTCGCCATTGAGAGCGTCAGAATTAGCGGAAAGAGGAAAACCGAATGAGTGCCAATCTCGAAAACCGCAAATTCGTCATTGGCGGAATAGCCATTATAATAGTCCTCGTTTATCTCGCGAGGCTTTTCGCCCTTCAGGTGATGAGCGACGACTACAAGAAAAACGCCGACTCAAACGCCTTTCTCAAGAAAATACAATACCCCTCGCGAGGACTTATAACCGACCGCAAGGGCAGGCTGCTTGTTTACAACGAACCCGCCTACAACCTTATGGTGGTTATGAACGAGCAACACGGCATAGACACCCTTGCCTTTTGCCGCACGATAGGCATCACGAAGGATTTCTACATAAAGAGGATGCTCGAAATCAAGGACAGCAAAAAAAATCCCGGATATTCCCGACACACCCCGCAGGTTTTCCTCAGCCAGATACCGGCACAGGAGTTCTCGCAGATAGAGGAGCAGCTTTTCAGATTTCGCGGCTTCTCGGTTGAGCGGCGCAGCATACGACGCTACGTTTACGGAATTGGCGCACACATTCTTGGGGACGTGGGCGAGGTTTCGCAGGGCGACATAGACGACAACCCCTACTACCAGCCCGGAGACTACATTGGCAAAATTGGCGTGGAGCGTTCCTACGAAGAACAGCTGCGCGGCGAAAAAGGCATGGAGATACTTCTGCGCGACGTTCACGGACGCATAAAGGGACGCTATCAGGACGGCAAGTTCGACCGCCAGCCCCAGCCCGGGAAAAATCTCACGCTAAGCATAGACGCCGACCTTCAGGCTCTCGGCGAAAGAATTATGGAGGGTAAAATAGGCAGCATCGTTGCCATAGAGCCGAAAACCGGCGAAATACTCTGCATGGTGTCCTCGCCGTCATACGACCCACGTCTGCTAATAGGCCGGCAGCGCGGCAAAAACCAGAAAATGCTGCAGCGCAACCCCCGCAAACCCCTGCTCAACCGGGCCATAAGCGGGCAATACCCGCCAGGCTCCACATTCAAGCCCACACAGGCACTCACATTCATGCAGGAGGGCATCATAGGCCCCGGAACAATGTTCGCCTGCCACCACGGACTTAGCATAGGGCGTTTCCACCAAGCCTGCCACGGCCACGCCTCCCCCTTGTCGCTCATCCCCGCCATAGCCACGTCGTGCAACGCATACTTCTCGTGGGGGTTCTACTACATGATGGGCAACCGCCGCAAATACCGCAACATAGAGGAAGCCTTCACCAGATGGAAAGACTACATGGTGTCGATGGGTTACGGCTACAGGCTCGGAGTTGACATGCCGGGCGAAAGGCGCGGCATGATACCCAACTCGGAATACTACGACAAGCATTACCACAAACGCTGGAACGGGGTTACGATAATAAGCGACGCGATTGGCCAGGGCGAGGTGAACGCCACACCGCTCCAAATAGCCAACCTCGCCGCCACCATAGCCAACAGGGGATACTTCATCACGCCCCACATCGTGAGCAAGGTGGAAGGCGGGCAAACCGACAGCCTCTACCGCACCAAACGCTATACAATGGTGGAGCGGCGTTTCTACAATTATGTCGTGGCGGGTATGCGCAAGGCTGTGCTGGGCGGAACATGCACCGCCGCAAACCTGCCCGGAATTGAGGTGTGCGGAAAAACTGGCACGGCGCAAAACAGGGGGCAGGACCACTCGGCGTTCATAGGCTTCGCCCCCATGGACGACCCCAAGATTGCCATTGCCGTATATGTGGAGAACGGCGGTTTCGGGGCTCACTTCGGCGTGCCGATTGGCTCGGTGATGATAGAACAATACCTTAACGGGAAACTCTCGCCGCGCGGGCAGGCCGTGGCCGACGAGTTCCAGCACAAGCACCTATTCTATGGTAACAGCGAACGATAAAGCCCCCTCACTGCTAAGGCAGCTCGACTGGGTTACAATAGTCATATTCCTCGCCCTGTTGGTAATGGGATGGTTCTGCGTATGCGGCGCAAGCTACGAATACGGCCAGCCCGACTTCTTCAACCCCGCCCTGCGCTCCGGCAAGCAGCTGATATGGATAGGCTGCTCGCTGTTTGTGGCCTTCGTCATTCTGATGCTCGACGACAAGGTTTTCGACACGTTCGCATACATTATATATATAGCCTTCATGGGGCTGCTGCTCATCACCCCATTTCTCGCCACCGACATCAAAGGCTCGTATTCGTGGATAAAGCTCGGCAGCCTCAGCATACAGCCCGCCGAGTTCGCAAAATGCGCCACTGCCCTCGCCCTTGCCAAGTACATGGGGCATTACGGCTACGACATACACCGCCCCAAGACGTTCGCCGCCACACTGGGGCTTATACTGCTGCCGATGGCCCTTATCATAATGCAGCGCGAAACAGGCTCGGCCCTCATCTACACGGCCTTCTTCCTTATGCTCTACCGCGAGGGGATGAACGGCAGCATACTGTTCGCAGGCTTCGCCGCCGTTACCTACTTCGTGGTGGGACTGAAGTTCAACGACCTTCTCGTAAACGGCACGCACACATCGGTGAGCGAGTTTGCCGTGCTGCTGATGATATGGCTCTTCACTTCTGCAATGGCATACGTGTTTCTGCAAAACCGCATCCACGCCCGGCGAATCGGCGCATTCGGAGGCGGGGCGATACTGCTGTCATACCTTTTCTCGCGGTTTGTCATACCGTTCGACGTGGGCTATGCCATGCTCGCCGTAATAATCGCGATTATCATTTACCTGCTTGTGCAGGCCGCAATGCTCAAACGCATGAAGTTTCTCTACATAGCCCTGTTTGCAGGGGCTTCGCTCGCGTTTTTCTTCTCCACCGACTATGTTATGAACAACGTGCTCGAACGCCACCAGCAGCAGCGCGTGAAAGTGCTGCTCGGCATAGAACAGGATTTGAGCGGGGCGGGCTACAACGTCAACCAGAGCAAGATAGCCATAGGTTCGGGCGGCATGCTCGGCAAAGGCTTCCTGAACGGCACCCAGACAAAGCTGAAATACGTGCCCGAACAGGACACCGACTTCATTTTCTGCACCATAGGCGAGGAAAAAGGCTTTGTAGGCGCAGCCGTGGTGCTGACGCTCTACCTTGCCCTGATATTGCGGCTCATAGTGCTTGCCGAACGCCAGAGCTTCGCGTTCGGGCGGATTTTCGGATATTGCGTGCTAAGCATATTCCTGTTCCATGTGTTCATAAACGTGGGCATGGTCATAGGGCTTACGCCCGTGATAGGAATACCCCTGCCGTTTTTCAGCTACGGCGGCTCGTCGCTTTGGGGTTTCACCATACTGCTGTTCATTTTCCTGCGCATAGACGCGGCAAGAAAGACCTGATGCAGCAAATTGCGACATTGTAGGGGTGTATGCAATGTGTATTATAGATATAAAAACACGATAAATCAAGGAATTGCGCCTCCGTAGGGGCGTATGGCATACGCCTTGAATTGCGCCGATTATGCAATGCAGCGGCGGTGGTTTGCGGTGCGGCTCGTGCGGCGGAGTAAAGGGCGTATGCAATACGCCCCTACATATATACCGTTGCAATCAATAAACAACATACATCGTTCATACAATTTCCGCAAAACCTAAAATTACAGGTTTTCCCAGACACCTCGAAAACTACATCAGACATGGGAAAAACTACGTCCTATGTAGGAAAAATTATATCAGACATAATTCAAACTACATCAGACCTTTTTTCGGCCGTTTGCAACCTATTGAAAAGCAAGTGCTTACAAAGATTTGTACAGACAAGATAACTTGCACAAAACCAAACGGTTATGAAAATCGGCTCAAAAACCCGATGAAAAAGGGGCAAATGCAGTCCAAAATGAGCCGATATTCGGGATATTTTTTGCAATTTTGAGCCGATAAACCAAAATGCACATGACCAAGGATATTGAAACACTATGGCACATTGCGGCAATCTCCGCCATGACTTTCGCTTTTGCCACTTCCTGCGTGCAACCCCAACAGCAGAAAATCGAAGCCGGCATCCTTGTCGGGGATTGGGAATTGGAACACAATGGCAATGATGTGGCAGCCTACCCGGCAATATCTTTCGGCAAGGATTCAACCGCCATATTCTATTCACCAGGAGACACTGTTTACAGATACAACTACGCCATAAAGAATGACACCGTAATGCTAACAGACATATTCGGCAAAACCTCTTTGGGCATTATCCGGAAATTGGATAACCGAACCCTTGTATTCGACAGGTTGGCAGAATGCGGCAAGCCATTGCATTATTGTAAGCCCGGCAGAAAATAAAATCCGAGTCAAGAGTCAAAATCCCGGCACATTAGCACAAAAACATCATCTTTGGCCAGACACAGACAAAAAAGCATTTCCCCGATTAAACCTTACAGCGTCTGCGCCGTCAAAATAACGGTTGCCAAAAAATGACGGCAAGCCGCTTGTTTCACGCTATATATAATATGAGTATATGAAGAAATTTCTTACGTTGTCGCTATGTGCCTGTATGTCGCTCGTTGCGGCGCGGGCGCAATTCTCCGTATCGGGAAAAGTTACGGAAAAGGCCGGGGGCGCACCAATCGAACTTGCCACCATACAGCTGCTTAACAAAGACTCCTCATACGTGAACGGCATAAGCTCGCAAAAAGACGGCAGCTTCTCGCTCGGCGTGAAAAAGGCGGGGGACTACATAATCAAGGTGTCGTTCATAGGCTTCAACCCCGAATACCGCAACGCGACGCTCAACAAGAAAACGCCCGATGCAAAGCTCGGCACAATATCCCTCGGCACAAGCGATGTGGCTCTAAAAGGGGCGACAATCACCGCCAAAGCCTCGAAAGTGGAGATGAAAGCCGACACATTCCAGTATAATGCCTCGGCATACAGGGTGCCGGTCGGCTCCACGCTCGAAAACCTTGTGGAGCAGCTTCCGGGGGCAGAAGTGGACGACGACGGCACTATAAAGATAAACGGAAAGACCGTGAGCCAGATACTCGTGAACGGCAAGGACTTTTTCAAGGGCGACACCAAGATTGCAATGAAAAACCTGCCCACCGAACTCGTGTCGAAAATAAAGTCGTACGAAAAGAAAAGCGACTACACCAAGCAGACGGGCATTGACGATGGCAACGAGGAGACCGTTCTCGACATCGGTCTCAAAAAGGAACTGAAGGAGAGCTGGGTGAGCAACGCCTCGCTGGGTTACGGAAGCAAAGACCGCTACAACGGCGACATATTCGTGAACCGCTATACCGACCACGACCGCCAGACAATATTCGGCAACGCCAACAACGCGGGCGACCGCCACTTCGGACCGGGACGCGGGGGCGGCAGCGGGCTTAACGCCAACAAAAGCGCGGGATTTGACGCAGGTTGGGACAACGGCAAGAAAGAGGACGAGGCAGGACGGTTGGAGATAAACGGCAACCTGCGCTGGAGCCACAGCGCAAGCGACCGGCAGACGCGCTCCAACTCCGAAACATTCCTCAACTCGGCAGGCTCGTCGTCGTTCTCCAACTCCCGCAGTCAGGACTACAGCCACTCTTCTAACTTCCACACGGGAATGTGGCTTAGGTGGAAGCCCGACTCACTGACCACCGTGATGTTTGCGCCAAACTACTCGTACAGCGAATCAAACAACTGGAGTCAGAGCCGCACAGCCACGTTCAACAACGACCCTTACGCCGTGAACGGCATCACCGACCCGCTTGGCACAATGTTCTCCGACACCGCGTCTGTGCTGAAAGACATTGCCGTGAACACCAACCACCGCATAAACACCGGCAACAGCTCGAGCAACTCGGCAAACTACTGGGCGATGGTGGTGAGGAAGCTCAACAGCAAGGGGCGCAACATATCGATAAGCTCGTCGGGAAACTGGGGCAACTCGAAAAGCAAGAATTTCTCGCGCTCCGACATAAACTACTTCCAAAGCAACGCGGCGGGACGCAACACCTTTACAAACCAATACAGCAACAACCCGTCGGAGAACTGGGGGCTTAGCGGCAGACTCAGCTACAGCGAACCCATAGTGAAGAACCTCTTCGCCCAGGCAAGCTATGAGTACGGCTACTCCTACTCAAACTCCGACCGCTCGCTATACCAGCTTGACTCGCTGCAAGGTTGGCGCGATATGTACGCACCCGTGATAGGCTCACTCCCCACCGACGCCGACTCACTGCGCATGACGCTCAATATGAGAAACAGCCAGTACGCCACATACAAGAACTACACCCACAAAATGTCGGTAGGCGTGAGATACAACACCAAGAACCTGCAATTCCACGCCGCTGTGAACTTCGAGCCGAGGGAGACCAAGTTGGAATACCAGAAAGACAAACTCGACACAACCGTAACGCGCAACGTTTTCAACGTATCCCCGAATGTGCGCCTGCGCTACAAGCTGTCGAACACCTCGGAAATGAACATACGCTATCGCGGCTCGTCATCGCAGCCTTCGATGACCGACCTTCTGGACGTTACCGACGACTCAAACCCTCTGTACATATCAAAAGGTAATCCTGGCTTGAAGCCCTCGTGGAACAACTACCTCGAAGTTTTCTACAACAACTACATCGTCAAGACGCAGACAGGCTGGATGACACGCCTCACTTTCAACCAGACGTCAAACAGCATAAGCAACGCAATGCACTATGACGAAAGCACCGGTGTTAGGACAACGCGCCCGGAGAACATAAACGGAAACTGGAACACCGACGGCGACCTAATGTTCAACACCTCGTTCGGCAAGAACAAGAACTGGACGCTGGGAACGTTCACAGGCTACTCCTACTCAAACAACGTGGGCTACGTAAGCACAGGCAACGACACCACAAGCCGCAAGAACACCACTAAGAACCTCAGGCTGCGCGAACATCTGCGCCTCACTTTCCGCACAGGGCTTTTCGAGTTCGGCGCAAGGGGCGGCGTAACTTACCAGCACGCCAAAAACGAACTTCAGGCAAACGCCAACCTCGACACATGGAACTTCAACTACGGCGGTGAGCTTAACGTAACCCTGCCGTGGAATATGCAAGTCTCGACCGACATCCGCATGAACTCGCGCAGGGGCTACGCCGACAATTCCATGAACACAAACGAGCTTATATGGAACGCGCAGATTGCGCAAAACTTCCTCAAGGGAAATGCCGCAACTCTCTCGCTGCAATTCTACGACATACTCCACAACCAAAGCAACGTGTCGCGCTCCATAACGGCGCAAATGCGCTCCGACTCGTGGAATAACAGCATAAACTCCTACTTCATGCTCAACTTCATATACCGTCTCAACATCTTCGGCGGCAAGAACAACGCCGGGGGCAATGAGGGCGGACAGAAGTTTGGCGGACCCGGACGTGGACCGGGAAGAGGCGGTTTCGGAGGGCCTGGCAGAAGAAGATGACCCCTCAATTATAAAACGCAAATGCAGCGGGAAACACCTGTTTCCTGCTGCATTTTTCATTAATTTCGGGTATGCAGATTGTTTTTTACAATTTTTATGCTCCAAAAAGATAATGAAGCTGTTTTGAAATGCCGGATTGAAAATAGTCAGCAGATCAGTTGGTCAGCCGGGGAATTTTTCGTAACTTAAAGGTCTAAAAATCAAATGTGTTATGAGCAATTACC
>CAVCON010000013.1:0-21585 GCA_963603805.1 Oscillospiraceae bacterium
GATTACAAATCACGTGCTCTGGCCAACTGAGCTAAAGAGGCGGGTGGGTAAGCTCACTGCATCGCGCCGCTACAACCAGCCTACCTTTGCTGCAATCACGCCCTGGAGGATTCAGAGGGAGCTAGCCGTGCAGCACCTACCCATGTGCTGCTTTTTGCGAAATGCGGTGCAAAAGTAAGCGTATTATTTCAAACAGCCAAATTTTGCGGGCTTTTTCTTCGCAAAATATCGTCGTTTTTGAAAAAACGCCTCGTCCGCACCGCGCCGTCTTACCAGATGTCCTCGGGATTTGTGCCGTTGTAAACGTTCTTTGGCACAAGTTCGAGCCAGTCCATCACGAACTGCGTGGAGGTGTTGGAAAGCACGCTTTTGCAGCGCACGTAGTATGTTTCGTCGGGCTTGAAGTTGCCGGTGTAAACAATTTTCCTGATGCGCTGGTATTGCGTTTGGGCACGCAGGGAGAGGTTGACCACGCCTCCTGTTGTGGGCCCGTCGTGCTTTGGCGGCATCATGTAGCCGTGGTTTCTCATCGCACGGTCTTTCTCCCTGTTCACGGTTTGGTCGTCAACATCGGCTTTCCAGCCTATGGTTGGGTTGTCGGCGAACAGTCGCAGGTCAACCGGCAGCCCTATGGCGGTGAGGTTTTCCTTGTCGGTGCCAAAATAGAACTGCGCCATGCCTCGCGTGGGATAGATGGGTATCGCCCAGCGCAGCTCGTAAGTTCCCTCGAGCGGCACAGGGGGCAGCTTGACCGTGAGATCGTACATTCCCATCACGTTGTGCTCGTCGCCTTGGAAGTTTGGCCATCCCGCGCCATAGCCGGGGAGGTATCTGTAATTGGACTTCTCGGTGAAAGTCATGTTCTCGAAATATCCGTGGGGTATCTGCAAGGTGATGTTCTGGTTGGGGCGGCGGTAGCCGTTGGTTATGAGTTCGGGGAGAATGGAGCTGAAGTCGAAGCGCAGCCTTTCGTTCAGCACCACGTTGGGAACGTCGTCGTCATAGACCAGTATGTCGTCAATGGGATAGTAGAAGCCGTTGAGCGCGTTGAAGTCGTAGCCGCCGTTGTCGGGGGAGATTTTTATTCCGGGGCGCGGCACTGTGATTTCGGAGAAATCGTCCTCGTCGTAGGTGCAGTGGCGGTTTATCCTTATGCCGTCGGTCTGCCTCCCCTCGGTGAGCTTGAGGAGGCGGCGGTGGACCTTGGTCATCGTTTCGTAGTACTCGAAGCAGTCTATGGTGAGGCGCGTGGCGTTTTTGTATGAATAGCCGAGTTCGCCATAGTGTATCACGAGCTTGTTGTATGCAATGCGTTCGGGCAGCAGGTGGTATGCCACAAACTGGTTCACGGCATTTGCGCCGCTCTTCATATCCTCGTCCTTTGCGTTGGGATATGCCTGCCGGCACTTCTCCTTAATCTGCTGCATTATCGTGGCGGCGTTTGTCATTGTGCCGTTGCTCATCTGCGGAAGGTCGATGCCCCATTTCTCGTGGAACACGCTGTCGGTCTCAACAAAGGCTGTGTAGCCGATATATCTGTGTTCGGGCATATTCTCCTCAAGGTTCGTCCTCTTTTCGTACTCCTCGTCGCGGTATTGTTGCAGTTGCGTGTCCCAGCCTGTCTGATAGAGCAGCATGGAGAATATGTTCAGGTTTCCCGCCTCGCCGATAATCTGCGGCAGGTAGGCGTTCGACAGTGCCAGCGAGCGGTCAACAACGTGTATGTAGCCGTTCGTCGCCTCGATGTCGGGAGTGATTACTGTTGCGTCCTTGTTTATTTTCACCACGGCGCGTCCGTCGAGCGTGTCGAACGACACTGTGAGGTAGCGGTCCGCGAAGTTTGTCTTTTCGATTGCACCCTCGGTGAACATACTCGTTTTGTAGGCCTCGTCGCTCCCGCAGTCGATGACCGAACTCGTAACCAGTATCTTCGCCACGCTGTCGTCGGTCTGCGTATAGTCGAAGTTGGGCGTGGCGTATATTGAGTCGAGATAATGGTGCATGGCATCGTTTGCCGGGGCGAACACAGTGTAGTTGCCGCGTGCCGAGAGCAGTTGCGCCACGTTTGACTGACTTTTGTCGCTAAGCCTCACTTGCCGTAGTAGGTGCAGGTAAATGCTGAAATTCGGGTCTGTTTCGAGAAGCTTGGTTACTGTTTTTCCGTTTTGCACAAACAGGGCGGAATCGTCAACGTTGTCGCTGCATCCTGCAAGCGAAACTATTGCCAGCAACGCAGCCAAAAGCAGGCGAAAAGTCTTCATGACATGATAGTGGTTAGTTATTAATGTGGCAAATATAGTGAAAAACTTGAAAAATACAGGCACTGAATTGTCGGAATGGCACAAAAAACGTAAATTAGCACCATGAAAATTAAAAAGCCATGAAAACAAGATACCGTTTTTGCGTATTGGCAATGCTTTGGGCGTTGTCGCAGCTCGTTCCCTGTAATCAGTTTTCCGCCCAAGCGCAGGTTTCCGACCTGCCTCTGACTATAAAGTGCGGGCCTTTCAAGGCAATGCACGTGCAAGGCATTGCCGTGGACGCGAAAAAGCGCATGGTTTACTGTTCGTTCACCACAATGCTGGCGAAGTACGACTTCAACGGCAACCTGATAGGGACTGTTACGGGTTTGCTGGGACATCTTGGCTGCCTTGACTTCAACGAAACCGACGGTAAGGTGTATGGCTCACTCGAATACAAGGACGACGCGATAGGGCGTGGCATCCTGAACAAGGAGGGAAGCACCAAAAAGTTCCGGGATAACTTCTACGTGGCGGTTATTGACGTTGACAGGATAAACCGCGTGGGAATGGACGGCGAAAAGGACGGAGTTGTTACCGCCATTCCGCTGCCCACGGTTCTCGACGACTATTCCGCAAAGGTGGATGTGGGCGGTAAAACCATCGACCATCGCTTTGCGTGCAGCGGGATTGACGGATTGTCGTTCGGCCCGCGCATCGGAAAAACTTCGGGAAAGCACTTCCTCACCGTGGCGTATGGCGTTTATGGCGACAAGAGCCGAAGCGACAACGACTATCAGGTGCTTTTGCAATACGACTTGGAGAAGTGCCGCAAATATGCCCGACCCCTTTCGCAAGACAACCCACAGTTCAAAGGCCCGTCAAAGCCGGCGGGACGCTACTTTGTATATACTGGCAGCACCGACTGGGGTGTGCAGAATTTGGAGTACGACGCTTCGTCCGGGCTTTGGTACATGGCGGTGTATCGCGGCAAGAAGCCGACTTTCCCCAACTACAGCCTCTACGCTTTCAGTTCTGGGGCGCGACCCGTGAAGAAAACGCTCACCGGCATACCTTATTATAAAAAGGGTAACGTAGTGCCGCTCGCCCAAGGTGGCTTGCAGGATGCCAAGACCGGCATTTCGGGCTGGAACTTCCCCTATGGCAGCACCGGGATGCACTCTTTCGGCAACGGATATTTCTACATTTCCGAAAACAAGTCGGGCAAGGACGGCGAAAGCACCGTGCTGCGCCTCTACCGCCGCTCGGAGGGCAAAGAGGCTTTCAAGGCGGTGGAAAGGTGAACGCTTTCAGAGGATATTCAACCAATCAAACATACAATATAATATATAATGAAAGAAAAACTGAAGAATAACATCAGGAAGAATACGCTCCCCAACGAGAGCGACAAGATTTCGCGCCGCGACTTCCTGAGCCTTTCGGCAATGGGTCTTGCATCGCTCACCATACTCCCCAGCTGGAAGATAGACGGAGTGAAAGTTGCGCCGAGCGACCGCGTGGTGCTTGGTTTCATAGGGCTTGGGCAGCAGGGGTGCAGCGACTTCAGCAGCTTTTCCTCGTGCCCTGGCGTGCAGGTTGCGGCTTGCTGCGATGTTGACTCCATAAAGCGCGAGCGTTTCCGCCGCCGCGTTACAGCATGGCAGAAGAGCAAGAACATGGCGGAGCGTTGCGATATGTACGAGTTCTATGAGGAAATGATGGAACGCACCGACATTGACGCGATAGAGATTGCCACGCCCGACCACTGGCACGCGCTGATAGCCATCGACGCTTGCGACGCAGGGAAGCACGTTTACTGCCAGAAGCCGCTTGCCTACACCATAACCGAGGGGCTTGCCGTGCAGAGCGCAGCCCACGCCAACGGCGTGGTGTTCCAAATGGGAAGCCAGCAGCGTTCAAGCGAGGAGTTCCAAACAGCAATACGCCTTGTGCAGGAGCGTGCCATCGGACACATCGACAAAGTTTATGTGCGCGTGGGCGATCCCCCGACACCGTTCAACCTCCCCGAAATGCCTGTTCCCGCAAACCTCAACTTCAATCTCTGGCTCGGGCCGCTCAACGACCCGAAGATACACTACCATTCCGACATCTGCCCTGTCGTCAAGCTCGACCCGGAACAGAACGAGCAGCTTTGGGGCGCGTGGCGTTGGTATCAGGAAACCGGCAACGGCTTCCCCGCCGACTGGGGCGCACATATGTACGACATAGTGCAAGCCGCGCTCGGCATGGACGGTCTCGGACCTGTGGAGTTCATTCCCCAAGGCTACAAGGGCGCAAAGTACGCCATGATGAAATACGCCAACGGAATTGAGATGACCGAGCAGCCCTACCGCGAGGACAACCCCAACGCGCAGGGCATAAAGTTCATCGGCGACAAAGGGTGGATAAAGGTGGCACGCGGCTATTTGGAGTGTTCCGCCCCCTCGCTCATCAAAAAGAAAGAGGAGAAGGTGGAGAAAGGTCAGTACGAGGTAAGCTCGCCACATATGCAGAACTTCATCGATGCTATTCGCGGAAACAAGAACCCGATAGCCCCGGTTGACTATGGCGCAAGCACCAACACGTTGTGCTGCCTGTTCAACATAGCCCGCGAACTGAACCGCCCGGTGCGCTGGAATCCCGCCCTGCTCAGCTTCGAGGGCGACAAGGAGGCTGCTGCGCACAGGCTGTATTGGTACGAATACCGCCGCCCGTACAAGCTGCGCTATTGCGACAAGCGTTTCAACGGCTGACAACGCCCGCAGATTTAAGCATCACAAACTTCCCGAGGCATTCCCTCGGGAAGTTTTGTTTTCTGGCAAACAATCAATAATTTGCGTCTCCGTAGGGGCGTATTGCATACGCCCTGAATAGCGCGGACTTTGCAATGTTGTGGCGGTGTTTGCCTATGCGGTTTAAGCGATGGAGTACAGGGCGTATGCCATACGCCCCTACAATTATCGCAAGACCAAAGTCTGATATTTCAACGAAGCACTCCAGATACTATATGGGACATGGGAAAAACTATGTCTGATGTAGTTTGAATTATGTCTGATATAATTTTTTCTATGTCCTATGTAGTTTTTCCTACATCAAATGTAGTTTTCGGGGGATTTTGAAAAACTGCGGATTGAACCGCACGGCAAACTTTCAATGCAATATTGAAAAACCCTTGCAATTAAAGATGAATGCCATACATTAAAAATCCAAACTATCAGGGTTTGTCAGAAAATCATAAATGTTCATTATCACCACTCCATCCTCGTTTTGGTATGTTGGTGTTGGCGTTCCCACGATAACGATTTTCTTGAAACCGTCCCTTATTTTCAACAACGGCGTATATTCCTGCCTCATCTTCTCCTCCGTAGGCATACTATAAGCCGATTGTATATAGTAACGCTTGCAGCCTTGGTTGCATACAAAATCCACTTCAAGTACCGACTGTCTGCGCTTCCCATCCGTGTCCCTGACCATAATAGGCACTTGCCCCACATCGACAGACATCCCCCTAAGGCGCAACTCGTTGTAAATTGCGTTTTCCAGCAGGTGGGTGAACTCCGTCTGGCGGAAGTTAAGGCGGGCGTTGCGCAGCCCGAGGTCGGAAAAATAGTATTTGGCGGGAGTGCTGATGTATTTTTTCCCTTTTATGTCATATCTCACCGACTTTTCTATAAGGAAAGCGTCTTGCAGCAGGTCGAGAAAAACCTTGATGGTGTCCTGCGTTATACTACTCTTCTTTACCGACCTAAAGCAATTCTCCAGTTTTGCTGGGTTGGTGAGGCATCCTATGTTTGAGGCAATGAGCGTTATAAGCTCCTCAAGATCCCCATCCTTGTTAATTCCGTGGCGTTCCTTGATGTCGCGCATATATGTGTGCGCAAACAGACTTCCCAGATATTCCGTTTTCTGCGCCGCGTCCTGCATCAGCACAACCTGCGGAAGCCCACCATACGTCATGTACTCATTGAGCAGCCCCTCCCTGTCGCCTTCTCTTACCGAAAGAAATTCGCGGAAGCTCAAAGGCGACACTTTCACCTCGTCCCCACGTCCGCGAAACTCCGTTATCACGTCCTTGGAAAGGAATTTCGCGTTGCTGCCGGTAACATACACATCCGCGTTAGGCACTTTAAGGTAGCTGTTTAGCACATCCTCGAACTCGGGGACAAACTGCACCTCGTCAAGCAATATATAGTGCATCTTGTCATCGGCAAGTCTGGAGTCTATATACGCCATTAGAGCATCAGGGTTGCGCAATGGCATATTGTGCCTGTCCTCAAGGTCCACTTTTATTATATGGCGTTCGTCCACCCCCTGGCTTAGCAGGTGGTCGTGAAACAGGTTGAACAGCAGGAACGATTTCCCGCTGCGGCGCATACCTGTGATTACCTTTACCATTCCGTTGCCTTTGCGGGATATTATCTTGTTGAGAAGCAATTCACGCCTTATTATCATATTCGATTTTTTTATGCATTGTCAATGTTTTGCCGAATACAAAATTGCCACATATTTTTATTATGGCAATGTGCGGAAGGCTTTTTTTACGGCGCAACGTGCCGTTTTCAACGCCACACCCTTACAGGCTAATGCCACAACATTGCACAAGTGGCAGAATGGGGTGTGTTAAATGTTTTATATGTATTGCCATTTTGCGCAATATGGCAATATTCCGCAACAACTTGATTTGCAATATTTTGTCTTTTATTAAATGCAACAACGTAAGCACATGGGATTCAAACGGTTGCAAAGGGCGGAAAAAAGGTCTGATGTAGTTTGAATTATGTCTGATATAATTTTTTCTACGTCCTATGTAGTTTTTCCTACATCAAATGTAATTTTCGCCGTATTGGTTTTGCGCCAATTGTAGGGGCGTATTGCATACGCTCTGTACGCCACCGCGTGAACCGCACTGCAAACCGCCGCTGCAACATTGCCAGTCCGCGCAATTCTGGGCGTATGCAATACGCCCCTACAGCGGTGCAATTCTTTTATTTATTGCATTTTGCAATTTACAAAGGCGTACGGTTTACGCATTTTGCGCCTTCGCCTTGACCGTGTTTGCAAACCGTAAAATCCTGTCCTGACATAAAGAGTTTTCTTTCCCCTCTAATCCGTATTCCCTTGCGTCCGTGCCGGGGCTTTTGTCATTTGCGGTTTGCTCCATGCCGCGCCGTGGTGGCGGTTTGCGGCAATAATCCCACCGCAAAGCCTTGCCGTGCAGACTGCAATGAGTAATTTCGCGCTGGAAAAAACAGAAAAATGACTACAGACAAGAAACTGCTTACTGAACTGAGCGAGAAACCGGTGTTCAGCCTGTTGCTGCAATACGCCATCCCGGCAATCGTGGCCATGGTGGCATCATCGCTCTATAACATCATCGACGGCATTTTCATAGGCCAGGGTGTCGGTGCGGGCGCCATAATGGGACTTGCCATAACCCTGCCCATAATGAACCTCTCGGCGGCGTTCGGCGCAATGGTGGGGGTTGGCGGAAGCACGCTGCTGTCGGTGAAGCTCGGCGAAAAGGACTACAACTTCGCGGCGCGGATACTCGGCAACGTAATAACGCTCAACTGCATCGTGGGATTAGGTCTCGGCGCGGTGATGCTGCTGTTCCTCAACTCCATACTGCGGTTTTTCGGCGCGAGCGACTACACCCTGCCCTACGCACGCGACTTCATGGTGATTGTGCTTGCGGGCAACGTGTTCACCCACCTGTTTCTCGGGCTCAACGCCATGCTCCGTTCATCGGGCAAGCCACGCCAGGCGATGAAGGCCACAATAATGACCGTGGTTGTGAACATAGTGCTTGCCCCACTGTTCATCTTCGTGTTCCGCCTCGGCATACGTGGCGCGGCACTCGCCACGGTGCTCTCGCAGTTCATCGTGCTAATCTGGCAGGTCAAGCTGTTCTCCAACCCCAACGAGCTCATCCACCTGCGGCGCGGCACATACCGCCTTGAAAGGCGCATCGTGGCGGGAAGCCTCTCCATAGGGCTTTCGCCGTTCCTCATAAACCTTTGCGCGTGCCTTGTGGTGATAATCATAAACCGCCAGCTCGTAATCTACGGCGGCGACGTGGCAGTTGGGGCATACGGCATAGCCAACCGCCTGTCGTTCTTCTTCGTGATGGTGGTTATAGGAATTAACCAGGGAATGCAGCCCATTGCCGGCTTCAACTTCGGCGCGAAACATTTCGCCCGACTCAACCAAGTGCTTAAATACGCCATAATCCTCTCCACCGCCATCTGGCTCTTCGGGTTCGCCATAAGCGTGTTCGCCTCCACACCCGTGGCAAGCGCGTTCACCAAAGACCCGGAACTGCTCAAGGAGGCGGCCCACGCACTTATGGTGATGAACCTCGTAGTGCCTGTGATAGGCTTCCAGATGGTGGCAACGGGATTTTTCCAAAGCATAGGCAAGGCCGGCATAAGCATATTCCTGTCGCTGACGCGCCAGTTGCTTTTTCTTGTCCCCGCCCTGCTTATACTTCCCAAGTTCTTCGGACTTGAGGGTGTGTGGTATTCCGTTCCGCTTGCCGACGGCACATCGGCAATAACGGCGGCGGTGGTGCTGATATACCATATGCGCAAATTCAGGATGCGCGAAAAACTTGAAAACTCAAAACTGCAAACAGAAATATAACTCCGGGAAAATGGAAAACGACACTTTCGTCATAAACATAGGCCGCCAGCTTGGCAGCGGAGGCAAGGAAATCGGGCTGAGGCTCGCCGAAATGTTCGGCATAACCTGCTACGACAACGAACTCATAAAGCGCGCCGCAAAGGAAAGCGGCATAGACGCGGGCAACTTCGAGAACTCCGACGAGAAAAAGCAGGGCACGCGTTCGTTTTTTTCAAACTTCATACCCTTCGTGGGGAGCGGCGACATTTACGGCAATCCAATTAGCGAGGAGACGCTGTTCCGCATACAAAGCGAGACGATAAAGAAAATCGCAGGCGAGCATTCGTGCATCTTCATCGGACGTTGCGCCGACTATGTGCTGCGCAACAAGAAGCGGTGCGCCAACATTTTCGTTTCCGCCAACTATGCCGACCGCGTGAAGCGTCTGTGCCTGCGCCGCGTGATAACCGCGCAAGCCGCCGAGAGACTCATCCGCCAAGGCGACCAGCAGCGTTCGCAATACTACAATTTCTATTCCGACGGCACATGGGGTTCGGCCGACACTTACCACCTGTGCATCAACTCCAGCATATTCGGCATCGATGGCACTACTGACTTCATAGCCGAGTTCATAGAAAAGAAGCTCGGCATATCACGCAACACAAAATAAGCCGCAACAATGAAGCGCATAGGGCTGCTTTCGGACACCCACGGCTACTGGGACGAGAAATACAGGGAATATTTTGCGGAATGCGACGAAATATGGCACGCCGGCGACATAGGCACGATGGAAGTGGCGCAACGCCTTGCCGAAATAAAGCCGCTGCGCGCCGTATGCGGCAACTGCGACGGCGGCGACCTGCGCATAATGTTCCCCGAAAAGCTGTGCTGGAACTGCGAGGGCGCGGAGGTGCTGATGAAGCATATAGGCGGATACCCCGGAAACTACGACCGCAGCATCAGGGAGCAGATTATGAACCGCCCGCCCAAGCTGTTCATAAGCGGGCATTCCCACATACTGAAAGTGGAATACGACAAGCGGCTCGGACTGCTGCACATCAATCCCGGGGCGGCGGGGCTGCAAGGATGGCAGACGGTGCGCACGCTCGTAAGGTTCACCGCCGACAAGGGCAGTTTCAAAGACCTTGAAATTATAGAGATACCCCGCACAAAAGAAAAGCCATAACAGACGCACCACACGCCATAAATGACATAAAATACAAGCATTAAAAAATTTGCGCGGTTTGTAGGGGCGTATTGCATACGCCCGGATTGCGCGGATTTGCAATGTTATGGCGATGGTTCGTTGTGCGGTTTGAGCGGTGGTGTAAAGGGCGTATGCAATACGCCCCTACATATATACCACATACAATCAAAAAACAGCATACATTGTTCATATAGTTTCCGCAAAACCAAAATTGGTCTCTTTTTCCCCAACACCCCGAAAACTACATCGGATGTAGGAAAAACTATGTCCTATGTAGAAAAAATTATATCAGACATAATTCAAACTACATCAGACCTTTTTTCGGCACTTTCAAGCCTTTGAAAAACAAGAACTTACACCGACAATTCTAAATGCGCTTAATTTTCTGTTTTACAGCACTTTATAAAGCATTCCCCATTTTGCCCAAAACTGCCGTCAAAACAAAAAACCGCAGCTTGGGCTAAAATACCCAAACTGCGGTTTATCGGAGGGAGTGCCGGCACTATGCGCTGCGCACTCCCCTATTTGCGTTGACGCTGCGGGGGAATGTTCCGCAATCAAGCCTCGAACTCGGGCTTTTCGTCCTCCTCTTTCTTGGTTTTCTTTGTTACGGCAGCCTTGCGAACCGTTGTCTTGCGTGCCTTGCGCTTCGGCTTCTCCTCCTCAACCTTTGGAGTTTCCACACCTGCAAGTTCGGGGTCGATGAGGATGCGTCCGCAATATTCGCAAACAATCACCTTTTTACGCATACGTATGTCAATCTGACGCTGGGGCGGCACCTTGTTGAAGCAGCCGCCGCACGAGTCGCGCTGCACGTAAACAATGCCCAAGCCGTTGCGGCTGTTCTTGCGTATGCGCTTGAAGGCGTTCAAAAGGCGCGGCTCTATGGTTTCCTCAACGTCGAGTGCCTTTGAACGGAGGTCGTCTTCCTGCGCCTTTGTCTCGGCAACAATTCCGTCGAGTTCCGACTTCTTGTGCTTCAGGTTGTCCTCAAGCTCCTCAATCTGTGCGTCGTTCTTGGCGATGTCTTCTTTCTGTTCCTCAATCTTGGCGTTAGCCTGCCCTATCTTCTTCTGTGCAAGCTCTATTTCGAGGGACTGGAACTCAATCTCCTTGCTGAGCGTGTCGTATTCGCGGTTGTTGCGCACGTGGTCAATCTGTTCCTTGTAGCGGTCTATCGAAGTCTGTGATTTCTCAATTCCGCCACGCAGCGCAGCAATGTTCTTTTTGTGCGAAGCTATTTCGTCTTCAATTTTCTGATTGCGGGTCTGAAGCCGGCTTATCTCGTCCTCTATGTCCTGCACCTCGAGCGGAAGCTCTCCGCGAAGGCTTTTAATCTTGTCGATTTCCGACATGAGCGTTTGCAGCTTGTAAAGGGCACTGAGCTTCTCCTCCACTGTCATTTCGTTGGAGTCCTTGTTCACTTCTTTAATCATTGTTCAAAGATATTTTATTGGATTTGTTTCTATTTTGGTCGTGTCCACGCGCAGTGCGGGAAATTCCGCCTTTATTATGTCGCTGAAAATCTCCGTCGTGAACATTTCCGTCTGGTAATGCCCCGCCACGGCAATTAGTATCTCGTCCTCGTGGCCGAACCAGTCGTGGTAGTGCATTTCTCCCGTGAGGAACGCATCGCAACCTGCGGCAATGGCATTCTGCAAGAGGAAAGCCCCCGCGCCGCCGCATATCCCCACTTTGGAAACATTGCGGCTTAAACTGCAACTGTTGTGCATCAGGCATTCCACGCCAAACACATCTTTTATCTTTTGCAGAAACTCCGCCGCACCAAGCGGCTGTGGAAGCACGGCAATAACCCCGCTGCCGCTTTCGGCATCCTTGGGCAGGAGAAAGCATTCCACCGCCGCCCCGAGCTTTTCGGCAATCTTGTAGTTCACCCCGCCCCTGGCGTTGTCGAGGTTGGTGTGGGCGGCATACACGGCTATGCGGTTTTCTATCGCCTTGACAACGCAGCGTTCCACCGTGTTGCGCCCGGCAATGCACTTCAGCCCATGGAAAAGCAACGGATGGTGAGCCACAATGAGGTTCGCCCCGCAGGCAACGGCTTCGTCCACCACAGCCTCGGTTACGTCCAAACACAATAAGACCCCTGAAACTTCCGCCTCCGTTTGTCCAATCTGCAAGCCTGCATTGTCGAAGCCGTCTTGCAGCGGCAGAGGCGCGAAACGCTCAAGGGTCGCAATGACATCCTTTATCTTCACGCGGATATATTTATTCTTTACCGATTGCAAAGATAGCGATTTATTTTGGTTTGCAGCTCATTGGCGGACATTTATAATAAATAAAAAAGCTCCGCCCTCACCATCACGGCGAAAGCGGAGCGGAAAAATACACACAAACCTTGATTGTCCTACATTAAAATGAGTGCCTGTCGCGGCACTTGCGGGCGTCAGAAGTCCCCACCCATGCCGCCGGGTGCGCCGAAGTTTCCTCCCGGCATTCCCTGCGGACCTCCGCCAAAGCCGCCACGCCCGTTAGCGCGGTTGTTCATTCCCGGCATCATCTGCGGTCGCGGCATCACCACCTTGTATGCGTTTGCCGCCCCCACTTGTGCCTTGAACTTGGCGTAATACTCCTTGCGCAGTTGCAGTTCCTTTTCCTGCTTTTCAAAGGATGCGCTCATCAGGCTGTCGGCCTTAGCATCGGTCATCGCGGCACGCTTGCCTTTCTCCTGCTTGCCGGCCTTTTCTGAACCGTCCTTTTCCTTTTTTCCTGCAAATGCCAACTCAATCTCCTTGTTCTTGTACTCCTCGAAAAGTTTCTTGAAGTCGGCAGCCTTGGAGTCGTTGAGTTTCATTTCCTCAACAAGCCTCTCAGCCTGTTTCGACACCATCGCCTTGCGCATTTCCTCGCGGTTTTGTCCGTTTTTGGACTTTTCCTGCGCCAATGCCCCATTGAGCGAGAACACCGAAAGTGTAAGCACTGCAAAAATAATCTTTTTCATGTTCACCTTGTCTTTTAGTTGTTAGTTTTTTTATCCCTCCGTTTCGGAGGCTTTCACAACTTAGACAATGCAAAATAAGCGAAAGTTTAAGAGCCGGGGCGCACTTCCGCCCTAAAAACCGACCAAATGCAGTTTTTGGCAGACGAGTTGCACACGCCGCCCCTTTTTGCCTTTGCTTATTTCCGCGCCTAAGAAATTTGTAGTAATTTTGCATTCAAACATAAAACCACACCACCATGGCAAGGAAGACAGGCAAGGACCTGGTTACAATAGAGACCCTTCCGAAAAAGGAAATCGAGCACCTGCTTGAAATGACAGCGGAGTTTGAGGCTCACCCGAACCGCAACATTCTTAACGGCAAGGTTGTCGCCACGCTTTTCTTTGAGCCTTCAACGCGCACACGCCTCAGTTTTGAGACGGCAGCCGTGCGCCTCGGGGCGAAAGTCGTGGGATTTAACGATCCCAAGGTTACATCCACATCCAAGGGCGAGACGCTTAACGACACAATACAGATTGTGTCGAACTACGCCGACGTGATTGTGATGAGGCACTTCCTTGAGGGGGCGGCAACCTACGCCGCCGAAGTTTCGCGCCGCCCGATACTGAATGCGGGCGACGGCGCAAACCAGCATCCCTCACAAACCATGCTCGACCTCTATTCCATAAAAAAGACGCAAGGCACGCTCGACGGACTAAAGGTTTACCTTGTGGGCGACCTCAAATACGGGCGCACGGTGCACTCGCTGCTGATGGCCATGAGGCACTTCAAGTCAACTTTCCACTTCATAGCCCCCAAAGTGCTTGAGATGCCGGAGGAATACAAAGTGTTCTGCAAGGAAAACAACATAGAGTACACCGAAACTTCCGAGTTCAACGAAAACGTGATCGCCGACGCCGACATTTTATATATGACCCGCGTGCAGCGCGAACGCTTCACCGACCTAATGGAATACGAGCGCGTGAAAAACGTGTACATCCTGCGCCGCGAAATGCTGCGCAAGTGCAAAAAGACAATGAAGATACTCCACCCGCTGCCGCGAGTGAACGAAATTGCGCCCGACGTTGACGACGACCCGCATGCATATTATTTCCAGCAGGCCCAAAACGGACTTTACACTCGCGAAGCTCTTATATGCCGCTCGCTCGGTTTTACGCTCGACGACATACGCAACGACAAGACAATCCTAATGTGAACCTAAAGAACGCAACATCATGGGAAAGACAACAAACAAGCAGGAAATAATGGTCCCTGCGCTCAGAAATGGGACTGTAATAGACCACATACCGTCGGACAAGCTTTTCCAGGTAATGTCGCTCCTGCACCTCGACACCCTGAAAAGCGAAATGATATTCGGATACAACGTTGGCAGCCTTAAGATGAAAGGCGGAAAAAGCATCATAAAAGTGAGCGACCGCTATTTCTCCGACCAGGAACTTAACCAGCTCTCGGTTATAGCCCCCAACGTTACGCTGAACGTGATTAAGGAATACGAGGTGTGCGAAAAGCGGCAGGTGGTGATGCCCGACGAGCTTCACGGCATAGTGAAGTGCGCAAACCCAAAGTGCATCACAAACCACGAGCCCATGACCACGAGGTTCAAGGTCATAGACAAGGAAAAGGGGAACATACGCTGCCACTACTGCGAAAAGGAGCAGACAATCGACCCCGGCAAACTAATAAAATAAGGACATACAGAAACGAAACAATAAACCGCAAAAGAAGAAATGAACAGAGATCCGGAGATTTTCAAGCTTATTGAAGCTGAACACCAACGCCAGCTCGAAGGAATGGAACTCATTGCCTCCGAAAATTTTGTAAGCCCCGAAGTAATGGAAGCCATGGGGTCTTACCTCACAAACAAATACGCCGAGGGATATCCCGGACACAGATACTACGGAGGCTGCCAGGTTGTCGACCAAGTGGAAACCCTCGCGATAGAAAGGGTGAAGAAACTCTTCGGTGCGGAATACGCAAACGTGCAGCCCCACTCGGGCGCACAGGCCAACGCCGCAGTTTTGCTCGCCGTGTTGAAACCCGGCGACACCTTCATGGGGCTGAACCTTGATCAGGGCGGACACCTCTCGCACGGCTCGAAAGTGAACACGTCGGGCGTGCTCTACAACCCTGTTGGCTACAACATCAACCCCGAAACAGGGCGCGTTGACTACGACGACATGGAGAAAAAGGCGCATGAGTGCAAGCCCAAGCTGATTATCGGCGGCGGCTCGGCATACTCCCGCGACTGGGACTACAAGCGTATGCGCGAAATTGCCGACTCGGTCGGCGCACTGCTGATGATTGACATGGCGCACCCCGCAGGACTTATAGCAGCGCACCTGCTAAACAATCCCCTCGAATACGCCCACATCGTAACCTCCACCACTCACAAGACACTACGTGGCCCACGTGGCGGAATAATCCTGCTCGGCAAGGATTTTGAAAATCCGTGGGGTCTCACGACGAAGAAAGGCGAAGTTAAGATGATGAGCACACTCTTCAACAGCGCAGTGTTCCCCGGCATACAGGGCGGCCCTCTCGAACACGTCATCGCCGCAAAGGCTGTTGCGTTCAACGAGAACCTGCAACCCGAATTCACAGAGTATGCAAAGCAGGTGAAGAAGAACGCCGCACGCCTTGCAGACCAGCTCATCCAGAAAGGCTTCAACATCGTGAGTGGCGGAACAGACAACCACTCCATGCTCGTTGACCTCCGCTCCAAATATCCCGACCTCACCGGCAAGGTGGCAGAAAACGCCCTTGTTGCTGCAAACATCACCGTAAACAAGAACATGGTGCCCTACGACACGCGCAGCGCGTTCCAGACATCGGGCATACGCCTCGGAACTCCAGCAATAACCACACGCGGCGCAAAGGAGGACATGATGGACCTGATTGCCGACCTCATAGAGGAAGTGCTCAACGCCCCCGAAGACACAAAGGTCATCGAAAGCGTGAAGGCCAAGGTTGTGGAAACAATGAAGAACTATCCCCTCTTTGCATACTAAAAGGGATTTGCTCCATAAAAGATGCCGCGCCTGTTTCAGGTGCGGCATTATTTTTTACTTTTCCTGCAAAAAGCCGCGCAATTTTGTAGTTTTCGCACACACTCCTGCGTTTATATGATAAAATCACAACAACAAAAGCAATGGACTACAAACAAAAACGCTTTGAGCAGATGGTGAGGCAGAACAAAGGCACAATCTACACCGTATGCTATATGTTCTCACGCGACAGGGACGAAGTGGCAGACCTGTTTCAGGAAACACTCATCCACCTGTGGAAAGGGATGCCCGATTTTGACGCAGAAAACAACATAAAAGGCTGGATATACCGCGTGGCGTTGAACACGTGCATTTCGCTCGACCGAAAAAAGCGCAGCCGCCCCACCGTGCCGCTTACAATGGACATCGACCTCTTCGACGCGAAAGGCGAAAGTGAACGCCAGGTGGAAATGCTCCACAGGCGCATTGCCCGCCTCCAGCCGTTCGACCGCGCCATCGTGCTGCTGTGGCTCGAGGACATAAGCTACGAGGAGATAGGCCTGATACTCGGCATCTCGGCAAAGAACGTGGCGGTGCGCCTTACGAGAATACGTGAAAAACTGAAACAAATGACCAACGATTAACTTAAACGCTATAATTATGGAAGCAATCTATTCACACGAAATGGAACAAATGCGCATCGAAATGTGCGAACTGAAATCCCTGCTCAAAGAACAGGAGATTGTGAACGAAAAGCTGATGCGACGCGCCATGAACACAAGCTACGGCAAGGAGAGGACAAACATACGCTTCAGCATCATAATTGCCGCCTTGTCCATACCGGTGTTCTGCGCATTGCAGTCGCACCTCCGTTTCCCCATATGGTTCACAGTCATCACCATTCTCTTTTTCCTGTCAGCAATGGCGGCCTCGTGGTTCTCGCTGAAACGCTACGCCTCCGAGGACCTGCTCAACGGCAACCTGCTCGCCGTGGCTGAGAAAATAGTGAAATACAAACGCTTCGGGGACAACTGGCTGAAATTCTCCTTTCCGTTCCTCGTCTTTTGGCTCACCGGCTTTTTCCACTTCGCCACCAGAGGCGCAAGCCCCGACTTTGCCAGCGGACTTGTTGCAGGAGGTCTCACAGGAGGCGTAATCGCCACTGTCATGGGGATAATAAATTACAGGCAGTCCTCAAAACGCCTCAACGGAATACTGAAGCAGATAGACGAAATGAAAGAATAAGAAACACCTTCCCTGAAAACACACACAAACCATTGACCCGTTTCCGGCAAAGCATATTCACCATTGCACCGGGAACGGGATTTTCGTTTGCGTGTGCCATGCGTTTCGGGCGATGACGTACAAAACTTATCCTGCACGCAACACAAATAAGCAAATAACAATTAATCAGGAAATTGCACCGCTTGTAGGGGCGTATTGCATACGCCCTGAATTGCGCCGCTTCACAATTTTGCAGCAGAGGTTCGCGATGCGGTTCATGCGGTGGCATACAGGGCGTATGCCATACGCCCCTACAAATGGTGCGAAACCAATACCGCTAAAATTACATTTGATGTAGGAAAAACTATGTCCTATGTAGAAAAAATTATGTCTGATATAATTCAAACTACATCAGACCTTTTTTCGCCCACTTGCAACATATTGAAAAACAAATGCTTATATAGTTTTCTTATAAAGCGGGCAATTTACTGCAAATCAATCTGTTGTGCAAAAATCGCAGGTTAATCCCCAAGCAAGTCGGGGCGCAGCCTTTTTGTGCGCTCGAGCGACTGACTTATCTCCCACTCCTTGATTTTGGCATCGTGTCCGCTTAGCAATATGTCGGGAACTTTCCATCCCTTGTACTCTGCCGGGCGCGTGTAAACCGGCGCGGCGAGCAGGTTGTCCTGAAACGAGTCGGAAAGTGCGCTTTGCTCGTCACTCAACACCCCAGGCACGAGCCGCGTTATGGCATCCGCCATTGCCGCAGCGGCAATCTCCCCGCCCGTAAGCACAAAGTCGCCCATGCTCACCTCTTTTGTTATAAGGTGTTCGCGCACGCGGTAGTCCACCCCCTTGTAATGCCCGCAGAGTATTATTATGTTCTTGAGCATTGACAGGTCGTTCGCCATTTTCTGGTCAAACTGCTCCCCATCGGGCGTGGTGAAGATTATCTCATCGTAGTGGCGTTCGCTTTTCAGCTTGGATATGCACGCGTCTATAGGCTGGCACTTCATCACCATTCCCGCAAAGCCGCCGAAAGGATAGTCGTCAACCCTGCGGTGCTTGTCCTCGGTATAGTCGCGCAGGTTGTGGACGTGGATTTCCACAAGCCCCTTCTTCTGTGCGCGGGCAAGTATCGACACGTTTACAAAGCCCTCGAGCATTTCGGGCAGAACGGTTATAATGTCTATTCTCATTATTTGCCTGTTTGTAGTCCCTGCAAAGTTAATGAAAATATCATTGCCCCTGCGGTCATTTGA
This sequence comes from Oscillospiraceae bacterium, assembly GCA_963603805.1. Lineage (GTDB taxonomy): Bacteria > Bacteroidota > Bacteroidia > Bacteroidales > Bacteroidaceae > UBA6398. The sequence goes on from CAVCON010000013.1 coordinate 18,499, forward strand.
ACTCCACGTTCTTCACGTTAGGGCCGAGCAGGAAATGGGGTCCGGACAGCGAGGACACCTTCTTGCCCCCGATGTTCACGTTGTCGAACACCACGCCGTCAACGCTCTTTGCCGGAGTCCCCTCCTTGTCCCAGCCGTAAATGTGGATTTGGTTCGCAATCGAACTTCCGCTGTTGTTATATGAGTTTATGTTCTGGTATTTTATGTTTTGCATTCCGCCGGGAGTGGTCTGGTCGCCCGGCAAAGCCCCAAACCAGAACGAAGGTTGGAAGCCCGCCGCAATAAGCCGCTCGCAATGGTAAACATCCACGTTCTCGTATGAAATGTTGCGGAAATGCGTGCCGTGTATGCAGCATATCGTAAGCGCGGCACGCTCGTCAAGCGTCTCGTGATAGTCCGGGTCGTCATAGCTGAACAATATGCTGCTGTTCATGAAGCGTATATTCTCGTAGAGGCTGCAATGGTTTTCCGCGCCGATGCCCATGGCGCAGTTGCAGTCGTTCCAAAGCTGCATTCCGCAGAAAGTGATGTTGCGCGTTGGGGGACATTCCGCCGGCTTGCGCGAGTCAAGTCCCTTTATGGCTATTGCGTCATCGTTTGCGCGTATGAACGTGTTGAGAAAGGCGCACTGCTGGCTGTTCACAACGTCAAGTCCGTCGGTGGAGGCGTATCTCGTGGAAAGTATCTTCACGCCCTTGAACTCCACGTTCTGGCAGTGGTTAATCACAACCTGCCAAACTCCCGCGCGGTGGCAATGGAAAAGCACGCCCTCAACGTCCGCGCCCTTGCACTCGTTTGCCTCGAAAATCACACGCGGGTTCTTTGTGTCGTTATAAACCATGCCGCGCCCGTAAACCTTTGTGCCTTTGCTCGTGCCCCAAAGTCCTATGCGACCGTAAAGCACCGCGCCGCCGGCAATGTAAACCCTCCAGCCGTTGTCAAGCACAAGCATATCCTTGTCCTTGAAAATCTTTTTCAAGTCGTGAAAGCCCGGCCCAAAATAGTGCAGCTTCATGTCCTCATAGCGGTGATAGCCCTTGCTGTCGGGAACAAGCGGGGCTTTTGTGTCAACGCTGTTGCAGAAAAGGTGGAGCGCGTCCTTTTTCGGCTCGCCGTTCACAAGCACCGTGATGTTCTGGTCGGCGCGGGCGGTCTTTATTTCAATTGTCCTGCCGCCCTTTTTCTTCACCGACAGGAGGTCGAGCTGCTTTATGGGAAGCACCTCATAGCTTTTCAGTTCCTTGGCATACGTGATGCGGATTGTGATTTCCTTGCCGTTCTTAAATTCAAAACTGCCGAAGTTCACAAGCCCGCCCCAATGGCTGCGGTCGTTGTAAAGCCCCACCTTTTTTCCGTTCACCGTAACCTTGAACGTAGGCTCTCCCTCCATGGGGAATTCCTTTGCCACCGCGTGGGTGATGAGTGAGCTGTCGGGGGCGGTGTAGTCCTCTCCGAATGTTGCCGCGTTGCGTGCGGAAACCGAAAATGCCGACACCGCCGCCAAAAGCGGCAATGCCGTCCTGATGCTGTTTGAAATGATTTTGCCTATGAGCGTCATTGTTACCGTTTTTATGGTGTAAATTTAACTTTTTCCGCGCAAACGCCACCGCTTTTCCGTTGCAAAAGTCCGCACGCGCCACAAAAACACACGCGGAATGCGCACAAAATTCATGTTTGCCTGATAAATTCGGCTTTAGTCTGCGAAAATGTATAACTTTGTACGAAACAAAACATACTATAAACGGAAAGACATGAAAACATATCTTGTTACAGGAGCCGCCGGGTTCATCGGCGCAAACTTCATCAAGTATATGCTGCGCAAGCACGGCGACATAAAAATCGTGGTGCTCGACGCGCTGACATACGCCGGAAACCTCGGCACAATAAAGGATGACATCGACAACGAGCGGTGCTTCTTCGTGCGCGGCGACATCTGCGACCGCGCCCTCGTTGAGAAGCTTTTTGCGGAACACAACTTTGACGTTGTGGTGAACTTCGCCGCCGAAAGCCACGTTGACCGAAGCATCGAAAACCCGCAGATATTCCTCACCACCAACATCCTCGGCACGCAGAACCTTATGGACTGCGCACGCAAGGCGTGGAACACCGGCAAGGACGCGAGCGGATACCCCACATGGCGCAAGGGAGTGCGCTTCCACCAGGTTTCAACCGACGAGGTTTACGGCGCACTCGGCGCAGAGGGCTTCTTCCGCGAGGAAACCCCGCTCTCGCCCCACAGCCCCTACAGCGCGTCGAAGGCAAGCGCGGACTTCATAGTAGGCGCATACCGCGACACATATCACTTCCCGGTGAGCATCACGCGCTGCTCCAACAACTACGGTCCGTACCAATTCCCCGAAAAGCTGATACCGCTAATCATCAACAACATCCTCGAGGGCAAGAAGCTCCCCGTATATGGCAAAGGGCTGAACGTGCGCGACTGGCTGTATGTTGACGACCACTGCAAGGCGATAGACCTCGTGATTGACAACGCGCCCGACGGCAGCATTTACAACGTGGGCGGACACAACGAGCAAAAGAACATCGACATAGTGCGCCTGATTATCGACATAATACGCCGCACAATGGAGCAGCGTCCCGAGTTCCGCAGCCTGCTCGTGAAAGGCGACGACCTTTCGTGGATTAACTACGACCTGATTACATACGTAACCGACCGTCTGGGACACGACCTGCGCTATGCCATCGACCCCGAAAAGATTAAGAAAGACCTCGGCTGGTATCCCGAAACCACATTCGCAGTGGGAATAGAGAAAACCGTGCTGTGGAACCTCGAAAACCGCAAATGGATTGGCGAGGTTACTTCGGGCGACTACCAGAAGTATTACGAGCACATGTACGGCAACCGCTGAATTTTGCCGAAAGCGCATAAAACAAGAAAGTAAGGCAATGAGCCTTACTTTCTTGTTATCCCATTTTCGCGCACAAGCACAACTTTTATATAAACCGTTGGTTTACAAAACATTAAACACTTTTCAAAGTAACTATATAAGTTTCTGTTTTTCAAATACTTGAAAAGGCGGAAAAAAGGTCTGATGTAGTTTGAATTATGTCTGATATAATTTTTTC
>CAVCON010000014.1:0-21567 GCA_963603805.1 Oscillospiraceae bacterium
CGTTTTCACACAGATAATCCTTAAAAGATTTTTCTAATCATTTCAAAACAGTTTCTATGTCCTATGTAGGAAAAATTATATCAGACATAATTCAAACTACATCAGACCTTTTTTTTCGCCGTTGCAAACGTTTGGTTTACAATATTTTATGTAGGAATGAATATTTGAGGTAAAATGTTGTTGTCCAATGTGTTATGGGTTTTGCTGATAATAGGGGGATGTTTTCCTTTTTTAATGTGGCACGGAAAATGGATGCCGCAAAAAAAGGCAGGGAGATTTCCTTTCGGAAAGCTCCCTGCCGGGTACAAACGGAATGGGTGGGGAATTCCCGTTTGTGTGTGGTTTGCTTACACCAAGCCCCTGCCGTGGCAGTTCTTGAACTTCTTGCCGCTTCCGCAAGGACACGGATCGTTGCGTCCCGGAAGTTTGTCAACGTGTATGGGCTGCTGTTTCTGCGGCTCGCGTGTGTCGCGGTGGGCTGCCGCCTGTTGGTTTTCGTCAACAAGGTCGGTGCGGCTTTCCGTGTATTGCGGCCTTCTCGGAGCGGGGATGTCATCGGCTTCCTGCACCTCCTCGGGGGCTTGCAAGGGTATCTGCCCGCGCATGAGTATTGAAACGGTGTTGTTGTTTATCTCGTCAATCATCGAGTCGAACAGCTTGACGCTTTCGAGCTTGAATATCACGAGCGGGTCTTTCTGTTCGTAGCTTGCGTTCTGAACCGACTGCTTCAGCTCGTCAAGCTCGCGTAGGTTCTCTTTCCATGCGTCATCGATGTCGTGGAGCAGGATTGACTTCTCGAAGTCTTTCACCACGCTCTTGCACTCGCTGTTGTAGGCTTCCTCAAGGTCGCTTGTGATGAGGTACTGGCGTTTGCCGTCGGTAACGGGTATCTGTATGCGCTTGTACATATCGCCCTGCTCCTCGTAAACTTTCTTGATTACGGGGTTTGCCACCTGCGACATACGCTCGGTGCGGCGGTTGAAGTTCTTCATCGCCTCCTGGAATGCACGTTCGTACAGTTCTTCGTGCTTCATGCCGGCAAACTCGTCCTCGGTGAACGGAATTTCCATTGCGAAAATCTTGAAGAACGCCTCCTTGCAGCCTTCGTAGTCGTTGTTGTCGATTATGTTTATGCAGCGGTCCCAAATCATGTTTGAGATGTCCATGCCTATGCGCTCACCCATGAGGGCGTGGCGGCGTTTCTCGTAAATCACGGTGCGCTGCTTGTTCATCACGTCGTCGTATTCCAGCAGGTGCTTGCGGATGCCGAAGTTGTTCTCCTCGACCTTTTTCTGCGCACGCTCTATGCTGTGGTTTATCATCGGCGACTCGATCATCTCGCCCTCCTTGAAACCGAGACGGTCCATGACGCGGGCAATCTTTTCGGAAGCGAAGAGGCGCATGAGCTTGTCCTCCAACGACACGAAGAACACTGACGAACCCGGGTCGCCCTGACGGCCGGCACGTCCGCGCAACTGGCGGTCAACGCGGCGGCTTTCATGGCGTTCGGTGCCTATTATGGCGAGACCGCCGGCTTCGCGCACTTCGGGCGAGAGCTTGATGTCGGTTCCGCGCCCTGCCATGTTGGTGGCGATTGTTACTATGCTGCTTTCTCCGGCGTGGGCAACGATGTCCGCCTCCTTTTGGTGGAGCTTTGCGTTGAGCACATTGTGCTTTATTTTGCGCATATCGAGCATCTTGCTCAGCATTTCGGAAATCTCCACGCTTGTTGTACCCACCAAAACGGGGCGTCCGGCGTTGATCATCTTCTCAATCTCCTCGATTACCGCCTTATATTTTTCGCGCTGCGTCTTGTAAACGCGGTCGTTCATGTCGTCGCGGATTACCGGGCGGTTGGTGGGGATTTCAACAACGTCGAGCTTGTAGATGTCCCAGAACTCCCCTGCCTCGGTGCTTGCCGTACCAGTCATGCCGGCGAGCTTGTGGTACATACGGAAATAGTTCTGGAGCGTGATGGTTGCGAAAGTCTGGGTGGCGGCCTCTATCTTCACGTGTTCCTTTGCCTCTACCGCCTGGTGGAGTCCGTCGCTCCAGCGGCGGCCTTCCATGATGCGCCCGGTCTGCTCGTCAACAATCTTCACCTGTCCGTCGATGACCACATAGTCGTCGTCGCGGTTGAACATGGTGTAGGCCTTGAGCAACTGCTGGAGCGTATGCACGCGCTCGCTCTTTATGGCGTAGTTTGTGAGCAGCTCGTCCTTCTTGTTGAGCTTGTCCTCTTCGCTCAAACCTGTCTCGGCTTCGAGCGCGGAAAGCTGGGTGGTTATGTCGGGAAGCACGAAGAGGTCGGAGTCCGAAACCTGCTTTGCAAGCCATTCGTTGCCCTTGTCGGTGAGGTCAACGCTTTTCTGTTTTTCGTCAACCACAAAATAGAGCGGGTCGGTTGCTTCGGGCATCAGCTTGTTGTTGTTCTCCATATAATATGCCTCGGTCTTGAGCATACCCGCCTTGATACCGGTTTCGGAAAGGTATTTAATGAGGGGCTTGTTCTTGGGGAGGGCTTTGTGGGAACGGAAAAGTTGCAGGAAGCCTTGCGTTACGGATTCCTTGTCCTTGTTTTCGGTGATGAGCTGCTTGGCCTCGGCAAGGTATTTTGTGGCGAGCTGGCGCTGCACGTTCACGAGCTGCTCAACCAAAGGCTGGTATTGCTCGAACATCTGGTCGTCGCCTTTTGGCACGGGACCGGAAATAATCAAAGGCGTGCGGGCATCGTCAATAAGCACCGAGTCAACCTCATCGACAATGGCGTAGTTGTGGGCGCGTTGCACGAGGTCTTCGGGGCTTATCGCCATGTTGTCGCGGAGGTAGTCGAAACCGAACTCGTTGTTTGTTCCGAAAGTTATGTCCGCCTGGTAAGCCTTGCGGCGTGCCGCGCTGTTGGGCTGGTGCTTGTCGATGCAGTCAACGCTAAGGCCGTGGAACATATACATCGTTCCCATCCATTCCGAGTCGCGCTTTGCAAGGTAGTCGTTCACTGTAACGACGTGAACGCCGTTGCCGGTGAGGGCGTTGAGGAACACGGGGAGCGTTGCCACGAGTGTCTTTCCCTCGCCGGTTGCCATTTCGGCGATTTTGCCTTGGTGGAGCACAACTCCGCCGAACAACTGCACGTCATAGTGCACCATGTTCCACGTAACCTCGTTTCCGCCGGCAATCCAATGGTTCTGATATATGGCCTTGTCGCCGTCAATGCGCACAAAGTCGTGTGTGGCGGCAAGTTCGCGGTCAAAGTCCGTGGCAGTTACCGTTATTTCCTCGTTTTGTGCGAAGCGGCGTGCTGTTTCGCGCATTATGGCGAAAGCGTCGGGCAGAACCTCCTCGAGCTTTTTGTCATAGCGTTCCAGCACTTCCTTTTCCAGCTTGTCGATTTGGCTGAAAATGGGTTCGCGGTCCTCGATGGGCGTTTCCTCTATCTTGCCTTTGAGTTCGGCAATCTTTTCCTTTATGTCGTCGGCGGAACTTTGGATGATGCCTTTCAGTTCCTGCGTCTTTGCACGCAGCGCGTCGTTGTCAAGTGCCTGTATTGCCGGCTCCGCCTTCTTTATTTTCTCAACCCACGGCTGGATTTCCTTCATGTCGCGGGTGGATTTGTTTCCGAATATTTTGCTTAGAATTTTGTTTATGTCCATTTTGGTGTTGTTGAATTTGTAAATAGTTGTCTGCTTTGTGGTTTACTTTACCCCTTCGAGGGGTGCGGCGGAGCAGGCGTTTGGGGCGCGGATTCTCATGCACGACGTAAGGGTGGGGGCGATGCGCTCCACGCTTACAGGCGTTGTTATCTTTTCCGCTTTTATGTTGTATCCGTATAAGAAAATGGGGAAGTTGACATACGCCTCGCTGCAATAGCTCACCTCTTTGGTGTTGTCGTTCACAAGATTCCAGCCGGGGGCAATCTCAAGAAGTATGTCGCCGGAGCATTTGGGGTTGTAGCCGTTGCGTATTTTGCTGATGCCCGGTGTCCATGCGCCGAGTTGCAGACGGGTTGAGGTGTAAACATCCTTGATGCCCGATATGTCGATGAGGAAACCCTCGCAATGCTGCAGCACTTGCGAAAGGCTTAGTTGTTTTTCCTCGATAAGTTTGTGGTTGAGGTATATTTCCGCTCCGTGGCACGCCTCCACGTACTGCCCTTGCCCGAAAAGGGCGACAAGGTACATGTTGAGCAACGCCGAGGTGCGGCTTATGTTGAACGTGCCGCTGGGTATGCGGTATTTGTCGAGGTTTTGCGCCGCGCTGTTAGTATAGCCGGTGGAGGTTATCACAAACAGGGCATTGTTTGTACCAGTTTTCCCCTCAACGGCAGAGATAACTTTGCTTAGAGCATTGTCTATCCTCACATAAGTGTCCTGTAACTCCATTGGGCTTTCAGGTCCTGAAAGATTTTGGTAGTTTCCCGCGTGGAGGGTTATTGAAAGGTAGTCGGTTATTTCGTCTGCGCCTATTTGCGTTCCGTTAAGACAGGCTACGACGGCATTTGCGATGTCGTCGTTTATGGCTCCGCATTCCTTGAACTGGCGGTAACGCCCTGTGCCTTCAAACTTGTGGCTGAAAGGCTTTGAGACCGCGCCCGACAGAAAATAGTTGAAATTTCCCACGATGTCGGACGAGGGAGTCCAGGAATAGTTCTTCAGTTTTTGTGAAAGGGAGTTGCCGGAGTTGAAAGACCTCACCCAAGCCGGCAGTTCGCTGCTGTAGTACGAAGAGGAACACCACTGCCCCGTGAGGTTGTCAATCCAAAACGCGCCGTCTGCGGCGTGTCCCGCGCCGAAAAGCGCCTCGTCGCCAAACGGCGCGATGGCATATACAATGGATTTGCCGCTGGTGGCGACTTTCAGTTCATCGCCGATGGTTGAGACGGCAAGGCGGCGCGGCGAATATTTGTCAAGGGTCATCACTCCATCGCATCCGTTGTCGTCAACAGCCATTACGGGGCGCAGTGTCTCGCGGTCGAGCCATTGTATTCCCACAATTCCGTTGTCGTAAGGGGTTGCGCCTGTTGAGACGGTGGCAACTGCGGATGCGCGGTCGAGGCGGGACGAAGGATATTGCGCCTGGGTATATACGCGGCTGTTTTCAAAAAGTTTCTTGAAGCCGCCGTTCCCATACAGGGGCGAGAATGCCTCCATATAGTCGGTGCGCAGCTGGTCTATCGTGATGTTCACCACAAGGCGCGGCACAGCGGGCAAAGACTGCGCTTCGCCGGTTGTGAAGTATAGCCCCGCTATCAGGGTTGTTATTATTTTTATTTTTTCCATTCCGCCTTATGCTGGATATATGCCCCCGTTGCCGTTTGCAGGCACAAAGATAGTGCAAAACAATAAACTGATGCGCTGAATGTTTGCGAAATAAACACAGAAAGCACAATAAACGCCAAAATCACCGCCGTTGCGATTGGCGCGTAAAGGTCGCGCCTGTGCCGTCGTATATTAATCACCCTTGCCGGCATATATATAAAAGGTATAGGGTTTAGTATCGCCAGCAGCCAGTTGGTGTTCACCGTGGGGTGTTCCGAAAAGAAGAACAGCAGGGCTATAAGGCATCCCGCCAAGCCTTGCACGGTCATCAGCACAGCCTCGTAGCCCCAGAATATTCTTTTTTTTCTTGCTTCCAACGCACATACTGCAATTGTTATAGCAAGTAGCGTGCCGAAAACAACAATTGGCGACACAGGGAAGCCTTTTGTTTCCTTCAACGCCTTTATGGGAGGGTAAACTTTTGTGTCCGACACCAAGTTGCGCCTGTTCCCTGTGCTGTCCACGATAACAGCCTTGGCATTGTATTTCTCCATATACAAAGGCGCGAACATCTTTTGGCGTTCATTGATGTTTTTGTCTGCACTGCCGCCAAGCAGCAAGTCCTGTCCGAATTCCGACCATGGACTGCTTTTTGTGTAGCGGTGGATTATCTGGCGGTAGCTTTCCTTAGTGTTGTCCAGCGGGTATTCTATCTTGCCGTTTATGCAATTCTCTATCTCGTCCCGAGCCCGCGTCGTGCAGTTGTCATACAGAAAGTTATATCTGTATGTCCAATCTTCATAGCTTGCGGTCTTTGCAAGTCTGGACAGCAGCCGTTCTTTCTCCTCTTTCGTAAGGTTGAGCGTCTGCTCAATTACCGCCGAACCGCGATACTCGTATTCGCTTATGAAATCCTCAAAGGGATATGCCACCATATAATAGTCGGTCTTGCCAAGAACGAAACGCGCAACGAAGTTCGGGGTGTTGAAATTGAACATACCATAGTTGAACACCCAGTCCGCCCCCGAGGCGGTGCGTATTCTGATTGCCGAATGCCCGTAAAGCTCGTAGATTTCCGTTCCCGGCTCGCAGGTCATGAAACTCACGCTAAGGGTGTCCGTGTTCAGACTTTCGCCGGCGCATTCCCTGCCGGCGGACCAAACCGCCGGCTGTATGACCGTAGCCAACACAAATACCAAAACGAGCCTAAGGATTTTCAAAGTGCAGACGGATTATCCGAGGTTTTTAAGCGTTTCCTTTATTGTGGCAATCTTGCTCTGCGTGTCGCTTAGCTTCTTGCGCTCCATTTCCACCACCTTTGCGGGGGCGTGGACAGTGAACTTCTCGTTCGAGAGCTTCTTCTCGATAGAGACGAGAAACTTCTCAAGATGCTCAAGTTCGGCGTTGGCCTTAGCCTTTTCAGCGTCAACATCAATTAGCTTGCCAAGCGGAACGGCATATTCGGTTGTGCCTACTATGAACGACGCCGAAAGCCCGTCTTTCTCGCTTACGGTCTTTATTTCGCTCACTTTTGCCATCTTCTTTACGGTGGAGGCGAACTTTTCGTTTACGTCCGAGTTCACCACGTTAAGCTGTAACTCCTCGCGGGGCGCAATGTTCTTTTCCGCCCTTACGGCGCGTATGCCCACCACAATCTGCTTAACGGTCTCTATTTCCGTAAGCAGTTTCTGGTCTTGGTCGGTGAACGGCTCGTTGCCGTTTGCGCTGTACATTATGCTCTCGCCGTCTTTGCGACTGCGAATGTGCTGCCAAATTTCTTCGCTGATGAACGGCATGAACGGGTGGAGCATCTGCATGAGTTTCTCGAATATTTCCAATGTGGCTTCGAGAGTTTTGCCGTCGATAGGCTCTCCGTATGCCGGCTTAATCATTTCGAGATACCAGCTTGAGAACTCGTCCCAGAACAGGTGGTAAACCTCCATGAGGGCTTCGCTTATCCTGTATTTTGAGAACAGGTCTTTCAGTGCGGCATCGCTCTTGCGCAGCTCCGCATTGAACCACTCAATGGCTGTTTTTGCAGTGTCGGGCTGCTCCGCGCCGTTGTCAACGCTCCAACCCTCAACAAGGCGGAATGCGTTCCATATCTTGTTGCAGAAGTTGCGTCCCTGTTCGCAAAGGCTTTCGTCAAACAGGATGTCGTTGCCGGCAGGGGCGGACAGCATCATTCCCATTCTCACCCCGTCAGCTCCGTATTCCTCGATTAGTTTGAGCGGGTCGGGCGAGTTGCCGAGCGATTTCGACATCTTGCGCCCTAATTTGTCGCGCACTATGCCTGTGAAATAAACGTTGCGGAACGGCATCTTGCCGGTGTATTCATATCCCGCCATTATCATGCGCGCCACCCAGAAGAATATGATGTCCGGGCCGGTTACGAGGTCGCAGGTGGGGTAGTAGTAGTCGAATTCCTTGTTGTCCTCGGGCTGCATTATGCCGTTGAAGAGCGAAATTGGCCACAGCCACGACGAGAACCATGTGTCGAGGGCTTCCTCGTCCTGGCGCAGGTCTTTGGCTTCAAGGCTTGGGTTGCCGCTCTTCTCACGGGCGAGTTTCACGGCTTCCTCCACACTTTCCGCCACAACAAATCCGCCTTGCGGAAGGTAATAGGCGGGAATTCTGTGTCCCCACCAAAGCTGGCGGCTTATGCACCAGTCCTTGATGTTCTCAAGCCAGTGGCGGTAGGTGTTCTTGTATTTTGCGGGGTAGAACTTTATCTCGTCGTTCATCACGGGCGGGAGAGCCATGTCGGCAAAATGCTTCATCCTCAAGAACCACTGCATTGACAGCTTCGGCTCTATGGCCACGTGCGTGCGCTCCGAGAACCCAACCTTGTTGGTGTAGTCCTCAACCTTTTCCATAAGCCCTGCCTTCTCAAGGTCTTCGGCAATCTGCTTCCTCACGTCAAAGCGGTCCATGCCCACGTACATTCCGGCAGCCTCCGAAATAGTTCCGTTGTCGTTGAATATGTCTATGCTTTCGAGGTTGTGCTTCTCGCCCAGCATATAGTCGTTGGGGTCGTGGCACGGCGTTACTTTCAGGCATCCTGTGCCGAACTCCGTGTCAACATACTCGTCCTCAATCACGGGTATCTCCCTGTTCACAAGCGGCACGATGACGCGCTTGCCTTTCAGCCAGGCGTTTTTCTCGTCGTTCGGGTTGATGCACATCGCGGTGTCGCCCATGATTGTCTCGGGGCGCGTGGTGGCAACCACGGCATACTTTTTTCCGCCCTCCTCGGGGTCAGTAACGTAATAGCGCAGGTAGTAGAGCTTGCTGTGCTCCTCCTTGTATATCACCTCCTCGTCGCTGAGCGCGGTCTGTGCCTTTGGGTCCCAGTTCACCATTCTCACTCCGCGATAGATAAGTCCTTTGTTGTAAAGGTCAACAAACACGCGTATCACGCTCTTCGAGCGCGTTTCGTCCATGGTGAACGCCGTGCGCTCCCAGTCGCACGATGCGCCGAGCTTGCGCAGCTGCTTCAGGATTATGCCGCCATGCTCGTCGGTCCATTCCCATGCGTGCTTCAGGAACTCCTCGCGTGTGAGGTCGGTTTTCTTTATGCCTTTCTCGGCAAGCCTTCCCACAACCTTAGCCTCCGTGGCAATTGAGGCGTGGTCCGTTCCCGGAACCCAGCAGGCGTTCTTGCCCTCCATCCTTGCGCGGCGCACGAGGATGTCCTGAATGGTTTCGTTGAGCATATGCCCCATGTGGAGCACACCTGTTACGTTTGGCGGCGGAATCACTATGGTGTAGGGTTCGCGACCGTCGGGTTTCGAACTGAACAGTTTGTGGTCAATCCAATACTGATACCACTTTGCCTCGATGTCTTTGGGGCTGTACTTGCTTGCAAGTTCCATATTATGTATGTCTTTATATTTTCAAACCAATGGCGGCGTGATGCCGGTTGCAATACGCCTAAATTGTTGCAAAATTACGAAATTCTGGGCTTATCCCTGCCAAACGCGGAGGCTTATTTTCCAAGCGTGCAACAATCGTTCCGTGGTATGGCGTAAAACCAGTTCCGCGCCGAAAGGCAGGAAAATTGCGTTTTAGGTGTAACGTGCAGAAAACCAACGATTTGAAGTAAAAGCGGAAAGACTGGATAGGAAATTGAGTATCAAACAGTTGCAAGTGGCAAAAAAAGGTCTGATGTAGTTTGAATTACATCAGACATAATTTTTTCTACATAGGACATAGTTTTTCCCATGTCCCATATAGTTTTTGCGGCTTCTTTCTTGTCAGCCTCTATATGCCACAAGGCTGACAAAACAGCAATGCAGTTTTTCCTTCTGTTCCGTTTTCCTGTCATTCAATTCCAGGTGTGTCATTTCTGCTTGAAGATAAATCTTGCCAAGCCATAGACATATCGTCTGAAACCGGGTTGGTAAGCCAAAATTCTGTCGAACCATCCAAGATGCTTCCCCACAGTTCGTACTACCATGCCGACGTATATCATGGCAAACAATGTTCCGACACCCACGATATACCACTGCCACGCGCCAAAGAACACAAAACTGAAAATGACCGCAAGTACAACTAACGAGCAGTCCACACATATCTTTGCTTTCGGAAACTCGATGCCGGTTACTTGGCTTATGGCAACAGGGAAACCCTCGCCCGGCATCGTAACCGAACCGCATCTCACCTCCAGGGCTATGCCTATGCCCAAGATGGTGCATCCCAAAACCTGCGAAACAATCTTCTGCCACAAATTGTCTGGTGTCAGCCATGCGGTAAGCAGCATATTGAGGTCTATGAGCGAGCCAAAGACAAAACCCACCAAAAGCTGGAACAATTGTACAGGCTCAAACTTACGGCGCAAAACGGCAATCTGTCCCACAACCAAGAAGGCGTTCATTATATAGGTATATTGACCGATGGTGAACTTGGGAACGCCCAATTCTTGTTTGCCTGCCAGTTCGAACACATACGGCAAGGTGGAAATCACGCTCGCCCCCAACATGCTTCTTACGCAGACAGCAACGCCCAAGGTCATTACACACAACGAAACAAGCAGCAACACATGCTGCCATACAAATGAAACAATCTGATCTTTAATACTCATTATATAGTTATTATGCTCTTTTCACAACATGGCTTTTTCCGCAAAACCCAAATCAAGATTTGCTGTTGCCATGTACAATGCCAGAAACAGGCGGTTCACTCTTTCATGCAGCCCGCAGGAAACAGTTTCATCTGTGTCATGATGCTGTTTCTGTTTTATAAGGGTGCAAAGGTAGTGTGTTGTTTCTAAAAAAAGGTAAAACAGCATTGTTTCCCGTCTGAGCATACCTTGATTTAACACTTTTACTGCTTGGTAATGGCAAGTGCAACTGACGAACAATCCCCGTTGCTTGGGGTTATTCATCGGTTAATGGCAAATGTTGTCATGAACGAAAGCAGCGGCAGCGTTCATCAAGCCGCCCCACCTTGTTTCAAGTTCCGCACAATGGAACACGATGTGGCTTATGCGGTGGCGCACAGCGCGAATGCAATGCACGCCGCGAATATATAAATGACGGTTAATTAATGAATTGCACCTCCGTAGGGGCGTATTGCATACGCCCGAAATGCGCCGCTTTGCAATGTATTTGCAGTGTTTGTCAACGCAGTTTTTGCGGTGGCGTACAGGGCGTATGCCATACGTCCCAGCAAATGGCGCAAACCCTAAGCCGCTTGCTTCTCCCGAAACACCCCGAAAACTACATAGGACATAGTTTTTCCTATGTCTGATGTAGTTTTTGCGATTTAAGTTTTGGACGGATGTGGATATGTCTTTGTCGTGAATTTTGCCTTATTTGTTTGGCGTATTATAGCCCAATTCTTTCAGCCATTTGTCCACTTTGCTTAGGTCTTTGCGGGTTTCGTGGCCGTATATGGAGAAGGCTTTTTTGAAACTTGCCTTGGGGTATAGTTTCTTCAAATCGCCCACCACGCTGCCAAGTCCGCTGCCTTCGTGGGTGGAGAACGGTATTATGGTTTTGCCGTTAAGGTCGTAGGTGTCGAAGAAAGTGAACATCACTTGCGGGTATGTGCCCCACCATATCGGACCGCCGATGAAAATGGTGTCGTATCGGCCGATGTTCTTCACTTCTCCTTTGAATGCGGGCTTTTCTCCGTTCTCGGTTTCCTCTTTTGCCAGTTTTGTAAGTTCGTCGTAAGGCATATCGTAGCTTTTCTGTGCCACGATTTCAAACGTGTCGCCTCCTGTAACCTTTTTGATTTCGTCTGCCACCAGTTTGGTGTTTCCCACTTTTACGTTGCCGACGCCGTAGTTCTCTCCTGCGTGGGAGAAAAACACTATCAGCACTTTGGTTTTACCGTTTTCTTCCATTGTTTTCTGTTCTTTGTTTTGTGGTGTTCCTGCGGTTTCGGTCTTTTTGCCGTTGCACGATGCCGACACAAGCAGACCGGCTGCCGCCATTGTGATACACTTGAGTAAATTCTTCATGTTAATGGTTCTTTGTTACGTTTGCAAAATTAGAAAAGGCGGGCAAATTGGGCGTAAACCGAATAACAGGAAAAACTACCGTATTTACAGAAAGGGGAATGTGTAAATGTTTGTGGCGTAGTGGCGGATTTGTCGTTTCTTGTGGGAAAAAGGATGCCGCGCCCGGCTAATCGGGTGCGGCATTTATGGAACAGCAACTTCAGCAAGCGTCAGTCGCCAGTGTTTGTTTGCGTTTCTTGGTTTTCCGCCCATTCCACATTGAGCTTTCCGCCCTCCTTGCAAAGCGAAATGTTGATTGCGGTGTGGCTGTCTGCGTTTTCCGCCATAAGAAGTTCGCACGCCGCATCCTCTATGTAGCCCTGTATTGCGCGCCTTAGCGGTCTGGCTCCAAGTTGTGGGTCAAAACCTTTTTCTGCAATGAAGTCTCTTGCTTCGGGAGTTACATTCATTGTGTAGCCGATAGACTTCGTGCGCTCCACGAGCTTGTCGATTTCCGTGTCGGCAATCTTTCTCACGGCTTCTTTTGTAAGCGGCTCGAACATTATAATCTCGTCAATGCGGTTAAGGAACTCCGGGGCGAATGTGCGGTTTAGCGACTTGCGTATGATTGAGTCGTTCTGGCTCTTGTCGCCGGCTCCGGGGGCGTTGAAGCCTATGCCGTGCCCGAACTCGCGCAGTTGTTTTGTGCCGCTGTTTGACGTCATTATTATAACGGTGTTCTTGAAGTCAACGGTGCGCCCGTTACTGTCGGTGAGCCTTCCCTCGTCCATAACCTGCAACAGCAGGTTGAACACGTCGCCGTTTGCCTTTTCTATCTCGTCGAGCAGGATGATGGAGTAGGGATGTCGGCGCACTTTCTCGGTTAATTGTCCGCCCTCCTCATATCCCACGTATCCCGGAGGCGCACCGATGAGGCGCGAAACGGAATATTTCTCCATGTATTCGCTCATGTCAATGCGTATGAGCGCATCTTCTGATCCGAACATGAAATCGGCGAGTTTTTTTGCGAGCAGCGTCTTGCCCACGCCTGTAGGACCGAGAAACATGAACGTCCCTATCGGTCGTTTGGGGTCTTTCAATCCTATGCGGCTGCGCATAATCGCCCTTGTGAGCTTTTGCACGGCTGTGTCTTGGGCAATGACTTCGCCGGAGAGCTTCTGGTGCATTCCTTTCAGCCTTATGTTTTCCGCCTGCACCATTTTCTGCACCGGTACTCCCGACATATACGAAACCACCTCCTCAATTTGCGGGCGGTCAACGGCTTCGCGGTTTTCGCTAAGCGACTCCTCCCATTGCTTCTGCATCTGCTCGTACTGGCGGGTGAGCGTAATTTCCTTGTCGCGCAGTTCGGCGGCACGCTCAAAGTCCTGTTTTTTCACGGCCTCGTTTTTGTCCGCCTTCAGTTGCGCTATGTTGTTTTCGCATTCCTCAAGTTCCTTAGGCACTTTAAGGTTTACGATGTGCGCACGCGACCCCGCCTCGTCAAGTGCGTCTATAGCCTTGTCGGGCTGGCATCTGTCGGATATGTAGCGGTCGGTGAGCGAAACGCAGGCTTCAATTGCCTCGTCGGTATAGCGCACATTGTGATGGTCCTCGTACCTGTCCTTGATGTTGTGGAGAATTTGCAGCGTCTCATCGTATGATGTCGGCTCTACAAGAACCTTTTGGAAACGCCTTTCGAGTGCGCCGTCTTTTTCTATCGACTTGCGGTATTCGTCCATCGTGGTTGCGCCGATGCACTGTATCTCCCCGCGTGCGAGAGCAGGCTTCAGAATGTTTGCGGCATCCATTGTGCCGGGGGCAGAACCTGCGCCGACAATGGTGTGTATCTCGTCGATGAACAGGATTATGTCGGGGTTTTTGCGCAGTTCCTCAAGGAGACCGCGAATGCGCTCCTCGAACTGGCCGCGATATTTTGTTCCTGCCACGAGCGAAACCATGTCGAGCGCAACAACGCGCTTGTGCAGGAATGTGCGTGGCACCTTGTGTTCCTTTATCCTTATGGCGAGTCCCTCCACAATAGCGCTTTTGCCAACCCCAGGCTCGCCTATCAGCACTGGGTTGTTTTTCTTGCGGCGGTTCAGTATTTGCGCTATATGCTCAATTTCCTTTTCGCGTCCCACTACGGGGTCGAGTTTGCCTTTGGCGGCGGCTTCTGTGAGGTCGTAGCCGAAGTTGTTTATCACCGGCGTTTCGTTGCCGGGTGTCGGCTTGAACTCCGCAGGTCGCGCCGTGCCCTTTTTGCCGTGTTCTTCCAATTCCTCGTCTTCCTCGTCGTCGCTGAACCCGAAGCCGGCGTTCACGTCGGGCTTCATTGCGAGCATCTTGTGTACCGACTCGTATGTAATGTCGTTGTCGTTGAGCGTTTTGCATACAATGTTGTCGTTGTCCTTGAGCAAAGCCAGCAACAGGTGTTCGGTGTCGAGGCAACGGCTGTGGAGCAGACGCACTTCGAGTGTGCCGCCACGGAGAATTTTGGCTGATGCGGGCGAGAGTACAATCTCGCTGAAAATGTCGGTGCGCGTGTTGCCTGTCTCCTCGTTGAGCTTTTCCTCAATTCCGCGCTTTATGTCGTCAAGCCGCAGGTGGAACTTGTTCAGGATGTCTATGGCCTTGCCCGAATTTTCGCGCAGCAGTCCGAGAAACAAATGTCCCGGCTCTATGGTGCGTGATTGCAGCCGCTCGGCTTCTTCCTTGCTGTATATGAGTATTTGGTTTACTCTTGGTGAAAACTGATTGTTCATGTTTGGAGACTTTCCTTCCGTGCAAAGGTATTAATAAATTTAATATGGAATATAGCAAAGCCTGTGCCAAAGGTTTGGGCGAAATGGTTTTGCCGCAAATTTGTCTTGTTTGCCTTTGTTCGGAGCGAGGAATAAAAGCATATTGTTTTCCAGCGGGTTGCAAGCGGCAAAAAAAGGTCTGATATAATTTTTCCTACGTCTGATGTAGTTTTTTCTACATCGGACATAGTTTTTCCCACATCAGATATAATTTTCCGGGTCGTCCGCAGGCGCATGACAACATCCTCAACTGCGGCATCTGCAAACATGACAGTTTCTATGGAAATATCATCATGAAACCCATCGTCTTGTCTGGAATTTATGGCTAAATTTGCAAAGTGCGCAACAGCCGTTTATTGATGAGTGAAAGCAAAAACATAAAGGTTTACCGTGCTTCCGCCGGCAGCGGAAAGACGTTCACGCTTGTTTCGGAGTATATAGCCCTTGCAATATCCTCCCATGCCGGCTCGTCGGCGTTTGCAAACATTCTTGCCATCACTTTCACCAACAAGGCCACGGGGGAAATGAAGATGCGCATTCTCAACACCCTTTGGAACATTGGCAACGGACTTCCGCAGGGAAATGCCTATGTGGAGAAAATAGGCGGAATACTCGGCGGAAAGTTCAGCGCGGAGGAGATTAGGGAACGTTGCGCCACCACGCTGCGCCACATCCTGAACAATTATGACTTTTTTGACGTAAAGACTATTGATTCGTTCTTTCAGGGAATAGTGGGCGACATAGCCGCGATGATAGGCTACGATTCCAGTCTTGAGGTGTTCCTTAATGATGACGAGGCGGTGGACTCTGCGGTGGAGAATATTGTGGCTCAGGCTGCGGAGGGGAAGAACCGTGTGCTGGCTGGATTGTTGAAAGACTATATTGAGAAAAACCTTGAGGAAAACTCCTCGTGGGACTTCCGCCGTGCCTTGAAACGTTTCGGACTTAACGTGTGCCGCGAGGCGTATATGCGCAATGAAACGGAGATAAACCGCGTGTTTGGCGATGCCAAGACTTTTTCGGAGATATACGACCGTCTGGCAGAGGAGAAGAAAAAGGCGGAGAACCTTATTTCCCACCTTGCCGACAGTTTGACGATAGACTATGACAAGTTTGCGAAAGGCAGATATGTAAGGAATTATGTCGCCAAGGCGGTGGAATGCGAGTGCGACGGAATGAACAAGTCGGTTTCGGCTTTCTATAACGGCGACTATGGCAAGACAAAGGCTTCGCCCGAAGAAATGGATATGTGGCATTCGCAGTTTGTGGCGTTTGAGAAAGACCGCGCACGGCTGTTCCGCCGGCTCAACAGCGCAGACCTTACGCTGAAGAACCTGAACGAGATGAGGATGCTCGAAGCCATAGACTGTGAGGTGAAGAAGGAGAGCCGCGATGAAAACCGCATACTCCTTTCCAAAAGTCAGGAGCTTGTGAGCGAACAGTTGCGCGACGGCGAAAACATTTCCTTTGTGTTTGAACGCGCAGGACGCAGATACCGCCACATTATGCTTGACGAGGCGCAGGACACGTCGCAAATGCAGTTTGACAGTCTTTGGAAACTGATGTCAAACCTTTTGGCAGCCGAGGGAAACCGCTGCGTGGTGGTGGGCGATGTGAAGCAGAGCATCTACCGTTGGCGCGGCGGCGACTGGAATATACTGCAAGGCTTGGGAGAGAAATGCGATGCGGAGGGACACTATGTGCTTGGAGACAATTACCGCAGCTGCGGGAACATTGTGGCTTTCAACAACGAGTTTTTTGAATATGTGAGAAAACTGCGTCCCAACGGCATTGACAGAATTTATTCGGATGTGAGGCAATGTGCAAAGCACGAGCCGGCGGCAGAGGGGTATGTGAAGATTTTTGGAATACCGTCGGACAGCGACGACGTGGAGGAGGAGAGGCTCGAAACCCTGCTCGACAACATAGAGCTTGCGCATGACGCAGGGGTGGACTATAGCGAAATGGCGATACTCACACGCAAGAACGACGAGATATACGCCATTGCCGATTATGCCAAGTCAAACGACGCCCCTTTCAAGATAGACACACGCGAGGCGTATAACCTTACAAACTCCGTGGCGGTGGAAATTGTTGTAGCCGCAATGAAATATGTTTACGGTGAGGTTTGCGGCAACCCCGACAATGTTTGCGGCTTTTTCGTTGCCCGCGAATACCGGCGGATATGCGACGGGGCGGCTTTTGCAGAGCCTGTGTTTGAAGATGCAAACGAGAACGCGGTGCGCGAGTATATTGAAAAGTCATTGCCGCCAAAACTCGTGAAAACAAAAAGCGGTCTCGCCGAACTTCCTGTAGCGGAAATGGCAATGAGGCTGGCACGTATGCTGCGTGTATCGGACATAAAGGGCGAGAGCCAGTATCTGCTTACCTTCATGGACTATATAAACGCTTACTCACAGCGCAATGCCTACGACCTGAAACGCTTTTTTGACGATTGGGACGCGGAAGGGGCGAAGCAGTATATAGCCATGGGAACAGACAGCGGCATAAAGGCGATGACCATACACAAGGCTAAGGGATTGGAGTTTCACACGGTGTTCATTCCTTACTGCGACTGGAAATTTGTGCCTACAAACAACTCCAAGATGTGGTGCAGCCCGCACGGCGAAGGCTATGATGGCATTCCTCTCGTACCTGTGG
This sequence comes from Oscillospiraceae bacterium, assembly GCA_963603805.1. Taxonomy (GTDB): domain Bacteria; phylum Bacteroidota; class Bacteroidia; order Bacteroidales; family Bacteroidaceae; genus UBA6398. Next base: position 17,169 of record CAVCON010000014.1, read on the forward strand.
GCTTTGTCAAAAAGGCAAAGGAAAGCATTTACGAGGGCGATTATGCCAAGGAAGTCTTTGACGTGGAGGTTGACAACCTTAATATGCTGTACGTGGCGTTCACAAGGGCAAAGGCTAACCTTTTCGTGCAGTTTGCCGAAAGAGACAAGTTGGGCGACACCATAAACAGCACGCGTATATCTGATTTTCTTGTTTATGCCTTGGGCAATATGGATATGGAGAAATACGGCAAGAATATTGTGCCGGGAGAAAAGGCGGCAAAGAATGGCGGCAGCAGGTTTTCTCCCCAAGGCAGGATTGTGGAACTTGATATTAATATGGAGGAACTGGCGTGAAGGTTTCTTTTTTGGCAATGGTGGCGGAAGAGCTTGTGAGGCGCGGCGGCGATTATTCCGCTTTGAACATTGTATTCCCACAGCATAGAGCCATAGAAGTGTTTGGCGGCATCTGGGCTAAGAAAAGTTCCGAAACAGCTGGGCGTTCGCCTCGGCTGTTTACCATGAGCGGCTTGCTCCGCAACAGTTCGGGGCTGAAAAAAGCGGACGTAAGCGAAATGCTTTTCAGGATATACAACGCTTATCTTGCCGTGTGCGCGGAGCGTGGCAGTTCTGACATAATGACACTTGATGAGTTCCTGCCTTGGGGCGAGATGATGCTTGGCGATTTTGACGACGTTGACAAAAGTCTTGCCGACGCGGCATCGGTGTTTCGCGAAGTCAACAACCTGCGGGACATAGAGAACATGAAGTTTGCCGACGAGGAGAGCGTGAGGCAGCTCAAAGAGTATTTCTCTACGTTCTATCAGGCTTACGGCGACAATATGCGCGGCAAGTACCACGAGGTGTGGAATATGCTGTCGGCAATCTACGGACATATTAAATCCGGGCGGGAAAAGACTACATACGAAGGGGCTGTTTACCGAAAAGGCTGCGAGAATATTTTGAAAACCGCCGAGGGGAAAAAATATGAGTTTGTCGGCTTCAATGTGCTTAGCGGGGCTGAAAGGCGTGTGATGAGGCATTTGAAGGATCAGGGACGTGCAGATTTCTTTTGGGAATACACTCCGGGATTTGTTGACGATGACAATATCGCTGTTTCCGACATTCGCGCAAACCTGAAAGCTTTTGGCGGTTGGACTCCGCCGTGCGAGCACAGCGAACTGTCTGCCGTGAAGATTGTGGAGAGTTCCACGCAAAGCGGCGAAGCTGCATACGTGGCAAAATGGCTCGAAACCGTAAATCCGGCAAAGGACGACTTCACGGCAATAATCCCAATGGACGAGGGAATAGTTGGAATGCTGCACCATTTTTTGCCACGTGGGGATTTTGACTTCAAAATTCCGTGTGCGCTGGCGCAAACTTCGATATATGCCAAACTGATGCGCTTTATCGATGCCGAAATAAAAAGTCATGAAAGTGCGGAAGAATATGATGGGCGTACTATGATTGCGGCGTTGAAAAAAGAGATAGAAAACGGTATAAAGGCGGACGAGGACGAAGATTGCACTGACGAGAAAATTTCGTTGGAGGCTGCAAAAACGGCGGTTAACACCGTGTGTGCGTTATTGGAGAAAAACAAAGACCTGAATGTCTCGCCGCGTGTGGCTGCTATGATATTCAAGTCGCAGTATGTTGCAGGCGTGGACGAACACAATTCCGACGACGCCAAAACCGTTTCAGGCAGCAAGCGGCGCGTTGATGGCATAAACCTTCAGGACACCCGCACCATCGATTTCGACAACGTTCTTTTGCTCGACTGCAATGAGGGTTCTCTTCCGCAAACAAGCCGTCGCCCCACCATGCTCCCCAACGCAGTGCGCTCTGCATACGGCTTGCCCGTGCTGAATAACGGCAGCGTGGCGGCGTACAACTTTTTCCGCTTGCTGAAGCGCACGCCGAATATCTCCGTGGCATATTCCTCTTCTTCAACAGCAATGGGAAGCCGTGAAATGTCGCGGTACATATTGCAGATGCTTGCGGGGCAGATAAGGCGTGGCTTCAATGTGGAAACCGTCGCAGGAAAAGCGGTGTTGCGCGAGTATGCGCCGCAGGAGGTGAAAAAGTCTCCGCAAATGCTGCAAAAAATAAAGTCGCTCGAGGCAACGCCATTATATATGTATGTGGAATGCCCTTTGAAGTTCTACTACAACAAGGTGGCGCGTCTGCGCACTCCCGAACCGGATGCCGAAAAAATGCCGCAAAACCTTTTCGGCACGATATTCCATGACTCAATACAGCGGTATTACGAAAACAAGCCAAGCACGCATATAGAACGTTCCACCATAGAGCAGGATTTGGCAGACAAAAGGCTTGCGTACCTGTCGGAATGTGTTGAAAAAGCTTTTGAGGATTCAAAGGTGGCGGACAACAGCGTGATACGCGGCATTATAATGAAATACCTGAAGGACGTGCTTCGATACGATGCCGCCAACGCCCCCTTTGACATAGTGCCGCAGTATATAGAGAAATTTCTCTACGTGCCTTTCACCTCAAAAAGCGGATATACAGTCAAGGTGGGCGGAAAGTTCGATCGTGTGCATATAAAGGACGGCGTGTATGTGGTGGTTGACTACAAAACCGGCAAATGGGGCGGGGCAGTCAAGGCGGCGAACTTACACGATGTGTTCTCAAAGCCCGATTCGCAAAAGCACTACAATTATGTGTTGCAGACATTGGTCTATTCGCTCGCGCTCGACAACGTGCTAAGGGGTACGGTGATAAGGCCGGAGTTGTATTTCATCACGGCAATGGCAAAGGACGACTTTGAACCGTGCATAAGCATAAACAAAACTATACTAAGCGGTTTTCACGAAGTGCGCGATGAGGTGCGTGAGGAAGTGCAGCGTATAGTCGATGACATATTTGATTTGTCAAAACCTTTCGCACCTTGCGGTAACGATAAGGTTTGCGCTTATTGCGATTACCGCCGGCTGTGTTTCAGAAAATGAACTAACAGACAAACATATAATAAAAACAAAGTAATGAACTTAAAAACAATCCTATTTTCACTATGCCTTATGACAGGCGTAACGGCGGGGGCGCAGAGCCGTGCCGACCGTCAGCAGCTAAACGACAAAAACTCCTTTAGCATGATTTTGCTCGGCGACCCACAGGGCTACACAAAGTATGACATCAACCAGCCGCTATTCGAGCTAACGACATTATGGTGTGCCGACAATATCGAAAACCTCAATATAAAGGCTGTGCTTGTAACGGGAGACCTTGTGGAGCAAAACGACAACATTGTGCTGAACCGCTCCATGCTCAACCAGACGAGCCGCCAAATGTGGGAGAGTGCGTCGCGCAGTCTGGCACGTCTCGACAACAAGGTCCCGTATATCATCGCCACAGGAAACCATGAATATGGCTACACACGTGGGGACGAAATTTTCACCCATTTCCCCGAATATTTCCCGGTGGAGAGAAACTCAAAATGGGCGGACTGCCTTGTGGCGGCTTTCCCAAACAGGGAGGGGAAGGCTTCGCTCGAAAACTCGGCATACGCTTTCAAGGACAAGAATTGGGGCGACCTGCTTGTGATTGCCGTTGAGTGGGCTCCGCGCGATGCCGTGCTGAGTTGGGCGAAAAAACTTTGCGACAGCGAAAAATACAAAAACCACAAGGTGATTCTTCTTACCCATACATTTTTGCGCGAAAAGACTGCAAAACGCACAGACAATGAAAACTACAAAATAGAGCCTCACAACTGGGGGCAGGGCATTTGGGACAAACTTGTGAAATGCACTCCCAACATCCGCTTTGTGCTTAGCGGACACACAGGTGTCCCCGGCTCGTTCGAGGAAAGCGTTGCATACCGCAAGGACAAGAACGATGCCGGAAAAACTGTCCATCAGATGATGTTCAACGTGCAGGTGCTTGGCGGCGGCTGGGAAGGCAACGGTGGCGACGGCTGGCTGAGAATACTCGAGTTCATGCCCGACGGCAAGACCGTAAAGGTGAGCACATATTCCGCCCTCTTCGGAATATCGCCCACAACAAAGCAGTTTGCCCACCGCACAGGCGAGTGCGACCAGTACGACATGCTGCTCGACTGATAGTAATCAAAATACAGACAGCGGCAGACACGCGTTACTGGCGTAGTGCCTGCCGCTGCTTTTTGCTTTACCCCAAAATCGTATTTACGTTGGTATGGTTCTTTGAAGGGGCTTTTGACTGCTTAGTCAAAGAGCTTTATAAGAGTTGAGCATCACCTTTCAAGGTTAGAATACAGATTTAATATAATTGATTAGTTCTATATTATTGCAATTGGGAATCTGGAAAGATTTTCCTCCTTTGAAACCATGTTTGCGCAAGTTTTGCTCTGAAAGCATTGTGCCATTATATTCTTCAAGAAGTTCAAGTTTGTAAGTAATGTCGTTGGGTGGCGTTTCTGACCAAAA
>CAVCON010000015.1:0-6305 GCA_963603805.1 Oscillospiraceae bacterium
CGCCGCACCTGTGGTTTTCCCCACCAACCGCCAATAAGATTTTCTTATGCGGAGTTTGCGTTTTGAAAGTTTTTTTTGCCTATCCCCTTCTTACGCACATTTTTATTTTGCCAAAGTGGGCATTTATTACTATTTTCGCAATGTATTGGTATGGACAACATAAATCCTGTTTATGAATAAGATTATAAAGCTGCACAAAGGTCTGGACATCCCCATTGAGGGTGTTGCGGAAAACCTTGTGTCGGACGTCCGCAAGGACGTTGGCAAGGTTGCCGTATGTCCGCCCGACTTCATCGGCTTCGTTCCGCGTGTGGTTGTAAAAGAGGGCGATGCCGTCGAGGTTGGCACGCCGCTGTTCGTTGACAAGCGCAATGAGGCGCAAAAGCTCACATCGCCCGTAAGCGGCAAGGTTGTTGCCGTAGAGCGTGGCGAACGGCGCAAACTGCTTGCCGTGGTGATAGAGAACGACGGCGAGTTCCGCTCCGCAGCCTTTGAAAAGGCAGACATCAACGGTATGGACGCGCAAAAGGTAACAGACGTAATGAACTCTGCGGGCATCACGCCCTATCTGCGCCAGCGTCCGTTCGACATCGTGCCCGACACCGCCCAAGCCCCACGCGACATATTCATTTCGCTGTTCAGCACCATGCCGCTTGCCGCAGACAGCAACATTGTGCTGAAAGGCAGGGAGGAGTTTTTCAAAGCCGGCGTAAAGGCACTCTCTAAAATAGCCCCTGTGAGCGTGGGCATATCCCCGGAACAACAAGATGCGTTTGGCGAAATAGACGGTGCGGAAGTGAACGTATTTGAGGGGGCAAATCCCGCAGGAAACGTGGGGGTGCAGATAAACAACACCAAGCCCGTGAACAAAGGTGAGGTGGTTTGGACAATAAACCCGGAGAGCGTGGCAATTCTCGGCAAGCTGCTCACAACAGGCACGCTCGACTTCACACGGCGCATAGCCGTTGCCGGTTCTGAGGTTGCAACCCCGCAATACTACGACACCATAGCTGGCGGAAGCCTTCAGCCGCTTGTTGGCGGCAAGCTGAAGCACACCGAACACGTACGCATAATCAACGGCAACCCGCTTGTGGGAGTTCCCGTTACAGCAAACGGCTACCTTGCAGCCTACGCCGGCGAGGTTACGGCTATTCCCGAGGGCGACGACAAAAATGAAGTCCTCAGCTGGATAGCCCCGCGTACAAACGAGTTCTCGGCAAGCCGTTCCTATCTTTCATGGCTATTGCCCAAACGTAAATACAACCCCGACGCACGCATAAAAGGCGGGGAACGCCATATTATAATGAGCGGGGAATACGACAGGGTTTTCCCCATGGACATATACGCCGGGTACTTGGTAAAGGCGATTATCGCCAAGGACATCGACCGCATGGAAGAACTCGGCATCTACGAGGTTGCGCCCGAGGACTTCGCCGTGGCGGAATTTGTGGATTCATCCAAACTCGAATTGCAGAAAATAGTGCGCGAGGGGCTTGACTTCCTGCGCAAGGAGCTTGCATGACAAAGAACAAAATGATATGAGCAAGATAAAGAACTATATTGACAAAATAAGGCCGCAGTTTGAGGACGGCGGCAGACTGAAGTCCCTGCGCTCGGTGTTCGAGGGCTTCGAGTCGTTTCTTTTGGTGCCTTCCACAACATCCAAGTCGGGCGTGTCGATTCACGATGCCATAGACTCCAAGCGAATAATGTCGTTTGTGGTGATAGCTTTGTTGCCCGCCCTGCTGTTCGGAATGTACAACATAGGTTTCCAGAACTACAAGGCTGCGGGCGTTGAGGCATCATGGCTAACGATGTTCGCATACGGTCTGCTCGTGATGCTCCCCAAGATTGCGGTTTCGTATATCGTGGGACTGGGGATAGAGTTTGCCGTGGCGCAATGGAAACACGAGGAGATACAGGAGGGCTACCTTGTAACCGGACTTATAGTGCCGATGATTCTGCCTGTAAACTGCCCGCTGTGGATAATGGCCGTTGCAATTGCATTTGCTGTGGTGTTCGCCAAGGAGATTTTCGGCGGCACAGGCATGAACATATTCAACGTGGCTCTCGTGGCGCGTGCCTTCATGTTCATATCCTACCCTTCCAAAATGTCGGGCGACACGGTGTGGATAGCAAACGACACGGTTCTTGGTCTGGGCAACAAACTTCCCGAAGCGTTCACGGCCGCAACACCTCTTGCACAGGCAGGAGTGGGTCAGACACCCGATGCTTCGCTGCTTGACTCCATTGTCGGGCTAATCCCCGGCAGCATCGGCGAAACAAGCGTCGTGGCAATTCTGATAGGCGCAGCCTTTTTGCTGATAACAGGCATTGCGAGCTGGAAAACCATGCTGAGCGTCTTTGTGGGCGGTGGCATCGCCGCCGCGCTTTACCATGCAGCTGGACTTTCGAGTATGCCGTGGTACGAGCACCTTGTGCTTGGCGGTTTCTGCTTTGGCGCGGTGTTCATGGCTACCGACCCCGTAACAAGCGCACGCACCGAAGGCGGCAAATACATCTACGGCTTCCTGATAGGCGTGATAGCCGTTACAATTAGGGTGCTGAACCCCGGATACCCCGAAGGGATGATGTTTGCAATATTAATGATGAATATGTTCGCCCCGGCAATCGACTACTGCTTTGTGCAAAGCAACGTGCGCCGCCGTATGCGCAGGGTGAAACCGTAAACAAACAAGACTTATGAAGATCAATACAAACAGCAATGCTTACACATTGGTTTACGCATCGGCAGTGGTGGTGATTGTGGCATTCCTGCTGGCGTTTGTCTCAAAATCGCTCGAACCGGCTTCGATGTCGAACGAGCGGATAGACAAGAAAAAGCAGATACTCGCCTCACTGAACATTCGCGGTCTCGACAACAGCCAAGTAGAAAGCGAATTTGAGAAAAGCGTAACATTCGACAAAATAATACGCACCGACGGCAGCGTTTACAAAGACGGGAGCGGGAAAGACAAGGACGGTTTCAAAATCGCCCCCAAGGAAATTGACGACAACCATCTGCCGCTTTACCAATGCTACGTGAACGGTCAGACAAAATACGTGATACCTCTTTACGGAAAAGGTCTGTGGGGACCGATTTGGGGCTACATCGCGCTCGACGATGACAAGAACACCGTTTTCGGGGCGTACTTCAGCCACCAGAGCGAAACGGCGGGACTTGGCGCAAGAATAACGGAGGAAAGTTTCCAAAAGGAGTTCGTTGGCAAAAAACTGTTCTCCGACGGCGGCAGCACCGTTATGCTCGGCTTGGTTAAAAAGAAAGACCCCACGAAAGAGCAGTTCCAATGCGACGCAATCTCCGGCGCGACGCTCACCTGCAACGGCGTAACCGACATGATACACGACTGCGTGGCTAAATACAGCGTGTTCCTGCTGGACAAATAAACAATACAGAACAAAACAAAGAAGGCATATAATATGGCAAAACTCTTTTCTGTGGAAAACCGCGAAGTGTTCACCACTCCGCTGGGAAAAGACAACCCAATCACGGTGCAAATTCTCGGCATCTGCTCGGCTCTTGCCGTAACCTCACAACTTGAGCCGGCAATCGTCATGGGTCTCTCCGTAACGGCAATCACCGCCTTGAGCAACTTCATAGTCTCCCTCATCCGCAAAACAATCCCAAACCGCATACGCATAATTGTGCAGCTTGTCGTTGTGGCCGCGCTCGTTACAATAGTGAGCATGGTGCTTAAAGCCGTGGCATACGACGTGAGCGTACAGCTTTCGGTTTATGTGGGACTGATAATAACCAACTGCATCCTAATGGGCCGCCTTGAGGCGTTTGCAATGAGCCATGCGCCATGGCCGAGCCTCATTGACGGACTTGCCAACGGCTTGGGCTACGCCTACATTCTCGTGATTGTGGGCGGGGTGCGCGAAATACTCGGTTCGGGCTGCCTGCTCGGCTTCAAGTTCATACCAGATGCCGTTTACAACGCCGGCTATCTTGACAACAGCATGATGACAACGCCGGCAATGGCCCTTATAATACTCGGCTGCGTTATTTGGGTGAGCAATTCCGTTATCGGCAAAAAGCAGTAACGCCTGCATTGTTTAATCTATAAAGAAAAACTATATGGAACATGACATAGCACTGTTTATCCGCTCGGTATTTGTGGATAACATGATATTCGCATCTTTCCTCGGCATGTGCTCGTACCTTGCCGTGTCGAAAAACCTCAAGACATCCCTCGGTCTCGGCATTGCCGTAACCTTTGTGCTTGTGGTAACGGTGCCCATAAACTACCTGCTTCAGACCAAAGTGCTCGCACCCGACTGCATACTGCCGGGCGTTGACCTCACATACCTTTCCTTCATCCTCTTCATTGCCGTGATTGCGGCTATTGTGCAGCTTGTGGAAATGGTTGTGGAACGTTTCTCGCCGTCGCTTTACAATGCGCTGGGCATATTCCTGCCGCTCATCGCCGTGAACTGCGCCATTATGGGGGCATCGCTTTTCATGCAGCAGAGAATTGAGATGGACCCCGCAACAGACGCACGCGCCATTGCGGGAGTTGGCGACGCTATTGTTTACGCATTCAGTTCAGGCATCGGATGGCTTCTGGCAATCGTGGGGCTTGCCGCAATCCGCGAGAAAATGGCTTACTCCGATGTTCCGAAAAACCTGCAAGGGCTGGGAATAACCTTCATCACCGTGGGACTAATGGCAATGGCGTTCATGTGCTTCTCGGGACTGAGTATATAGTATATCGTACAGAAAACAAGGATTAACAATATGTCGCAGACAATTATAATGTTCATCACATCAAGCATCGGTGTGTTTTGGGGGGTGATAATCCTCATGGTAATTCTTCTGCTTGTGGCAAAGAAATACCTCACGCCGAGCGGAAACGTCAACATCACCGTAAACGGAGAGAAAAAGCTGTCAGTGCCGCAAGGCGCATCGCTGCTCTCCACCCTTGCCGAGCAAAACGTGTATCTCTCCTCGGCGTGCGGCGGCAAAGGCTCGTGCGGACAGTGCAAATGCCAGGTCATTAGCGGTGGCGGCGAGGCAATAGACGTTGAAAAATCCCACTTCACGCGCCGCGAGCTGCTCGACCACTACCGTCTCGGATGCCAGGTAAAGGTAAAGGGAGACATGGAAATAAAAGTTCCGCAGTCAGTGCTTGGCGTAAAGAAATACGAATGCACCGTGGTGTCGAACAACAACGTGGCCTCATTCATAAAGGAATTCATCGTGGCACTGCCCGAGGGCGAACACATGGACTTCCTTCCCGGAAGCTATGCGCAGATTGAAATACCTGCATACTCCATGGATTACGACAAGGACATCGACAAGGAAAGCCTTGGACGCTACCTGCCCGCATGGCAGAAGTTCGGACTTTTCTCGCTAAAGTGCACCAACACCGTGCCGACCACACGCGCCTATTCCATGGCCAACTATCCTGCCGAGGGCGACCGCTTCATGCTTACGGTGAGGATAGCCACGCCGCCTTTCAAGCCGAAACCGCAAATCGGCTTCCAAGACGTGATGCCGGGCATAGCCTCCTCGTACATTTTCACGCTCAAGCCGGGCGACAAGGTTATTATGTCAGGCCCTTACGGCGATTTCCACCCACGCTTCAACTCAAAGCGCGAAATGATATGGGTTGGCGGAGGCGCCGGAATGGCACCGCTGCGTGCGCAGATTATGCACATGACGCGCACACTCCACACCACCGACCGCAAGATGTCATACTTCTACGGCGCACGCTCGCTCTCGGAAGTGTTCTATCTGAAAGATTTCCACGAGCTCGAAAAGGAATTCCCCAACTTCAAGTTCTACCTCGCCCTCGACCGCCCCGACCCGGAAGCCGATGCGGCGCACGTGGAATACACACCGGGCTTTGTGCATCAGGTTATGTATGAAAAATATCTGAAGAACCACCCCGCGCCCGAAGACATAGAATACTACCTCTGCGGTCCAGGACCTATGACAGGGGCTGTTACGAATCTTCTCGACTCTCTCGGAGTGGAGCGTGAGGACATCATGTTTGATGATTTCGGGGGCGGAGCACCAAAGAAATAATTCCACACAAAAGGAATTCAATATCCAATTTACAGAGACCGAATGGCGCAAATCCGTCCGGTCTTTGCTTTTATTGCATCAATTCGCGCCAAGAAAACATAAAAGACAAAGTTGCCAGAGAGACCGTAAACGCCTAATTTCATGTAAACCCCTGATTTCCAAATCAATAAGCAAATAAAGACATTCTTTGTAACGATTTGTTTTTCAAACGTTTGCAAGTGGCAAAAAAAGGTCTGATGTAATTTGAATT
>CAVCON010000015.1:6315-10880 GCA_963603805.1 Oscillospiraceae bacterium
TATCAGACATAATTTTTTCTACATAGGACATAGTTTTTCCCATATCAAATATAGTTTTTGGGGCGTTTTGAAAAGGACAGACGATTATGGTTTGCGGAAACTATATGAACGATACGTGTTGTTTATTGATTGCAAATGGTATATATGTAGGGGCGTATTGCATACGCCCTTTACTCCGCCGCACGAACCGCACCGCAAACTTTCGCCACAACATCGCAAACCGGCGCAATTTAGGGCGTATGCAATACGCCCCTACAATTGGCACAAATCTTTGATAAATACGCCAGTATCTATTTATAACCATTTCACGCGTTCAAAACATCATCTGCTTGTCATGCCACTATGAACTTTTTCGCAAACCGCGCAACCTTGCCCAAATTTGAAAGTTCCCTATTTCGGACTCATGCCTTTATTTTCCGTTCGTATGCTGCTGAATTTGCAGAAAGCGATTTGCCGTACACGCGGATTTTCATAACTTTGCAAATTAAACAAACATATCACGCGTGGCAAGAATAATGTCGATAGACTATGGCAAACGCCGCACTGGCATTGCCGTAACCGACCCGCTGCAAATAATCGCAGGAGGTCTTGAAACTGTTGATACGCCAAAACTGCTCGACTACATCAAAGCCTACACCGCCAAGGAAGCGGTGGAACGCATAGTGATCGGAATGCCAACGCAGTCGGACGGCACACCGTCGGAGAACGCCGCCCGCGTAAAGGAGTTTGCCGGCAGACTGAAGAAAGCCGTTGAAATCCCAATTGAGTTTTACGACGAGAGGTTCACCTCCGTACTCGCCCACCGCGCAATGCTCGACGGCGGGCTGCGGAAAAAGGAAAGGCAGAACAAGGCCCTCGTTGACAAAATAAGCGCAACCATAATTTTGCAGTCCTATATGGAAAGCTGCAACACCAAATAAAAAGAAACATGAAACTACCCATTTACGTATATGGCGAACCTGTTTTGCGCCAAGTGGCAGAAGACATCACGCCCGACTATCCCGACCTCAAACAGCTCATCGCGAATATGTACGAAACGCTCGAGAACGCCGAGGGCGTAGGACTTGCAGCACCGCAGATAGGTCTTTCAATACGCCTTGTGGTCATAGACCTAAGAGACTTGGCAGAAGACTATCCCGAATACAAGGACTTCCGCAAAACCTACATAAACGCCCGCATCATAGAGGGCAGCGACGAGACCTGCTCCATAGACGAGGGTTGCCTTAGCATACCAGGAATACACGAAAAGGTGGTGCGCCCCAAAAGGGTACACGTGAAATATCTTGACGAGAACTTCGAGGAACACGACGAATGGGCTGACGGATTTCTCGCCCGCGTAATGCAGCACGAGTTCTCACACCTTGAGGGCCACGTGTTCACCGACATAATATCGCCGCTGCGCAGGCAGATGATAGCCCGCAAAATGAAGTCTATCGCCCACGGTGGCTACCGCTGCTCATACAAAACAAAGTTCAACCGACACCTGAAATAAAAACGGCAGCAAACCGCCGCCTTTCCATCGCGGCGGCTATGCCCCAAAGCCTTTGAAAAAGTTCCTGCTTTTTCTTTCCCTTCTCCCCTTTGCGGTGGCGGCGCAAATCAACACCGACAGGGTGATGCTGATAGGTCGCAATGCGCTCTATTATGACGACTATGTGCTGTCAATACAGTATTTCAACGAAATAATAAACGCAAAGCCGTTCCTCTACGACCCGTATTATTTCAGGGCGATAGCCAAATTTTATCTTGAGGACTATCACGGCGCGGAGGCGGACTGCTCAAAGGCGATAGACCTCAACCCTTTCATCGAGGACAGCTACCAGCTTCGCGGCCTGTGCCGCATAAAGCAGGACAAGTATGAGGAGGCGGTGGGCGACTATTCAAAAGTAATCGAATACAAACCGCTCGACCAAGTGTCGTGGTACAACCGCGTGCTGTGCCGCATACACCTGAAACAATACAGTGAGGCGGTTGCGGAACTTCAGACCATGCACGCGAAATGGCCGTCCTATACAAAATGCTACGAGATTGAGGCGCAGGTAAACTTGCAGCTCAAGGACACGCTCAAGGCCGACAGCCTTTTTGCCTACGTCATAAGCAAGAACCACAACAACGGCGACGCCTGGGGCGCACGCGGAATGATTGCCTTCAGTCAAGGCAACTACGAAAGCGCGGACACACTGCTGACGCACGCAATAAAATATTCGCCAAACATTCCCGACTACTACGTAAACCGCGCCCTTATAAGATACCACAAGAAAAGGCTGCGCGACGCGATGACCGATTACGACAGCGCGATAAACGTTGACCCGCAGAATTTCCTCGCACACTACAACCGTGGACTGCTTCGGGCACAAGTCGGCGAGGACAATCTTGCAATCCAAGACTTTGATTTTGTCTTGAAAGCCGAGCCTGACAATTTGCTCGCCCTTTTCAACCGCGCCGTGCTGCTTGAAAAAACCGGCGGCTACCGACAGGCAATAAAGGACGTGTCGAAAGTGATAGCTGAATACCCGCACTTTTGGACCGGTTACGAGCTGCGCGCACGCTGCCGCAGGAAAACGGGCGACAACAAGGGGGCTGCGAGCGATGAGCGAAAGGTGTTCGTGGCACAGCTCGACCGCACTTTCAACCACAAACGCTACGCAAACAAAAGCACCCGCGACCGCCGCGAAATCAACATAGAGGACTATCAAAAGATTGTTGTCGAGGAAGACACCAACGCCGTTGAAAAATACGCCAACGACTATCGCGGCAAAGTGCAATACAACAAAGTGGAGGTGAAAGCCAAACCAATGTTCGCGTTCTCCACATCGCGCCAGCCGGCAAACGCCATAAGCTCCGTCTCCCACTACTGGCAGGGGCTTGACAAATGGAACAAAAGGAAAGCCACTTCGCGCCCGATAAAACTCACCAATTCCATAAGGCCTGCAAGCGAAGATGACGTAAACTCGCTCTTTGCCGACATAAACCGCCTAACACAGCAAGCCGACAGCAACGAGGTGCAAAACCTCATGGCGTGCGCTATTCTTTACAGCGACGCAAAAGACTACAACTCTTCGCTCAACAGCCTGAACAAGGCCGTTGAAAAAGACGGCAGCAACGCGGCTGCATTTTTCGAGCGGGCAGCCGTGAAGCAATACATCATAGACTTTCAGAACAGCACCGAGGAATCCGAAAAGCCCCACGGATCAAACCTGCTCGGACTGCAATCCGTGCTAAGCGACCTCGAAGCTGCCGAAAAGCTTATGCCCAACAACGAATACATAATGTACAACCGTGGCTGCGCATACCTTGCGGCGAAAGACTACAACAACGCCGAAACCTTCTTCGGCAAGGCAATTTCCATAAACCCCAAGTTTGCCGAGGCTTACTACAACAGGGCATTGGCGCGGCTTCCGCTTTCAAAGAAAACCGAAGCGTTGTCAGACCTCAGCAAAGCCGGGGAATTGGGGCTGTATGAGGCGTACAGCGCAATAAAGCAAAATTCAAGACAGTAAAACCATGGCAAAAAGAAAATACCTTGTGGTGGGCACAGGCGGCGTAGGAGGTTCGATTGCCGCGTTCATGGCACTGGCGGGAAAAGACATAACCTGCATAGCACGCGGCAGCCACCTGCAAAAAATCAATGCCGAAGGCATCCATCTGAAGTCCTTTCTGAAAGGCGACCAATACGTGCCGGTAAAGGCTTTTTCGGCAGAAGACTATAACGAAAAAGCCGATGTCATTTTTGTATGCGTAAAAGGCTACTCGCTAAATTCGGTTACGGAAACAATAAAGCGGGCATCAACGCCCCAAACCGTGATAATCCCTGTGCTCAACGTGTTCGGCACCGGCGAAAAACTCGCTGCCGCAATTCCAAACGCCCACGTGCTTGCCGGCTGCATATATATAATAGGCACAAAGACCGCCGACGGGGAAATAACACAGCAAGGCGAGATTTTCAGGGTGGTGTTCGGGAATATGCCGGGCGGGGAAACCGGCAGCGCAACCCTCGAATCCATAGCCCAAGACCTTAGGGACAGCGGCATTGAAGCCAAGGTTTCGCCCGACATAATGCGCGACACATTCTGCAAATGGGCTTTCATTTCCGCAATGGCTTGCACGGGGGCTTACTACGATGTTACAATGCGCGAGGTGCAGCACAACGAAACCGTAAGGGCAACATTCATAAGCCTGCTCAAAGAGGGAGAGGAAACCGGCAGAAAGGCGGGAATAAACATCCCGCAAAACTTTCTTGACACGCACATCAAGGTGATGGACAACCTCGACCCGAGCAGCACAGCCTCAATGCAGAAAGACTTGAAACGAGGACGCAAATCCGAGATAAACGACTTGCTTTTCGCCATGCTGCAAAAAGGCGAAAGCCTCGGTTTGCCAATGACCACATACAAGACCGTGGCACAGAAATTCGCCGAATACAAGGAATGACAACCGCGCTAAAAAACGCCCTGCCCCACCCTTTCCCTGACACTTGCCGACATTTGGCATAAAGCACTGATAGGCAACATTTTGGCACAATTTCAGAATATCAATATAACGTTTTGGTTTTCACCACGTTGCAA
>CAVCON010000015.1:10890-21519 GCA_963603805.1 Oscillospiraceae bacterium
TTTCCAATAATAATTTGTTTTCCAGCACGTTGCAAGTTGCGGAAAAAAGGTCTGATGTAGTTTGAATTATATCTGATATAATTTTTTCTACATAGGACATGGTTTTTCCCATGTCTTATGTAGTTTTCCGGGCTTGGGTTTTGCGCCATTTGTAGGGGCGTATTGCATACGCCCTAAATTGCACGGATTTTGCAATGTTGCGGCAGCGGTTTGCAGTGCGGTTCATGCGGTGGCGTACAGGGCGTATGCCATACGCCCCTACAAGCGGTTCAATTTATTGGTTAATTGTTTGTTGCGCATTTATACAGCGTATGGCATACGCCATTATACTTCACCGCCCGAAGCGTGCTGTAAAATCACAAAACACACTCACGCCCTATCTTGAGTTGGGATAATGCGCAAAAACATTCCCCGACTTTTGAATAAAACACCTAACTTTACAGCTGTTTTAGCAACAACAAAAAACAGGAAAAAGAAAGAGCCATGTTTGACTATTTGGAGAAAGTGGGATTTGCCGCCACCGTTTGCGACAATAACGGCATTGTTTTATACCAAAACCAACGCGCCATAAACCGCGACGGAGTGGCTTTGGGCAAGAACCTGTTTAACTGCCACAACAAGAAATCGCAGGAAATGATACGCAGGATGATTGAAACCGGCGAAAGCAACACCTACGAGGTGGTGCGGAACGGCAAACGCCGGCTGCTGCACCAAACTCCTTGGTTCGAAAAAAACAATGGTGATGTGGCAGGTCTCATAGAGATTTCCATCAACCTGCCAAACGAATACCCTGTTTTCAACAGAGACTTACAAACCAACAATCAAGCATAAATGAAAAAAGCATTACTACTGCTATCACTGGCACTTATCGCCTTTGGATGCAAAACCAAGACTTCCGAAGAAGAAGCGTTTCTCCACTCGCTCGAAGGCACATACGTGGAGCTGTTCACCACGAAAACCTGCCTTAACCCCAAATACACGCCTTTGTGGAACAGCGAGGCCGCAAAGTTCGTGGGAAAGGACAAGGCTGAAGAAGCCATCGCGCAACTTGTGGGAGGCTGCCAAGGCACTATCACGGGCGAAGAAGCCGTTGCCGAATACTCCAAAACCAATGCGTTCAAGTTTTGCTGCTCGTTCAAGCAGGGCGTGTCGAAAATAACGTTCAGCGGAAACCACATTTCAGGCGTTGACAAAGACGGCAAGGAACTGTTCTCGCACAAATACCACTTTGTGGAAAAAGACAGCGAGGGAAGCTACATATATGAGAGCGACGACAACAACACAGACGAGTTCCGTTTCTTTTGGATGCGCCCCGACAGCCCTTCGCAAACCCACCACATAGAGTTCCGCTACGGAAGCGACAAGGAGCAGCTCACGCAACTCATGACAGGCAAATACGCCTTCTGGATGGCTTCTGCCGTAAGGGAAGGGCATGAGGACGAATACAGGAACAGCATAATCCTTTTCGTAGGCGAAAACCTCGGCGGCGACAACCAGTAACAGCAAAACAAGTTTTACACCAAACCGTTCATGCGCCTAACCACACAGACGCATGAACGGTGTTTTATTGCCATTTCTCACCGAATTTCCGTAACTTTGCGCCAAGAATCGTCATACCCCGGACATAATGAAACCCAAATTCAGTCTTGACAAAAAGACTTTCCTATACATATTCTATGGGATAACAGCAATTTTGTTCATCATAAAGCTCATTTTCCCGCAGATAACCCGCAACACAACCGCCAAGCAGCCACGCGAAAGCGTTGTTGCCGAAAGGCAGCCCGACAGCATCGACATACAGCGCGTTTGGGTTGACAGCATAATGGCGATGCCGCGCAAACGCCCGGCATTTGAATACGACGCAAACGGAAAGCCGAAGCACCACAGGATATACAGCGTGCCGGATTTCGCAAACACCTTTCCCGACCCCAACCCCACACACCTTGCCACAGCCATGCGGCTCGGCGTGAAACCTGTTAAAGACCGCGCACAAGCCGAGGCCAACAAAAAGGAACTTGTGTTCGTGGCCTCCACACCGTATTTTTATGTAAAAAGACTCTACAACTCCATACCCTATCTCGTACCACGCGCCGCCATACTGCTGGAACACATAGGCAGGACATTTCACGACTCGCTTGCAATAAAGGGCATACCGCTCAACAACATTATGGTAACTTCGCTGCTGCGAACCGAGGACGATGTGGCGCGGCTGCGCAAATACAACGGCAACGCCTCGCCAAACAGCGCACACAGATACGGCACCACATTCGACATTGCCTACAACAAATACCGCATGGTACAGGACCCCGCGCTTCCCAAGGTGCGCCCCGTAAGGGACGACACTTTGAAATACGTGCTGTCTGAAGTGCTGAACGATGCGCGCAAGCAGGGACTGTGCTACGTGAAATACGAGAAGAAGCAGGGATGCTACCACATAACGGCAAGATAAACCGCCAAAGGTCATGAGCCGCTACTTTATATACATATCCTACGACGGAGGCGCATACCACGGCTGGCAAGTGCAGCCCAACGGTATCAGCGTGCAGGAAGTGCTGGAGAAAAGCCTGTCCACACTGCTTGGCAAGCCCACCGCCGTAACCGCAGCGGGAAGAACCGATGCCGGAGTGAACGCCGCGTCAATGCCGGTGCATTTCGACACCGACGGCAATCTGCCCGCCCCAAGCGGCAAGCATCCCGGAGAGACGGCGGAGCAGCATCTTGCGTACAAGCTCAACCGCATACTGCCCCGGGACATTGCCGTAGGAAAAATCGTGAAAGTGCGCAGCGACGCCCACGCACGCTTTTCCGCCACAAGGCGCACATACCATTACTATGTTACCCTAAGGAAAAACCCTTTCCTCACAAAATACCACCTGCGGCTTACATACCAGGTAAACTTCCGCCTAATGAACGAGGCGGCGGCAATGCTGCTTGGACGGCACGACTTCGACTGCTTTGCAAAAGCCCACCCGGACGTGAAAACATCGTTCTGCACCGTAACCAAGGCGCAATGGGTGGAAATGGCTGACGGGGAATGGCGTTTCGAGATAAGTGCAGACCGCTTTCTGCGCAACATGGTAAGGGCGGTGGTTGGCACGCTTCTCGACATAGGCAGGGGAAAGACCGGCATTGATGAACTGCGCGGCATTCTCGACAGCCGCAACCGCAGCCGCGCAGGCGAAAGCGTAAGGGGCGAGGCTTTGTTTCTGGAAAGCGTGGACTATCCCGAAGACATATTCGCCGCCCAATAATGAAAGGAAAACAATAAAGACAAAACCATGTGGTTGTTACTTGCATTCTGTTCCGCCGCCCTTCTGGGCTTCTATGACGTGTTCAAAAAGAAAGCCCTTACAGGCAACGCGCTTATCCCTGTACTCACCCTCAACACCCTTTTTTGCAGCCTCATATTCCTGCCGCTGATTTTGGGGTCGGCGTCAGGCATTATAGAAAGTGGCTCGCCCGCCTACATTCCCTCCGGCGGCTGGGAAATGCACAAATACATATTGCTGAAGTCGGTGATAGTGCTATCGTCGTGGGCGTTGGGATATGCCGGCATCAAACATCTTCCTATCACCATCGTAGGTCCGATAAACGCCACGCGCCCTGTGATGACCCTCGTGGGTGCGCTGATAATATTCGGCGAACGGCTCAACGGTTGGCAATGGGCGGGAGTTGCGCTTGCCGTGGTTTCGTTTTTCATGCTCTCGCGCAGCAGCCGGCGCGAGGGAGTTAGCTTCACCCACAACAAATGGATAGCGTGCGTGGTGTGCGCCGCGCTGCTTGGGGCGGCAAGCGGGCTTTACGACAAATACCTCATGTCCCCTGCATCCGAGGGCGGAGTGGGTCTTAACAAGCTCGCCGTGCAAGGATGGTACAATCTCTACCAGTTTGTTATGATGGGCGCGGTGCTGCTCACCGTATGGTTCCCACGGCGTAAAAGCGGCGACAAATTCCGCTGGCATTGGGCTATAATAGGAATATCTGTGTTTCTGTCCGCCGCCGACTTCCTTTATTTCTACGCCTTGTCTGTGCCGGGCGCAATGATTGCCATAGTATCGATGGTGAGGCGCAGCAGCGTCATTGTGTCGTTCCTTTTCGGCGCATGGGTGTTCAGGGAGCACAACCTGCGTTCCAAAGCCGTGGACCTGGCTTTGGTGATACTCGGCATGATATGCCTGTGCATAGGCGCAAGATGAATTTTCCACGCCTCGTTTAATAATCTTTAAGCGTTTAGTAATTATCCGTTTGCAAATAGAATGTATCTTTGCAGACTGATGAAAGAGATTTCAGAAGACAAAGGGCATACGGCATACATCGCGCCGGCAAGACGCGGCGAACACAGCGGCACAAGCGGAAACGGCACGTTCAACGTGGTGAAACGCTCAAAGGCGGAACGCATCATAATGGGCATTGACCCAGGAACAAACCTCCTGGGCTACGGAGTGCTGAAAGTCTGCGGAAAGAAAGCCGAAATGGTGGCGATGGGCGTTATAGACCTGCGGAAAGTGAAAGACGTTTACCTGAAACTTGGACGCATTTACGAGCGCGTCAATTCGCTTATCGCAAGTTTCCTGCCCGACGAACTGAGCATTGAGTCCCAGTTCTACGGCAACAACCCCCAAAGTATGCTCAAGCTCGGACGTGCGCAAGGCGTGGCGATAGCCGCCGCAATAAACAAGGACGTGCCGATACACGAATACGCCCCGCTCAAAATAAAAATGGCAATAACGGGAAACGGAAGAGCGTCGAAAGAGCAGGTGGCAGCAATGCTGCAAAGGTATCTGTGCATAAGCAACGAGACGCTGCTTCCCTATCTTGACGCAACCGATGCACTCGCTGCGGCATACTGCCATTTCATTGAATCCTACTGCAAGGTTTATGAGGCAAGCGGCACCGGGCGTTCCACATTCACCGTGTCGGGAAGCATGACCGACACCCCGGGAAAACGCCACAGTACAAAATGGGCGGACTTTGTGAAGAACAATCCCGAAAGGGTCGGACTTCATCCTACAACCAGCAATAAAGCAGAATGCACAATATAATAAAAATAAGCAAAGCCGTGGCGCGTATGCCGGAATTCAGACTTAAAGAGCCGGCAAACGCAGTTATTCCAGCAGATGCCCCACTGGCTATTGTTGGCTTGAACGCCAGCGGAAAGACATTGCTTGTGGATATGCTCACTGGCGCACATCCGCTTCTTGGCAGCGAGGCTGAATATGATTTCTCGCCATCCGCGAGCAGCAAGGCGAGCCAAAACATAAAAGTGGTAACGTTCAAGGACGCTTACGGAAGCTCCGGTGAGGATTTCTACCAGTTGCGTTGGAACCATGGGCTGCAAGAAGACAATTCCACCACAGTGGGGGATATTCTGAAAGCATCCGCACCAAACGAAAATACGCCTGATGACGTTTGCGAGGTTCTCGGGCTGAAGCCGCTGCTGGAAAAGAAAACCTTTATGCTTTCGAGCGGTGAACTGCGCAGGGTGCAGCTTGCCGAAGTTCTGCAAAGTTCCCCGAGACTTCTTATTATAGACAACCCTTACATAGGACTGGACGTAAACGCACGCAAGCAGACGACAGATTTTCTCGCAAAGGTGGCGGAAAAAGGCAAAACCACGCTCGTACTTATTGTGTCCCGCGAAAAAGACATCCCGGACTTCATACAGAAAATACTGCCTGTTACAGACGGAAAGGTTCTCCCGATATGCGGCAAGGAAGAGTTTCCTGAAAAGCTGCGCGAAGAGGAAAAAGACACGAGCTTTGCCATTGACGAAAAGCGGCGTAACGCAATTCTCTCCCTGCCCGACCGTGAAGATGCGGAAAACGGTGCGCCGGTGGTGGAGTGCAACAAGATTAACATTGCATACGGCAGCCGCGAGATATTCAAGGATTTCTCCTGGACTGTGAAAAGCGGAGAACGCTGGGCACTGAACGGCGAAAACGGAGCGGGCAAATCCACGCTCCTAAGCCTTGTGTGCGCCGACAATCCACAAGCCTACGCCTGCGACATAAGTCTTTTCGGCTCAAAACGCGGCAGCGGCGAAAGCATTTGGGACATAAAAAAGAAAATAGGATACGTAAGCCCCGAAATGTTCCGTTCGTACAGGCGAAATATGAGCGTAATGCAAATCGCCGCAAGCGGGCTTAGTGACACAAGCGGCATATACAACCGAGAAGTCGGCGGAGACGCAAGGCAAAAGGTTATGTTCTGGCTAAGGATTTTCGGAATTGAAAACCTTGCCGACAGAAACTACCTGCAACTTTCGAGCGGCGAACAGAGGCTTGTGCTTCTGGCTCGCGCCTTTGTCAAAGACCCCGAACTGCTTGTGCTTGATGAACCTTTTCACGGCCTTGACCGGGTGCGAAGAGAAATGTCGCGCTGCATAATCGACACATTCTGCTCCCGCAAGGGCAAGACGCTTATAATGGTTACGCACTACGAGGAGGAATATCCCTCTACAATCGACCACAGACTAAGACTGAAAAAATTAGGATAAGAACATATACAACAAAAACAAACACGAGCTTTTCATGAAAAAATTGTTTTACACACTAATCGCGCTTCTGACGATTTCCGCAACGGCAAATGCCCAGGAGGTTTTCAACAGTGTTCTTGAAAGCGCACAAAACGCACTCAAAGACCCGGTGCAGAATTTTTCAAAGACACAAATCGCGAAATTCAAGATAGACGAGCTGAACTACCTCAAAAGCAAGACATCGAAATACGAGTCTATAAAGAAAAACGACCTTTTGGACATACAGGCATATTATATGTCGGAGTTCATCAGCCGCTACCTCACCGAAATCATCTGCTGCGAGGGACAGCCCGATTCTGTAAAGAAAGCCACCGTTTACCTTTTCGTCAACGCCTCGGCAATGTGCCCGCTTTTCAACGACAAGGACAAGGACACCATAAACAAATACATCAACTCGAACAAGCAGCTTACGCCGTTCTGCCTCGACACCGACTGGAAAAAGGCCTTTACGTTCATAAACAAGGCTATGGAATAAATGCCCGCCCCACAAGGCACAAAAAAATCCCGCTCATGGCGGGATTTTTTGTTTTCATTACGCACAGCTTTTTCCTTACTGTGCTTTAAGGCATTCCTTGTACAACTTTATTGTTTCATGAATGCCGAGATACAGCGCGTCGCAAACAATGGCGTGCCCTATGCTCACCTCGTCGGTCTCTGGTATGCATTCGTGGAAATAGGCAAGGTTCTGCAAACTCAGGTCATGCCCGGCATTTATGCCCAGTCCAATCTCCTTGGCATGGCGTGCCGCGTCCACAAAAGGCTTTATGGCTTTTTCGCGGTCCTCGGCATACGCTGCGGCATACGGACCTGTGTAAAGCTCAATGCGGTTCGCGCCGGCTTTCTTCGCATAGTCTATCATCCCGGACACAGGATCGGCAAAAAGCGACGTGCGCACGCCAGCAGCGTTGAACCTCCCCACAACTTCCGTAAGGAACGAAAGTTCGGTTTTCGTGTCCCAGCCGTGGTTTGACGTAAGCTGGTCGGGCTTGTCGGGAACGAGAGTAACCTGCGTGGGCTTCACCTCCAAAACCAAATCTATGAACGACTGCGACGGATAACCCTCAATGTTGAACTCCGTCCTCACGATATTCTTCAAAGCCCTCACATCGGAATATCTTATATGCCTTTCGTCGGGACGCGGATGTACGGTTATGCCTTCCGCGCCAAAAAGCTCGCAGTCGGCCGCCATTTTCTCCACGTCAGGATTGTTGCCGCCACGCGCATTCCGCAGGGTGGCTATTTTGTTTACGTTTACGCTAAGTCTTGTCATTATCCCTGTCTGTATTGAAGAATTTTGTAAATTTGCAAATAATCCTGTTGCAAAGGTAGCAAAAACATATCCAAGGAGTTTGCCCAAGAAACATTATGTACGGAAATCAGAAAATTGTCGCCTTGTTTGGCAATATGCACCAAACAAACAAAAGCAAATACGCAAATCAGGTTGTGAATTTGCTGCGCGCCAACGGCTACGGCATCATCGCGGAGCGCGGTTTCCACAGCCACGCCGCGCAATATCTTGACGGCATTACCGGGGACGATGTGTTCGACGGCGGCGGCTTCAACGCCGACTTTGCGATAAGCCTCGGCGGTGACGGCACTTTCCTGCGCACCGCAATGTTCGTTGGCGACAAAGGCATTCCCATTCTCGGCATAAACATTGGGCATCTTGGCTTCATGTCGGAGGTCAATCCCGAAAATATCACCGAGGCCATCGAGAACATAGTTGCCGGCAACTACAAGCTGGAGTCGCGCAGTGTGCTTGAAGTGGCGGCGGGCAACAGAAATCTCGGCGTCTATCCCTTTGCGCTCAACGACATCGCCGTTCTGAAGCAGGACATATCGTCAATGATAAAGATTAAGGTCTCCATAAACAACGAATATCTCACGACCTATTCCTCCGACGGCATTGTCGTAGCCACACCCACAGGCTCCACAGGCTACTCACTCTCGGCGGGCGGGCCTGTCGTAGTCCCCGAATCGAAATCGGTGGTTATAGTCCCGGTCGCGCCCCACAGTCTGAGCGTGCGTCCCATTGTTATTTGCGACAACGTGGAGATAAGGATGAACGTAACGAGCCGCACCGGGCATTTCCTCGTTGCCGTTGACGGCAGAAGCACAAGCTGCGGCGAGAGCGAGGAGATTACGATACGCCGCGCCCCATACGACATAAAGATAATACATTGCGGAAACAAAAGTTTCTTCGATACCATGCGCGAAAAGCTGATGTGGGACGGGGACTTGCAGAAATAACGCCCCGTCCATGAACTTCAAAGGCAAGGAATACAAACTGTCGGTCATTCTGCCGTGGATAGGCAAGGTGGTGAGGCACTACAAGCTCAGGATGTGCGCCAACATTGTTCTGGGCTGGGTTATCGTGGGGCTGAACTTCCTTTTCGTGTGGACCACAAAGGGGGCTATCGACGGCGCGACGGTTCACCACAACCGCTACGTGCTGATTTTCTCGTGCGCACTGCTCGTGGGCATAATCATACTGCAAGCCGTAATCTCGGCTGTAAACCGCAGGATAAAGACCATGCTCAGCTTCAACATGAACCGCCAAATGCGCGAACACCTGTTCCGCCACGCCGTTTCGGCAAACTGGAAAGACATAAACGAATACCACACCGGCGACATTGTGAGGCGGTTCGAGGAGGACGGCTCCGAAATCGTGTCGTTCGTAAACGGCACAATCCCCACCCTGCTGCTTGTGCTTATGCAGCTTGCCGGGGCTTACATCTTCCTGCTCGCACTCAGCAGCGACATAGCCATAGCCCTGCTGGTCATAATGCTCATAGGGGTGCTTGTAAGCAAGTTCCATTTCATGAAGATACGCAGCTTCTCCGCCAAAATAAAGGAGGGCGGCAGCAAGCTCCAGGCTGCGCTCCAGGAGGGAATGCAAAACATTTCCGTACTCAAGTCCCTCGCCGGCGGACGGCTGTTCGGCGAATACTACTCCCATATATTCGGCATACAGAAAGACAACGTAAGGCGGCGGCTCGCCTACTCCGTGCTGTCGTCCACGGCATTGAACCTCGGCTTCGCCGCCTGCTATCTGTTCGTGTTCATCTGGGGGGTGTTCAATCTCGAAAGCGGCGCGATAACCTACGGCACGCTCATGGCTTTCGTACAGCTTGTGGGGCAGATACAAGGTCCGTCGCGCACGCTGATAAACTCCATTTCTGACTTTGCCGAGTTCTACACCTCGTGCGAAAGGCTGAACGAAATCGACGCAATTCCCTGCGAAACGCCCTCACGCCCCATGCGTTTTGACGGAGTTCCCGGAATTTCGTGCGAGAACATCTCCTACCGCTATTCCGAGGGCAAAAGAACGATAATCGAAAACTTCAGCCACACATTCAAGCCCGGCACCATAAGCGCGATTGTAGGCACAACTGGGACTGGAAAGACAACCCTCATGCGGCTGCTGCTCTCATACGTCAAGCCCGACAGCGGACATATATATATAATGTGTGCAGGGGAAAGCACGGAAGTTTCGCCCGCCACGCGCACCGTTTTCGCCTATGTGCCGCAGGGCAATTCGCTTTTCAGCATGACGCTGCGCGACAACCTGCTGCTGGCAAACCCCGAAGCCACGGACAGCCAGATGCTACAGGCTCTCGACTGGGCGTGCGCCGACTTCATAAGCCACAACCGCGAGGGGCTTGACACCGTGTGTGGCGAGGGCGGGCGCGGACTGTCGCAAGGGCAGGCGCAACGCCTCTGCATAGCACGGACACTGCTGTCGCAGTCGCCAATACTGCTGATGGATGAAGCCACATCCGCCCTCGACCGCGAAACCGAGGAGAAGATAATCCGCAACATACGCGAAAACATGAGGCACAAGACAATCCTCTTCGTTACTCACCGCGATACAATAATGAAATACGCCGACGAAATAGTGAAGATAAACTGAGCGCACATACCCTTAAAAACCGTTCTTACGGAATTACGCGTTTTTGCGACAAAGTATTGATTTCCACCCTTTTACCGCATTTTTCAACCTGTTATATAAGACTTTGGTTTTCAAAGGCTTATAATGGGCAAAAAAAGGTCTGATGTAGTTTGAATTATGTCTGATATAATTTTTTCTACAT
>CAVCON010000016.1:0-16526 GCA_963603805.1 Oscillospiraceae bacterium
AACTTTCATCGTCATGAGCGACATTCATTTCGGCAGCGGCGATGCAAAAACCCGCGTAACCAATTCTCTCACGAACCTGTACTCACAAAATCCGTTCGCGGACGCTCTTATAATAAACGGCGACCTCACGCAAAACGGCAACGCCTCACAATACGCAGAAATGCTCGAGGTTATTAACGACGACAACATAGTTCCGTCAGAAGTGAAGCGCGTGTTCATAATGGGAAACCACGAATGGTTCACCAGTGAGGACGCCATGAAAAATTTCGAGACAACCGGCGCGCCCCACAACGACTACTTCAGCATAAAAGGCTATCCTTTTGTTTACATAGGTCTTTCCGGCTCGGGCCATGACGACTACAGCGACGAGAGCATCAGCTTCCTTGAAAACAGTATCAAGGACGCAGCCGTGAAATATGCCGGCAAGCCTGTTTTTGTGTTCACCCACATTCCCGCATACGGCACAACGCACGGCTCGTCCGCCAACGACGGAAACTGGGGAAGCTACAAAGTTTACAACGTTTTGAAGAACTATCCGCAGGTGATACATTTCTGCGGCCACACGCACTACTCCCTGCGCGACGCACGTGCCTTGTGGCAGGGTGCGTTCACATCGATTGACGACGGAACAAACGACTACGGGGAAATTCAGCCTGGCATAGACTACGAGGGCATACACCCCTACAACGTGGACGACGTGCAGGAGGGACTTGTTGTTACTGTTGAGGACGAGAACAACGTAAACATACGCCGTTTCGACATCCGCCGTGGCGAGGAGATTTTGCCGCAGTGGAATTTCTCCGCACCCTACGACGGCACAAATATGCCCTACGCAGTCAAGACCGACAACACCGCCCCCGTGTTCAACAACGTGGATATTACCGCCGAGGAAATGCAGAAGGGCAGCAGGAACATACGCTTCGCACAAGCGGAGGACGAGGACAACGTGGTGCTTTACTACAACGTGAGGATATGCGACGCTAACGGCGACTCGGTTGCAGTCAAAAGGGTATGCTCGCGTTTCTATCTCGGCAGCGATATGCCCGAAATGCTAAACGCCAAATTCACCGACCTGCCCCTTGAAGGCGAGCTTCACGCAAGCGTTACCGCCGTTGACCCGTTCGGCAACGAGTCAGAGCCTATCGAAAGCGAGACCTTCAACTTTGCGGAATACACTCCCGCAGAGGGCACGACAATTCCCAAGGCTGATTTGTTCGACCTGAACATTGCCGACGACGGCACAGTAAGCGACGCATCGGATTTGAGGAACACCGTTGTGATGTCAACGTTCGCCCCGGTGCAGGCATTCGACAAGGACTACAACCTTAACGCACTGCAATTCGACAGGCGCAACGATATGTTCTACCGTGTTGACTATGCCGGCAACGACAAGATAATGGACGCATTCTCCAGCAGTTTCTCGTTCGAGACATTCTTCAACTGCAACACAGTGGGCAACGATATGTGTATGTTCTCCAGCCAGAACGGAGGCGGCGCTGGCTTGGAAATCGAGCCGAATGCCACACTCACATTCTACTGCTGGGTTGACGGGGCATACCGCAACGTCAACACAGGCACTGCACTCCGCCCGGGAGTGCGCTATCACGTGGTGGCAACCTACAGTAAGGAAGAAGGCAGGATAAAGCTGTTTGTTGACGGCTACCCGGCAGGTTCAACCGATGTTTCGGGGGACTTCGGCTTCCCCGACGAGAACGCGCAATGGCTTGCCATAGGTGCTGACGCAAGTTCCGACAAGAGTTACGGCCAGGCAACGTTTGACGGACAGGTGATGGCTGCAAGAATGTACTCCAAGGACGTTTCACGCGATGAGGTTTACCTCATGTACAAATCGTTCGCCGACCGCTACAGTGTAATCGGCGAGGACACCACCACGGCATCCGTTGCGCCGGTGGCAGACCTGTTTGACGTGGAGTTTGGCGAGAACGGCGCGGTTACAGACAAGTCGGAACAAGGCATAGCAATAACCACCGGCAACACCACACCGCAGACCTATTACAACGAAACCTACAAGCGTTGGGTGGCAAAGTTCTCGGGAAGCGACTATCAGGAATACTACGCCGTGCCATACGCCGACAACATGCCCATAACCTCGGCAATGGAGGCTGACTTCACCCTCGAGGTGTTCGCAATGCTCAACGACGCCGAAAAAGACCAGTGCATCGTAAGTTCGCAGCAGCTTGGCGGCTTCGGCATCGAGCCCGACAAGACCATTAACGTATGGGGACGCTACGGAAACGAATATGCCAACCTCTACAGCGACGTAACGGTGGAGAAAGGCAAGTTCTACCACATCGTTGCCGTGGCAGACGCTGGCGAGTCTGAAATGCGCGTGTATGTTAACGGCCGTCTGGCGGGCAAGCGCAGCATCACGGGAATGTTCAGCTTCCCGCAGGGCAACGCGAAATACTTCTGCATTGGCGGCGATGCCTCATACAATGGCGACAGTGCCGAATACCTGATGAACGGCGAGATTGTGCTCACGCGAATGTACAGCCACGCACTCAAGCTGTCGGACGCGAAAAAGCTCTATCAGGACATCCTGCAATGCGTAGGGCGATAATATGAAAAAGGAGGGACACGGCGCATAAAGCCAGCCCTCCGCAAGACAGGCAAAACCGCAACTTTGGCACAACCGCCCGAGTTGCGGTTTTTCTGTTTTGCATACTTTTTGCCCCGAACGGCGGCAAATCCCGCAAACCGCTGGTTTACAGAAAAATACGCCTTTCTGCAAACCTTTCGTAAGTTCTTGTTTTTCAAACGCTTGCAAAAGCCGAAAAAAGGTCTGATGTAATTTAAATTATATCAGACATAATTTTTTCTACATCGGACATAGTTTTTCTTATGTCCGATGTAGTTTTCGCGCATTCCTTTTTTCGGCATCCTGTTTCCGTGCCAATACGTGGGAAATGGCTAACTTTGCCTGTACATTCATACATAAGGAAAAACTATCGGCAAAATATGGACACCCCACGCAATAACCCGCTTCTCACACCCTTTGTCCTACCCCCTTTCGACAAGATAGAGGATTGCGACTTTGAGCCGGCAATGGCCGAAGGCATAAGGGAAGCCGAAAAAGACATAGAGAACATCACATCGTGCGGCAGTGCGCCCACGTTCGGCAACACCATAGCCGCGCTCGACAAGAGCGGCGAAATGCTCGACAGGGTTGAAAGCGTGTTCTTCAACCTTTTAAGCGCGTCGTCAAACGACACACGTGAAGCATTGGCGCAAAAGTTCGCGCCAATGCTCACCCGCCACCACAACAACATAATGCTCAACGAAAAGCTGTTCGACCGCGTGAGGCACGTGTGGGAAAACCGCCCCGAAGACCTCACGCCCGAAGAGGACAGGCTTTTGGAAACCACCTACAAGGCTTTTGTGCGCAACGGCGCACTGCTCGGCGAAGAGCAAAAGGCGGAACTGCGCAAAGTTTCCGAGGAGTTTTCGAAAAAGTCGGTGGAGTTCTCACAAAACCTGCTTCACGCCCGCAAGGACTTCCACCTGAACATAACCGACCCCGAAAAAATGAGGGACATCCCCGCATCCGCGCTCGCCATTGCCCGCGCAAACGCGGAGGAGAACAAGCGCGAAGGGTGGGACATCACGCTCGACGAACCGGTTTACGGACCTTTCATGACCTACTGCCACGACCGCGAACTGCGCAAGAAGCTCTACATGGCACGCAACGCAGCCTGCATGGGCGGCTCGAAATACAGCAACCTGCAAGTGTGCGAGGACATTGTGAACCTGCGGCTGAAAAGCGCAAACATCCTCGGCTACAAATGCTATGCCGATTTTGTGCTCGAAAAACGCATGGCGGAAACCAAGGAAAACGTTTACAAGCTGCTCAACGAGCTTTCCGAAGCCTATATGCCCCAAGCCAAGGAGGAAGTAAAGGCTGTTGAGGACTTCGCCCGTAAGTGTGAGGGTGAGGATTTCAAGCTTGAGGCATGGGACTTCGCCTATTATTCGCGCAAGCTAAAACTCTCGCTGTTCGACATCGACAGCGAAATGCTGCGCCCCTATTTCGAGCTTTCCAAAGTGAGCGGCGGCGTGTTCGGTCTCGCCAACGAGCTTTACGGCATCAGTTTCACCGTAAACAAGAACGCCCCGGTTTATGCCGACGACGTGGTTGCCTACACCGTGAACGACAAGGACGGCAGCTTTCTCGGCACACTATACATGGATTGTTTCCCAAGAAAAGGGAAACAAGGTGGAGCGTGGACAACAAGCTACAGCCCGCAATACAGGGAAAACGGCAAAAACGTGCGCCCGACGGTTGGCGTGGTGATGAACCTAACAAAACCCACGGCGGAACGCCCATCGCTCCTCACGCTCGGCGAGGTAACAACCTTCCTGCATGAGTTCGGACACGCGCTGCACGGACTTTTTGCCGACACAACCTACCGCTCGCTGAGCGGCACAAGCGTCTATTGGGATTTTGTGGAGCTGCCCTCGCAATTTATGGAGAACTTTGCGACCGAAAAGAAATTCTTGAGTAAATTTGCAGTACACTATAAGACCGGCGAGCCTTTGCCCGAAGAACTTATGGACAAAATCAAAAAGAGCCGCAACTACAACGTGGCCTACGCCACCATGCGGCAGGTTTCGTTCGGACTGCTCGACATGGGGCTGCACTCGCTCACAAAACCGCTTGGCGGAAACCTGATGGAAACCGAGCGCGACGCAACAAGGCGCGTGAGCCTGTTGCCCGAAGTCCTCGGCACGGGACAGACAGTGCATTTCAGCCACATAATGGACGGAGGCTACGCAGCCGGATACTATAGCTACAAATGGGCGGAGGTGCTCGAAGCCGACGCCTTCAAAGCCTTCAAGGAAAAGGGAGTGTTCTCGCAGGAAATGGCAGGACGCTTCCGCTCCTGCATCCTGTCGAAAGGCGGCACAGAGCCGCCCATGCAGCTTTACGAGCGTTTCCGTGGCAAAAAGCCCACGATAGACGCCATGATGGAGCGCGACGGAATAAGGCACGCCAAATAACAAAAGACCATGCTACCTGCCGAAAAAAAACAGCACGAACTCGATGTGCGCTACATGAGGATGGCGAGAATCTGGGCGGAGAACTCATACTGCAAACGCCGCAGGGTGGGCGCACTCATCGTGAAGGACAAAATGATCATCAGCGACGGCTACAACGGCACGCCCTCCGGCTTCGAAAACGTGTGCGAGGACGAGAACAACGTTACCAAGCCCTATGTGCTCCATGCCGAAGCCAACGCGATTACAAAGATTGCCCGCTCGGGAAACAACAGCGACGGGGCGACACTTTACGTTACCACCTCGCCGTGCATTGAGTGCGCAAAACTGATAATACAGGCAGGGATAAGGCGTGTTATCTACGGCGAGAAATACCGCATTGAAGACGGCATCAACCTGCTGAAACGCGCAAACATCGATGTAGAATATGTTGACGCGGACGAACACCGCGCCGGCAACAACGGATAATCCCCAACGAATGAACCCCAACCGCTCCTCACGCTTCACCCCGCTCATCGTTGCATGCAGCGTAGTGATAGGAATAATAATCGGCAGTTTCTACGCAAACCACTTTTCGGGAAACCGCCTTAGCATAATAAACACGTCAAGCAACAAGCTGAACGATTTGCTTCAGATTATCGACGCGCAATACGTTGACAAGGTTAATATGTCAGACCTTGTTGAAAAATCGCTGCCCAAAATCCTCGCAGAACTCGACCCCCATTCCACTTACACAAGCGCAAAGGATGTGGAAGAGACCATGCAGGACCTGAAAGGCAGCTTCTCGGGCATCGGTGTGCAGTTCACAATCATCGATGATACTATCAGAGTTATCACCGCCATTAACGGCGGGCCTTCTAAGGCGGTCGGGATACAGCCTGGCGACTGCATCGTGTCAATAGACGGCAAGCCTTTCGTTGGAAAGGTTGTTACCAACGACGAGGCGGTGCACAGACTGAAAGGCCCGAAAGGCTCAAAAGTTACGGTGGGCGTAATACGCGCCGGCGAAAAGACACTGCGGAGCTTCACCATAAGGAGGGACGACATTCCTATAAAGAGCATACAGACGGCGTATATGCTTGACGAAAAGACAGGCTACATAAAGGTTAACCAGTTTGCCGATGCCACATATCCGGAGTTTCTCGTGGCTCTCGCAAAGCTCGGACAGCAGGGCGCAACGCGCCTGATACTCGACCTTCGCGGCAACCACGGCGGCTTTGTGCAGCCGGCAATAAGGATGGCTTACGAATTTTTGCCAGGAAACCGCATGGTGTTTTATATGCAAGGCCGCCACTCTCCGCGCGAGAACTTCATCAGCGACGGACGGGGCGCACACCAAAGCACGCCGCTCATTGTGCTAATCGATGAGCAGACGGCATCGGCAAGCGAGATTTTCGCCGGCTCGATGCAGGACAACGACCGTGCGCTGATAGTGGGACGGCGCAGTTTCGGCAAAGGTCTTGTACAGGAATCGGTCGAGTTCCGCGACGGCAGTATGCTGCGCCTCACGATAGCCCGCTACTACATGCCCTCGGGGCGTTGCGTGCAGAAGCCCTACACGCCGGGCGACCTCGAGGAATACGAAATGGACTTCATAAACCGCATAAAGAGCGGCGAACTTGAGTCTGCGGACAGCATAAAGGAGCACGGCAAGAAATTCTACACCCGCCTCGGACGCACGGTTTACGGCGAAAACGGAATAACGCCCGACGTGTTCGTGCCGGAACAGACCGAACAGCTAACGTCATACGTCAAGGAAGCCGCCATGCGGGGACTGCTCGCGAAATACGCATACGTATATACCAACGAGAACAGGGCAGCACTCTCCGCACTGAAAACCTGGGAGGAAGTTGCGGCTTGGCTCAAAAAGCACGACATCGTTGACAAATTCGCCAACTACGCCAACAAAAACGGTCTGCCGCGCCGCAACCTGTTGATAAGAAAGTCCCACCGTCTGCTCATGACATATTTGTCCGGATACATAATCGACGATCTTCTGGGCAGGGACGCGCTCACGCGATACCTCAACTCCGACGACAATTGCGTAATAACCGCGCTGCGGCTTATGGACGAGGGCAAGGCATTTCCCGAAGCCCCCGAAAAGCCAACGCAGGGAAAAAAGAAAAATGGAAAAGAAAGAACTGCGCAGGCAGGTTGCGGCTTTGAAGCGCAGCCACAGCCCAGCCTCATTGCGTGAAATATCACAAGGCATAATGCGCCGGCTTGAAAGCCACCCGCTTTTCAAGCCGGCGCAAACCGTTTTGCTCTACCATTCACTGCCCGACGAGCCATGCACCCACGAACTTATAGTGCGCACTGCAAAAACAAAAAACGTGGTGCTGCCCGTGGTGGTGAACGAAACCGAACTGGAACTGCGGCTGTTCGATGGCGAAAACTCCATGAGGCAGGGAGCGTTCAACATATACGAACCCACAGGACGTACATTCACCGATTATGAAAAAATAGACCTTGCCGTAATTCCCGGAGTGGCTTTCGACCCGTGCGGCAACCGCCTTGGGAGGGGGAAAGGATATTACGACCGTCTGCTCGCAAAACTGAAACCGCTCGGTGTCCCGACAATAGGCGTGTGTTTCGATTTCCAGAAACTGCCGTCCGTTCCCGCCGAACCGCACGACATAGGAATAGACATTATATTATAGCCGCACGCCAGCTTTCCGCAAAGGCGGCGTAATTTTTGCGGCGCAGTTCAAGCGATGGTGTATATGGCGTATGCAATACGCCGCACAAATACATAAACACCAATTAATCAATAAGCTGCACCGCTTGTAGGGGCGTATTGCATACGCCCTAAATTGCGCGGATTTGCGATGTGGTGGCGGGGGTTTGCATTGCGGTTCATGCGGTGGCGTACAGGGCGTATGCAATACGCCGCACAAATACATAAACATCAATTAATCAATAAACTGCACCGCTTGTAGGGGCGTATTGCATACGCCCTGAATTGCGCGGATTTGCGATGTGGTGGCGGTGGTTCGCAATGTGGCTCACACGGTGGCATACAGGGCGTATGCAATACGCCCCTACATATATACCGTATGCTATCAAAAACAACATACACCGTTCATATAATTTCTGCCAAAGCAAAACGGTTGTCTTTTTCCCAACACCCCGAAAACTACATCGGACATAGAAAAAACTACGTCCTATGTAGAAAAAATTATGTCTGATATAATTTAAACTACATCAGACCTTTTTTTGCCCACCTGCAACGCACTGAAAAACAAACGCTTACAACTTTATTTCAAATTCAGCTAATTTCTTGAAAACCAACAGTTTGCAAATCTGCAGCTTTTTCGGCCATAACCGCCGCCCTTTTTGCCTTTCTCTCACCCGACGGCAATGAAACTAAATTGCTAACTTTGCAGATTATTAGGTTATAATCGAAAACGGAAATCGCATGAGGATATTGATTACAGGGGCAAGCGGCTTTATAGGGAGCTTTCTTGTGGAGCGCGCACTCTCGGCGGGCATGGAAGTGTGGGCGGGGGTGAGGCCCACAAGCAGCCGGCAATATCTTGACGACCCAAGGATTAACTTCATAAACATAGACTACGGCAACGAGCAGGCAATGCGCACAACCTTTGAACAGGCAAAGCGCGACTTCGGGGCGTGGGACGTGATAATCCACGCCGCCGGGATAACCAAAAGCCGTTTCAAGAATATGTTTTTCAGGGTGAACTACGACGGCACACGCCGCATGGTGGCGGCCCTGCGCGACTCGGACAGCGTGCCGTCGCAATTCATTTACATAAGTTCGCTAAGCGTTCTCGGCGCAATAAGGGAGAACCCAACCGCACCGCATCCCGCCCCCTGCCCGTTCGGTTACGACGGCGGCAGCGGCGAACTTGCGCAGGTGGTTTACGAACCCATGACAAGCGGCGACATGCCTGTGCCCAACACCGCCTATGGCCTTAGCAAGGCGGCGGCGGAAAACTATCTGCACACAATAAAGGACTTTCCGTGGGTGATATTCCGCCCCACCGGCGTTTACGGTCCGAGGGAGAAAGACTATTTCCTGATGGCAAAGTCAATAAAGAACCACGTGGACTTCTCGGTGGGCTACAAGCCACAGGAGATAACTTTCGTCTATGTGAAAGACCTCGTGAACGCCATATTCGCCGCCATAACGCGCAAGGCGGTTCACAAGACTTATATGTTGAGCGACGGCAGGACTTATGAAAGCCGCGCTTTCAGCCTGCTGCTGCAAAAGGCGATGGGCGTGGGCAACGTGGTTCACATAAAAGCCCCGCTGTGGGTGCTGCGGGCTGTTTGCGCCGTGGCGGAAACAGCGGCGAACATCACAAACACCACCCCGACGCTCAACACCGACAAATACAAGATAATGAAACAACGCAACTGGCAATGCGACATAAGCGAGGCTGTGAAAGACCTCGGCTACAGGGCTGAGTATGACCTGAGGCGCGGAGTGGAGGAAACGGTTGCGTGGTACAAGGACAACAACTGGATATGATTTCACTGACAAGCAAGAAACGCTGCCGCCCCGGACTTCTGGGCATTGAGAAACTCGGCATAATATACGCCCTGTTCACCGCCGTGGTGGCTGCGCTGTTCTTCAAATACATACCCTCGATTGGGGAAATGGCAATAACCCGCGCAGGATATGCCGCGGGAATGGCACTGCTCGTGTGGCTGTACCGCAAGCGTCCGTGCCACCTGACGTTCTTTCTGCGCATAGCGTTGCAGCTCGGAATGCTCGCCACATGGTATCCCGAAACCTATTTGTTCTGCAGCATCTTCGGCAATCTCGACCACGTGTTCGCCCAAGCCGACCAGTTCCTGTTCGGCTTCCAGCCCGCCCTCCTTTTCAGCGAGACATTGCAGGGAAAGGTGTGGAGCGAGCTGTTCAACATGGGATACTTCGCATACTACCCCATGATACTTTTCCTTGTGGTGTGGACATTCTTCAGGCGTTACACGCTGTTTGAAAAAAACACGTTCATAATACTCTGCTCGTTTTTCATATTCTACGTTGTTTTCATGTTCCTGCCCGTTGCCGGTCCGCAGTTCTATTACCAGGCTGTGGGCGTTGACACCATACGCGAGGGCGTTTTTCCGCATTTGGGGCTGTATTTCAGAAACCATTTCGACATGATGCCCGAAAAACAATACGGCGGAATTTTCCAGCACCTCGTTGAAATGGCGCAGCAAGGCGGCGAACGCCCCACGGCGGCCTTTCCAAGCTCCCACGTGGGCATAAGCACGATAATTATGATACTGGCGTGGAAAGCCGACAAGAAAAGGCGCGTGTTCCTCGGACTGCTCCCGTTCTACGCCTTTCTGTGCTGCGCCACGGTTTACATCCACGCCCACTACGCCGTTGACGCGATAGCCGGGTTCATCGCGGCGTTCCCAGTATATAAAATGGCGCACAGAATATACTACACACGGACGTTCCACCGCCCGCACGGTTATCATTCATGACGAAACACAAATAAAATATTTACAGATATGCCTAACACAGATCACATTCTCGCAGAAAAACTTCTGAAGATAAAAGCCATAAAACTTCAGCCGTCCGACCCGTTCACATGGGCATCGGGATGGAAATCGCCCTTTTATTGCGACAACCGCAAGGCACTCTCCTACCCCGCACTGCGCGCTTTCGTAAAAATAGAGCTGAGCCACATCGTGGCGGAGAAATATCCCGAAGCCGAAGTCGTGGCCGGCGTTGCCACAGGCGCAATAGCGCAAGGCGCACTCGTTGCCGACATTCTCGGACTTCCCTTTGTTTACGTGCGCTCCAAGGCAAAAGACCACGGACTTGGCAACCTGATCGAGGGAGACCTTGAAAAGGGAAAGAAAGTGGTGGTTGTGGAAGACCTCATATCCACAGGCTCAAGCTCGCTCAAGGCTGTCGAGGCCATACGCCACGCAGGCTGCGAAGTTGTGGGCATGGTTGCGTCATACACATACGGTTTCGACGTTGCCGCAAAGGCTTTCGCCGACGCCGGTGTGGAACTCACGACAATAACCAACTACGAAGCCGTGGCTAAAACCGCAATCAGCGAGGGCTACATCAAGGAGAGCGACATGCAGCTGCTTGACTCGTGGCGCAAAGACCCCGCAAACTGGACCGGCAAATAACTCCCGTACATGAGCCTGAAGAAAAACGAAAGCGAGATTAAGCACCTCGCCCACTCCGACAGGAAAGTATATTCCGTGCTGTCGGATTTCAACAACCTGAAGAAGCTCTCGGCAATCTTTGACGATGAGGAAAAACGCAGCCAAATGGTTTCGCAGTTCGGGGAAGAGAAAGTGAGAAAAATGCAAGAAACACTCGCCGGAATGGAAATCACCTCCGACAGCGCAAGCTTCAACGCCCCGATGGTGGGAAAGGCAACACTCGAAATCGTGGAGCGCGAAGAACCGAAACTGATAAAGCTCGAAGCAAAAGGACTCCCGGTAAAGGCATGCGTGTGGGTGCAAATCCTGCCCGAAGGCGAAAACTGCTGCAAAATGAAAGTTACCACCGGCGTTGAGGTGAACTTCCTTATAAAGGGAATGGTTGACAAATATCTTGAGCCTGGCGTAAACCAGCTGGCGGGCGTACTTGCAGCCCTGCCATACGACAAAATATAAACCACGCAGACAATGGCAAACAAACTCTGGCAAAAAAACGTGGAGCTGAACAAGGAAATCGAAAAGTTCACGGTGGGCAAAGACCGCGAGCTTGACGTTTTCCTCGCCCCATACGATGTGCTCGGCTCAATGGCGCACATCACGATGCTCGAAAGCATCAACCTACTCACAAGCACAGAACTCAAAACGCTGCTTGCGGAGCTGAAAAACATATACCGCCTTGCCGAAAGCGGCAAGTTCGTCATCGAGGAAGGCGTTGAGGACGTTCACTCCCAGGTGGAGCTTATGCTCACGCGCAAACTGGGCGACGCGGGAAAGAAGATACACAGCGGACGCTCGCGAAACGACCAGGTGCTGGTTGACCTCAAGCTGTTTTCCCGCGCTGGCATACGCAGCATTGCGCAAGAGAGCAAAAAGCTTTTCGACGAGCTGCAAAAGCAGAGCGAGAAGTACAAAAACGTGCTGATGCCGGGATACACCCACACCCAGATAGCCATGCCGAGCAGCTTCGGGCTTTGGTTCGGGGCGTATGCCGAGAGCCTTGCCGACGACATGCAGATGCTGCTCGCCGCATGGCGCGTGGCAAACCGCAACCCTCTGGGCAGCGCGGCCGGATACGGCTCGTCGTTCCCGCTCAACCGCACAATGACCACAAAGCTTCTCGGCTTCGAGTCGATGGACTACAATGTGATTTACGCACAAATGGGACGCGGAAAAACAGAGCGCACCATAGCATTTGCCATTGCAAGCATAGCCGGAACAATATCAAAGCTGGCGTTCGACGCCTGCATGTTCAATTCGCAGAACTTCGGCTTCATACATCTGCCCGCCGAATGCACCACAGGCTCAAGCATAATGCCGCACAAAAAGAACCCCGACGTGTTCGAGCTTATACGCGCAAAATGCAACAAGCTGCAAACCCTGCCCTCGCAGATAACGGCAATTATGAACAACCTCATATGCGGCTACTCGCGCGACCTGCAAACCATCAAGGAAGTGTTCATGCCGGCTTTCGGCGAACTGCTCGACTGCATACGCATGACCGCATACATCGTGGAGCGCACCGAAGTGAACGAAAACATTCTCGACAACCCGCTCTACGACCCGATATTCTCCGTAGAGGAAGTGAACCGCCGCGTGATAGCCGGCACTCCGTTCCGCGAAGCCTACAAACAGGTGGGGCTGGAAATCGAGGCGGGCAAGTTCACGCCCAACAAGGACATACACCACACCCACGAGGGAAGCATCGGAAACCTGTGCAACGACAAGATTGCCGCCCTGATGAACTCCACGCTCGGCGAGTTCCATTTCGAGCGCGTGGACGAGGCGGTGAAAAAGCTACTCGGCGAATAATCCCCCTGCACATGAAACGGCTATTGCAACCCATACTTTTGGCGTGCGCAATGCTTCTGGCGGCGTGCGATGCCGACACGGTGGAGTCGAAGTTCTCGAAATACCGCGCCTCGTTCTCGCTCTCGCCCGTCAACACCATCGCGCCGCTGAACCAGACCCTGACCTCCTTCGGCGACTTCTGCACAATAACAGCCGACGCGAGCCATTATTATTTCAGCACGCTCAAAAATTCGCAACAGGTAAACCGCGATGCCTATGCCGCCTACAAGACATTTATCTGCATAGGGGGCTTCATTGTGGGAAAGTCCTCGCAGACCGACCTGGATACAAACGACTACCCTCTTTTGTGCTACGACCTGTGCTGCCCCAACTGCTGGCGCGATGACAATATAGCCAAAAACATGAAACTTGAAAACGGCGGGCGCGCATCGTGCAACCGCTGCCACAGGACATACGACCTGAACAACAACGGGCTTATCGTGAGCGGCAACAAGGGGCGCAAACTCGAACGCTACCGCATGAACTACAACGGCACGGCAATAATGATTGCCAACTGAAAAACGGAGGCACACAATGATAGCCACAGCCGCATACGTTGAGCAGAAGTTCCGCGAATACAACGCCGCCATTTTCGGCGGCGTTCTCTGTGTACCGCCAATACGCATGAGCAACGCCCGCACATTTCTGGGGCAGGTGAGATACAAAAGGCGCAGGAAGCTGTTCGGCAAGGAAGAGAAATACGACTTCACATTCTGCATAAGCCGCCGCTACGACCTGCCGCAAAACCAGCTCGACGATGTAATCATTCACGAAATGATACATTATTATATAGACTCGCGCCACATGAGCGACACCTCGGCACACGGCAAAGTGTTCCGCAGCATTATGGACGGCATCAACCGCAAGTTCAACCGCAAAATAACCGTCTCTGCACACCATGCGCAGCCGTCCGAACCCGCAGGCACGGAACAAAGCCGCCTCACGCTTTTCTGCGCCGTGAGCCTGGCAAACGGCAAGACCGGCGTTGCCGCCGTGGCAAGGACGAGGATTTTCGAAATGTGGGACAGTTTTGCAACATCTCCCGATGTGTGCGGCGCAAAGTGGTACGCCTCCCACGACCCGTTTTTCGCAAAATTTCCAAGATACCGCAGTCCAAAAGTTTCAATCGTCCCCGCCGAAGAATTAGACACACACCTTAAAAACGCCGTCCCGCTAAAACGCAGCGGAAAAACCATACAGACAGTGTGAGCCGGAACGAAAAACGCCCAAATTCGGGAAAACAGTTAAACCGTTGATAATCAACAAATAACCCCTGTATTAGTAATAACTCATAACCTTTTGTTTTACAGCACGTTGCAAGTGGCGAAAAAAAGGTCTGATGTAGTTTAAATTATATCAGATATAATTTTTTCTATGTCCTATGTAGTTTTTCCTACATCCTATGTAGTTTTTGGGGATTTTTGAAAATGACAGGCGATTGTGGTTTTGCGGTAATTATATTAACGATGTATGTTGCTTTTGATAGCATACGGTACATATGTATGGACGTATTGCATACGCCCTGTACACTATCGCATGAACCGCATCGCAAACCACTGTCGCAACATCGAAAATCCGCGCATTTCAGGGCGTATGCAATACGCCCCTACGGAGGCGCAATTCACTGGCTGATTGTATATTGCGCATTTATGGGGCGTATGGCACTCGCCATATACGCCGCCGCATGATGCGCAGCGCAACAACATTGCAAAAGCGCCTTTGCCACAGGCGGGCGTTCAGCCGCGAATCATCGTTATCATCATCTTGAACCGTTTCTGCGCCATTACGGAGTGGCGTGCGCCACAGGGGATTATGAAACTTTCGCCAGACTTTATAATGTGGTCCGTCCCTTCCACCGTAAGCTGCATCTCACCGTCCACAACCTGCAACAGCGCATCAAACGGGGCTGTATGCTCCGACAGTCCCTGCCCTGCGTCAAAACTGAAAAGCGTAACGCTTCCCGCATTGCTGTGTATCAGCTCCCTGCTCACCACACTGCCGTCGGCATAGTCCACCTGTGCGCCGGCACTGAACACTTTTCCCTTTTCAAACTTTGCCATATCGGTTTGCCTATTTGTTTGTCTGTATATAAACAACGCGGCATCAGCGGGTTTATTACAAAAAAGGGGCGTTCCCCAACGGAAACGCCCCTCGCGGTTTATTCAAAAATGTTTGCTGCAATATTACTTGTCGAGCGTGCAAATGCTCACGCGGTTCCAGTCCGGCTCCTTGAACATATTGCCTACGCCCTGGCCCTCCGCCTGAATGCGGCTTGCCTTTATGCCGTACTTCTTAACGAGCACGTTCTTCACAGCCTCTGCGCGGTTCTTAGAAAGTTTTGCGTTGATTTCTGCGCTGCCTTCGGGCGAAGCGTAGCCCTTGATTACAACCTTGGAATCTGCATGATTCTTCATGTATGTAGCCACGCGCTCAACGTTTGGCATCTGCGAACGCTCAACCACGCTCTTGCCCTGTGCAAAGGTGATGTAGCTTTCGAGGTCGCGGTTGATTACGTTGTTCACCACGGTCTGGGGCTTGCGGTTCTTGCACTCGTTGAGTTCGCTCTGAAGTTTTGCGTTCTCGTTCTTGAGATTGTTCACCTCGTTGTTCAAGCCGTCAACCTGTCCGCGAAGCGCGTTGATCTTCGAGTTGAGACCGTCAACCTCTGCCTGATCGTATTCCTTTACCAATGCGAAATTGTGTGTGCCGTTGCTTGTAGCGAACTTGTAGGTTACGCCGGCTGTAAGTTCAACTGCGGAATGGTTCACATTGTAGTTCATGGGGTGAACATACTTGTTAGCATCAAGCATCCATGTGATAGCGGGCTTGATGTTAAGCTGCCAAGCCTTGTCTGCACCAAGGTTGAAGTTGAAGTTCAAACCTGTCTTTGAACTGAAGCCGTCTATACCGTTGCCATTGCCGCCGTTCATATAGAAGTGGGTGTAGCCTGCACCGAAGTAAGCCTCAAGCTCGAACAGGCGGGGTTCGCCTTTGTAGCCGCCGAAGAGGTTGGAAAGGTTGAACTTGTTGAGAAGCATTACCTGTGCTGCATCGAACGCCGTCTTGCTCTTGCCGAACTCCGAAGCGGGGAACATCGAGCCTATCTTGTCGTAGTTGATGCCGGTCTGACCCTGCACTGCGAGCGCGTAAACCGGGGTGAACCACTTTGAAGCCTCAAGTGTGATTGTGGGGCGCATGCTTCCGAAGAATGCATGGTTGGTTGTCGGGGTTATAACGCCGCCGGCGATACCGAGAGTCCAGTTGTCGCCAAACTTGTTGCCCTTAACCGACTGTGCGTTTGCGGAGACCATTGCCGCGCAAACAGCGAGAATAGTAAATAACTTTTTCATTGTCATTTAATTTATAACATAAAAATTTCGTGCTGCAAAATTATGATTTTTTTTGATACAGACAATCTTTTCAAGAACTTTTTTCCAATTTTCCACCGTCCGACGGCGTAAAATCAATGTTGCCAAGTTTCACTTTGGAAGTTTAGC
>CAVCON010000016.1:16592-20952 GCA_963603805.1 Oscillospiraceae bacterium
GTTTAGCTTTGCAAAGAAACGGCGCATCTCCGCCCGAAACGCAGCCTCCGCACCGCCGCTGCGGCAATAAAAACACGGCACACACGCGGTTTTTGCTGCGGTTTCGCTAACTTTGCGTTGCATATACAAACTAAACATAAAAGAATAACGTCATGGCAGAAAACCAAAACGACCAGAACAAACTTGAAATCAATGTGCCCACCGAACTCATGGAGGGCGTTTACTCAAACCTTGCAGTAATAACCCACTCGAGTGCGGAATTCATCCTGGACTTCATCCGCGTAATGCCCCAAACGGCGAAAGCCCCGGTAAAGTCGCGTGTGGTCATGGCTCCAGAGCACGCCAAACGTCTGCTGTTCGCCCTGCAAAATAATGTGCAGAGATACGAACAGGCATTCGGCGAGATACGCTTCCCCGGAACGCCCGCGCAAATTGGCAGGCACATCAACGGCGAAGCCTGAAAGGAAACCAAACGCAAAACAATCTGACGGCGCAAGACGTGGACGCACCAACGCCCGCACCTTTGCGCCGCCAAACTTTCCGCAACAACAGCGGGACACCGCACGCAATAAGCCGCAAACATGAAAACGCTCTCTTTTCCCCTACGCCATATTATATATGTACTGGCAGTCCTCTTGGGCTGCACCGCAACGCATGAAACGCGGGCGCAAAGCGTAAACATAACGGTCGGCAAGCCACTTCCACGCCCGCTTGAGGGAATGTCGGCGGAATACGACCCGCATTTTCTCACGCAAAACCTCGGCGTAACTCCCGGCATAAAGCCCGAAGACTGGGGAAACGTGGTTTTAAGGCGAATTTCGCTGCTGAAAATTCAAAGGCTGCGCATCATGGTTCTTCCGTCATGGTATGAGCTGGAAAACGACAACGGCGACCCCAACGAAACAAACGAAAGCGGTTTTAATTTCAACACTCCCGAATTTGCCGCGCTCGAAAAACTGCTTACGTACTGCCAAAGCAGCGGAATAAAGGCGACACTTGTGTTTTGGGGCGTGAGACCCGGCACATTCATGCTCCCTGAAAAGGGAGACGGCTGGGTATTCGGGCCGAGCCGCTATGAAGAATGGGCGGAAAACATCAGCCGTTGCATAAGGTATCTTGTTGTCGAGAGGAAATACAACAGCATTGAGGCGTTCACGCCGGTAAACGAACCAGACTGGGCATGGCTTCCGACCTCCACGCCCAACGCCAGGAAATACATTGATATGTGCCGCGTGCTGCAAAAGCGGCTTGAAAAAGACGGACTGCGCAAAAAGATACGCCTTAACCTGAGCGACAACTCCGACGGCGGCACAGGGACGCACTCCTTCCTGAAAGAATGCACGCAAAACCTGACAGAAGAAGCTGACTTCTTCAACAGCCACACCTACATATTCGGCTACGACACCCCCGACAGCACCATTTACAACTGGGAGCGCGAAA
The DNA here is from genome assembly GCA_963603805.1 of Oscillospiraceae bacterium. Lineage (GTDB taxonomy): Bacteria > Bacteroidota > Bacteroidia > Bacteroidales > Bacteroidaceae > UBA6398. Next base: position 18,033 of record CAVCON010000016.1, read on the forward strand.
ACGTAAGGCTCTCTGGCGGAAAGCCACACATGATAGGCGAGTTCGGGAGCAACCAAACCGTAGGTGCAACGCGCCAAAAGGACATAAATCGCTTTGAGCGCGGCATTCTGCTCGGGCGCATTGCCATAAACTGCATCAACGCAGGAGCTGCCGGACTTAGCTATTGGGCGTTGCTCGACCAATACTACAGCCGCAGCGAGGCGCAATGCAGACAATACGGACAGATGCAGCAACTGGGACTTTGGAAATACGTAAAAAGTTCATACGCCCAAGACACGGCATACGTCAATATGAAAAACGACTATGAGCCGCGCCCGCAATACTACGCATACGGACTATTGAGCCGCTTCATACGCAGGGGCGACAGGGTGTTTGCCACACTCATGGCGCAAGACGCGGGAATTTCCGCACTTGCCCTTAAAAGCCGCAAAGGCGAATGGACATACATCATCGCCAACCCAGGAAAAGACAACCGCCAATGCGTCATCGGCAACCCCGCTGCCAATAAGCGCAAGCTGTTCAGCATTTACACATACGCAAAAGGCAGACTTCCGCAAGACGACAGCATGATAAAGGCGGAAGGCACGGCAACCGCAGTTGCGCAAAAAGGCAAAGGGCAAACGGTAAGCCATACAGTCCCAGCAAACAGCCTTACGGTGATAACGCAAAGGCAGGAATAACGCCCTCCACGCCACAACGCGAAACGCGCCGCAAACACGGAATATTTATAAAAAGGCTATTCGCCCCGCCGTGCAGTTGTGCTATTTTGCGTACCTTTGCACGTCAAAAATAAAAATAAATAATCTGAAAATGGAATGGTTTTATAACTTGTTTACCGACACAAGTTCCGTTGCCCATATCATAATTGTATTCGCAATTGTGATTGCTGCGGGCGTGATGCTCGGGAAAATCAAGGTGGGCGGCATTTCTCTCGGCGTGGCGTTCGTGCTTTTCTCCGGCATTCTCGTGGGACACATTTACAAGACCCTCGTGCCGGAAAGCGCATACGCCTGTCCCGTCGAGGTGCTCGACTTCATGCAGAACTTCGGTCTTATGCTCTTTGTGTATTGCGTGGGACTGCAAGTCGGCCCCTCTTTCTTCGAGAGTTTCAAAAAAGGCGGACTTACCCTTAATATGCTCGCGATAGGGCTTGTGGTGCTCAGCGTGGCGGTGATGCTTGCGCTCTACTACCTGTGCTTCGACACGAGCGACCCCAACAACCTGCCGATGATGGTGGGCGTGCTTTTCGGGGCTGTTACCAACACTCCCGGTCTCGGTGCGGCAAACGAGGCTCTCTCCACATCCTTCCACGGCGCGATACCCCAGATTGCCAACGGTTACGCCTGCGCCTATCCGCTCGGCGTGCTCGGCATTATTGGGGCAACAGTAATGCTTCGGTATTTGTGCCACGTGAACATGAAGAAGGAGAACGAGAACTTTGAACACGAAAACAACGACAACACCAACACCAAGCCCCACTCCATGTCGCTGCTCGTAACCAACCACGCGCTGGTGGGCAAAAACATGGAAAAGGTGCGCGACTTCCTCGGCCGCAACCTTGTATGCACCACCATACTGCGCGGCAACGAGTTCATAATCCCCGATCGCAACATCATGCTGCAAGACGGCGACAAGCTCAACATTGTTTGCGCAGAGGAAGATGCAGAGGCAATTGAGGCGTTCATAGGCAACGAGGTCGAGGTTGACTGGGAGCCGAAGGACGAGCCTGTGGTTTCGCGCCGCGTTGTGGTAACGCGCAACGAGGTGAACGGAAAAACCCTCGGACAGCTGAACTTCAATATGCTCTTCGGCGTGAACATAACCCGCGTAACACGTTCGGGTCTCGAATTTTTCGCCAACAACGGCCTGCGTCTGCAAATAGGCGACCGCGTTAACGTTGTCGGTCCGCAAGACGCGGTGCGCCAGGTGTCCGACCGCCTCGGCAACTCGGTAAAACGCCTTGACCACCCCAACGTGGGCGCGCTGTTCATCGGAATACTCCTTGGCGTGGTGCTCGGCAGCCTGCCAATAGCCCTGCCCGGAATGCCCGCCCCCGTGCGTCTCGGTCTCGCCGGTGGCCCGCTCATCGTAGCCATACTCATAGGCAGCGTGGGCTACAAGGTGCACATCGTTTCATACACCACAACAAGCGCAAACCTCCTGCTGCGCGAGGTGGGACTTGTGCTGTTCCTCGCGGCTGTCGGCATCAAGTCGGGCGCAGGATTCTGGCAGACTGTGGTGGCCGGAGACGGAGTGGAATACGTATGGACGGGGTTCCTGATAACGGTCATTCCCATTCTCATTATAGGGCTTATAGCGAGAATTAAATACAAAATCAACTATTTCGTATTGGCTGGCGTCATATCGGGCGCGACAACCGACCCTCCCGCACTTGCCTTTGCCAACGCAACGGCAGGAAACGATGCACCGGCAATAGGCTACTCAACGGTATATCCGCTGACGATGTTTCTCAGGATTTTGACGGCACAGATACTCATACTGTTCTTCTGCGCATAGCCTCGGAATAACCATAAAGACAACGCGCCCCTTACGCCGCAACGACGAAAGGGGCGCGTTTTTTGCAAACGCACAACAATCGTGCAAGCAACAATTAATAAATGATTTGTACAGCCGTGGGGCGTATGCCATACGCCCTGAATTGCGCGGGTTTGCAATGTCATAGCGATGGTTTGCGGTGCGGCTTGTGCGGTAGCATACAGGGCGTATACAATACAAGCAATAATCATGTAAACAACAATTAATAAATAATTTGCGCCAATTGTAGGGGCGTATTGCATACGCCCGGATTGCGCGGGTTTGCGATGTTGCGGCGGCGGTTTACGGTGCGGTTCGTGCGGTGGCATACAGGGCGTATGCAATACGCCCCTACATATATACCGTTGCAATCAATAAACAACAC
>CAVCON010000017.1:0-20219 GCA_963603805.1 Oscillospiraceae bacterium
CAACATGAGTGTGCCGGATGCAATACAGCAGTTGATAGGCTTTTATCCCATAAGGATGACGCAGATGGACAATGTAATCGTTGTGGAATGCACCCAGAAAACCTCCTCCAAGATGATTGGGCGCGTGGTTGGCTCGCACCAACGCCCGATTGAGTATGCCAATGTCGCCTTGTTGAGTGTCGGCGACTCCACGTTCATCACAGGCGGCGTAACTAATGAGAACGGCAGTTTCGTGATACCTTGCGAGGCGGGGAAAGCCATTGTGAGGGTGAGCTGCGTGGGCTATAAAACGGCTTATGGCGTTTGCAACGCGGGTGAAATAGGAGAAATAGTCCTGAATGCGGACACAGTGAACCTGTCAAAGGTTGTTGTGAAAGGGCAGCGCAAAACTTTTGAGATGACAAGCGACGGGCTCGTAACCCAAGTCAAGGGTACGCCTTTGAGCGAGGCGGGCACGGCGAACGATGTGCTTGCACAAGTGCCGGGCGTGTATGGCGGCGACGGCAAGTTCAGCGTTTATGGCAAGGGCGACGCACTGATTTATGTCAACGGAAGGAAACTTACCGACAACACCGAACTGGAAAGAATAAGTTCCAAGGACATATCCTCGGTGGTTTTGGACAATAATCCCGGTGCCAAATACGATGCCACAACAAGGGCGGTGATTACGGTCAGAACCGCAAGGAAGCAGGGCGACGGTTTGAGTGGGGACTTTACTTCCATGTTGCGCCAAGGGCATTCCATTTCCTTGTCGGAAGGGGGCAGCTTGAATTGGCGCAAGGGTGGCTTGGACGTGTTTGGCGGACTGTATTACGATTTGACGCAACGGTATCAGCATCAGAAAGACAACAAAACTGTTTGGAAGGACGGCGACGTGTGGCAGCTGCATAGCGACATAGGCATATTCCCGAAGAGTATGGCTTCAATATCCTCAAACATCGGTTTCAACTATGCGCTCAATGAACACCATTCAATAGGAGCAAAATATAACGCGAGCTTTATGCCGAACAGCACCTCCGCCTGGCCGACGTTGCAGACCGTGGCGAAAAACGGCGTGGAGCAGGAGAATATACGCTACGACCTTAAATGGAACGGTCGCCGCGCCCCAGCCCACTATGTAAATGCCTATTACAGGGGTGAGGCCGGCAAGTGGAGCATAGCTTTCGACAATGATTTGGTTGTGCGTCAGGACAAGGCTGTCCAAAATATAAAGGAATTAAGCAGCCTTTCGGGGGAAAGCCGCGTAAATAGCGTGAACAAGGCTGACAATCTGATGTTCGCCTCCAAGCTTGTGTTTTCGCATCCTGTGGGCAAGGGCAAGGTGGAGGCGGGAGGCGAATTTATCTTCACAAACCGCAAGCAAACATACGACAACGAGGAACAAATCATCGCCTCAACCGACGACCATATAAAGGAGGGCAAATATGCAGGGTTCATGTCTTACGACATTTCCTTGGGAAAGGCTGACTTGGGGGCGGGACTTAGGTATGAACACACCACTTCGGATTATTACGAGCACGAGGTGTGGATGGTAGGGCAAAGCCGAAAGTATGACAAGCTGTTCCCGAACGCCGGCATATCGTTCCCCATAGGAAAGGCGAAACTGTCGGTGGACTATGCGATGAAGACGCGTCGTCCCTCTTACCACGAGCTGAGCAGCAATATGCAGTACGATGATGCCTTTACTTATGAGAAAGGAAATCCACAGCTTCAGCCGGAGATTATCCACGACATCACAATGACGGGCGTTTGGCGTTGGATTTACTTTGGCGTAAGCTGTCAGCATATTGACGATGCCATAGTCAACCGGATTGATTTGCAGCCCGGCGGGGACAGGCCGCTGAACATTTTCAACAATGTCAACAAACCGCATCTTAACAAATACACGGCAACGCTGTCGTTAACCCCGAAGTTCGGACTGTGGTCGCCACGGTTGTCCTTGACTTTGATGGGGCAGGATTTCAAGATGATGCACAACGGCGCAACCCTGAAGCTGAACAATCCTCTGTTGTTTGCAAGTTGGTACAACTCGTTTTCCCTGCCGAATGACTACATTCTGTCTTTGGACATTTCGGGAAACACATACGGCGACATTACCATAGCAACGCTGAAGCCGAGCTGGCAATTGAATTTTGGGGTTGTGAAGAAACTGGACCGTTGGACGTTCCAACTGCAAGCTACGGACATATTCCGCACAGCCCGCAACTCAATGTTCACTTACGGCACAAGTATGCTCCTCAACAAATGGAATTACAGCGACTCGCAAGCCGTGAAGCTGACGGTGAGCTATCGTTTCAATACCGCAGGAAGCAAGTATAAGGGTACAGGCGCGGGAAATGCCGAGAAAGGCAGGTTGTAATGACGATGTGCAGAGCTGTGGAAAATTGTATTGCCAAAGCGCATAAACAGCGATTAATTAATAAATTGCACCGCTTGTAGGGACGTATTGCATACGCCCTGAATTGCGCGAATTTGCAATGTGGCGGTGGTGGTTTGCGATGTGGTTCATACGGTGGTGTACAGGAAAGATATGCATGAGCGATAATCGTATAAATGGTAATTAATCAGAAAATTGCACCGCTTGTAGGGGCGTATTGCATACGCCCTGAATTGCGCGGATTTGCCGTGTCGCAATGGCGGTTTGCGATGCAGTTTATGCGGTGGCGTCAGGAAAGATATGCATGAGCGATAATCGTATAAATGGTAATCAATCAGAAAAATGTACCGCTTGTAGGGGCGTATTGCATACGCCCTAAATTGCGCGGATTTGCCGTGTCGCAATGGCGGTTTGCGAAGCGTTTCATGCGGTGGAGTAAAGGGCGTATGCAATACGCCCCTACATATATACCGTATGCAATCAACAACCAACATACACCGTTCATATAATTCCCGCAAAAGCAAAACGGTTGTCTTTTTCCAAATGCCCCGAAAACTACATAGGACATAGAAAAAACTACGTCCTATGTAGGAAAAATTATATCAGACATAATTCAAACTACATCGGACCTTTTTTTCGCGCCTTGCAATGCGTTGGAAAACAATTGCTTACGTGAAATTCATAAAGTAGGAACAATCGTTTGTAAACCAATGAGTTAAAAGAAAATAAGCATCCGCCGCATTATGACAATCGGAAACAAAAAACCGCAGTCTTGGCATTTTTGCCAGGGCTGCGGTTTGGTTCGCTTCGCGGAGGCTAAGTTTCTAAATTATGCCCCCACCTGTATGTTTGCCGGAACTTTTACTCCTGCGTTTCGTTGTTTTGAGGTTCTGCGCCTTCGTTGCCCCTGTGCTCGAAACGCTCTCCGCGCTCGTGGCGCGGGCCGTTGTGACGGTCGCGTCGGTCGTTGCCGTCGCGGCGTTCCCCTCTCGGTTCGCGGCGCGGGCGGCGTGCCGGACGTTCCTCGTAGCCTTCGGGCTTTTCGAGCAGTGCGCGGTGGGAAAGGCGGAACTTGCCTGTCTTTGCGTCTATGTCGAGAAGTTTTACGCTTATCTTGTCGCCCTCGTGTATGCCTGCGTCTTCAACGGTGTCGTTGCGTTTCCAGTCAAGCTCGCTTATGTGGAGCAATCCTTCCTTGCCCGGCATGAATTCCACGAAGCAGCCGTAGGGCATGATGCTCACAACTTTTGCCTCGTAAGTTTCGCCAACTTCGGGAATTGCAACGATAGCGCGGATTTTTGCAACGGCTGCGTCTATACTCTCCTTGTTGGGGGCGGAAACCTGAACCTTGCCAACGCCGTCGGTTTCCTCGATGGTGATGGTTGCGCCGGTTTCTTCCTGCATGCCCTGGATAATCTTTCCGCCCGGGCCTATCACTGCGCCGATGTATTCCTTGGGAATGTCGAACGCCTCGATGCGCGGAACCTGCGGCTTGAAGTCGGCACGCGGCTTGTCGAGAACCTTGAGCATTTCGCCCAAAACGTGTTCGCGTGCGTCCTTGGCCTGCATGAGTGCCTTTTCAAGGATTTCGTATGAAAGTCCGTCGCATTTTATGTCCATCTGGGTTGCGGTGAGACCGTTGGGCGTGCCTGTGGTCTTGAAGTCCATGTCGCCAAGGTGGTCCTCGTCGCCGAGAATGTCGCTAAGCACGGCGTATTTTTCCTCGCCGGGGTTCTTGATGAGACCCATTGAAATTCCCGAAACGGGGTTCTTCAAAGGAACGCCCGCATCCATCAACGCCAGACAGCCTGCGCATACGGTTGCCATTGAAGACGAGCCGTTGGATTCGAGTATGTCGCTCACCACACGCACGGTGTAGGGGAAATCTGCGGGTATTTGGCCCTTCAGACCGCGCCATGCAAGGTGTCCGTGTCCTATTTCGCGGCGGCCTGTGCCCCTTTGCGCCTTTGCCTCGCCTGTTGAGTAGGGCGGGAAGTTGTAGTGCAGGAGGAAACGCTGCATACTCTGGTCGAGCACATCGTCAATCATTTTCTCGTCGAGCTTTGTGCCGAGTGTGCAGGTTGCGAGAGCCTGTGTCTCACCGCGAGTGAATATTGCCGAACCGTGAGGCGCGGGAAGCGGGCTTACCTCGCACCAAATGGGGCGTATGTCTGCATATCCGCGACCGTCGAGGCGGCGTTTTTCGTCAAGAACGCAACGGCGCATAGCGTCGCGCTCCACATCGTAGTAGTATCGGTCGATAAGCGCGTTCTTTTCTTCAAGCTCATCCTCGCCCAAGTCGGTGTGCGCAGCCGCATATGCTTCCTTGAAGTCCTCGCGTATTTGCGAGAATGCGTCTTCGCGTGCGTGCTTGTCGCGGTTTCCTTCAAGCGTAATCTGGTATGCCTTGTCGTAGCAAGCCTTGCGCACCTCTTCGCGCAGTTCCTCGTCGTTGTCCTCGTGGCAGTATTCGCGCTTAACGTCGGTGCCGAGTTCCTTGGCAAGCTCTTTCTGCAAGCGGCACATGGGCTTGATAGCCTCGTGTGCGGCCTTGAGCGCGCCGATGAGGTCCTGCTCGGAAACTTCGTCCATTTCGCCTTCCACCATCATGATGTTCTCTTCGGTTGCTCCCACCATGATGTCCATGTCGGCGTTCTTCATTTGCTCGAATGTGGGGTCTATCACGTATTCGCCGTTTATGCGTGCCACGCGGACCTCTGAAATCGGAGCTTCAAAGGGTATGTCGGAGCAGGCGAGCGCAGCCGATGCGGCGAAGCCTGCAAGTGCATCGGGAATGTCCACTCCGTCGGCGGAGAAGAGCATTATGTTTACGTAAACTTCGGCATGATAGTTCGAGGGGAACAGCGGGCGGAGCGCACGGTCAACGAGGCGGCTCGTAAGAATCTCGTAGTCGGAGGGGCGTCCCTCGCGTTTGGTGAACCCTCCGGGGAAGCGTCCTGCCGCTGAGTAGCGTTCCCTGTAATCGCACTGCAAGGGCATGAAGTCTGTGCCCGGCACTGCATCTTGCGCGGCGCATACCGTTGCGAGGAGCATTGTGCCGCCCATGCTGAGCATCACCGCGCCGTCGGCCTGCTTCGCCAGTTTGCCTGTTTCGATGCTTATCTCCCGTCCGTCGGGAAGCGAAACAGTTTTCTTGATAACATTCATCTAAAAATCGTCTTTTATTGTTTTCTTCTTGCGTCTGAAAATTCCTATGTCCGTAAAAACGCACAAATTTAGCAATTTATTCCCGTAAAGCCTTGGTAAAATGTTGAAATAACGGCGGTTTTTCTTTTTTGCCCTGCATTTTAATGCAAAATAGCCCGGAACAGAGGGTTTTTGCAAATGCTTATTGTTGTTTTACAGGGTATTCGCAATGGTTATCTCAGGAACACGCCCGGGCGGTATTCCATGAGCTTGAAGATGTATTTGCACGACATCACGCAGCGGTTTGTGTGTATGCCGTTTTCCCTGCACGCCCTTGTGTCCTCCTTCAGCAGCGTTGCGCGGCTGGCTATGTTGCGTGTGCTTGCGCCGCCCATCCTCATTGTTACGAAGTCGAGCGGTATGTAGTGCGTGGCAATGCCGAACGTGTGGAACATCCTCACTACCATTTCAAAGTCGGAGCCGATTTTGTAGTCGGTCTTGTAAAGTCCCACGCGGGCAAACACTTCTCGGCGCACGTAGAGCGACGGGTGGGCGGGCATGAAGCCGAAGCGCAGCATGAACTTGCGGAACAGGCGCGAGCTGTAGTATCTCACAACCACGCCGGGGCGTTTGTCGCGTATGAAATGCACGTCGCCGTAAACAGCGTCGGCTTCGGGCGGGAACGCATTCACCATTTTCTCAACCACGTCGGCGGAGGTGAAGTAGTCGTCCGAATTGAGAATGCCCACAATGTCGCCTGTTGCCATGCGTATGCCCTTGTTCATGGCGTCGTATATCCCGTTGTCCCTCTCGCTCACTATCCTCATGCGCCCGCCGAACTTCGGCGCGTAGCTGTTCACTATTTCCACGGTGTTGTCGCTTGAGTCTCCGTCAACCACGATGTATTCTATGTCGCTGTAGGTTTGGGCGAGGACGGACTCGAGTGTGTCGGCTATTGTGCCGGCACTGTTGAAGGTGGCTGTTATTATGGATACTTTCATGATAAACTATATTATTAACCCCGGCGGCGGCGAATTATTGCCCGGCGCGGCAAGAAAAAACAGGACTTGCACCATATTGGCGGTGCAAGTCCTGCATTCGTTATGCGTGTGTGGGAGCTTAGGCTTTTGTTGCAAGGGGCGCAGCTTGCGTGTATGTGCGAGCGGCGAGTTCCTTGTCGAGCATATAAAGCCCGTAACCGTTGTCCTTTATCATCTTCAGGTTGTCGATTATGTTCTGGGCGTTTTCCTCTTCCTCCACCTGCTCGTCAACAAACCATTTGAGCATACTTTGCGTGGCGTAGTCGTTTTCAGCCGTGGTGAGGGCGAAAAGATTGTTTATCAATTCCGTTACCTTCTGCTCGTGGGCCAGTGTGCTTTCAAACACATCGAGCGGCGACTTCCATGTAGTCGGCACTGCATCGATGGCTTTCAGCTCCACGTGTCCGCCACGCTGTATTATGTAGTTGAACAGGATTTTCGCATGGTCCTGCTCCTCCTGAAACTGCACCTCGAACCAGTTGCCCATTCCGGGGTTGCCGTTGGCGTGGCAGTGGGCCGCCATTGACAGGTAGAGGTATGCCGACCACATTTCGGCGTTAATCTGGGCGTTGAGAGCCTCTTCGATTTTTTTGTTGAGCATAGCGTTATGTTTTTGATGTTATACAAATGTGAGGAAACAAATTCCATGCCACCCGCTACGGTGTCAGTCGTGGTTTTTGCAAGGAAAGTGATAACTTTGCGGACGTAACAGTAAACTGGTGCGCTATGAACATAGAGACAATCAGGGACTACTGCCTTTCGCTGCCGCTGGCAACGGAGGATTTCCCTTTCGACGAGACAACGCTTGTTTTCCGCGTGCTCGGCAAGATATTCGCCATGATTGACCTTGAACACCCCGAATGGGTGTCGCTAAAGTGCAGTCCCGAATACGCCCTTGAACTGCGCGACGAGCATACCGAGATAGAGGGGGCGTGGCACATGAACAAGAAATATTGGAATCAGGTGAACCTCATGGGGCGTTTGGACGATGCGTTCGTGCAGGGGCTTGTGCGCCACAGCTACAGCGAGGTTGTAAGAAAGATGACGCGCAAGGAGCGCACGGAACATGAGGAAATAACCACGGTGCAGGAATAATCAACAATTTGCGCCCAGACGAATACATAATAAACAGTTAATAAATGGTTTGCACCGCTTGTAGGGGCGTATGGCATACGCCCGAATTGCGTGGATTTGCAATGTTGCGGTAGTGGTTTGCGGTACGGTTCATGCGGTGGTGTACTGGGCGAATGCAATACGCCGCACAAATATGCCACAGTCAATCATTCAATAATTTGCGCCTCCGTAGGGGCGTATGGCATACGCCCTGAATTGCGCGGTTTCGCGATGTTGTGGCGGTGATTTGCAGTGCGGTTTACGCGGTGGCATACAGGGCGTATGCAATACGCCCCTACAAATGGCGCAACCCCCAAGTCGTAAAAATTATATTTGACATGGAAAAAACTATGTCTGATGTAGGAAAAACTACATCAGACATAATTTAAATTATATCAGACCTTTTTTCGCCGATTACAAACCTGTGAAAAACAGGAAGTTATACAGCTAAACCGAAATTTGGACAATTCTTTGTAAATCAATTGATTACTGAAGAATAACGGCATCCGCCCCAAAAGTCGCGGGTGTCAGCGTTTCCTTGAAAGTATGTCGTCGAAAAAGTCGGTCATAATCTTTATTTGCGGTCGGGCATAGCGGTCGAATGTCTCCTGCGAGCGCGGGTCGTGCCGCCAGTCGAAGAACGCGTGTCCTATTCTGCCCACTTGCAGGTATTTCACATCCTGCCCGGCTTCGGTCATGGCCTTGCAGTATTCCTGCATATCCGCGTCCTTTATGAGTCCGTCCTGCGTGCCGCGTATTATGAGTTGCGGCACTTTGCGCTCCGTAGCCTTGGGTATGAAGTATATCGGCGTAACGTGGCGGGATTTTTCGGTTTCACCGTTGTAGAACATTTTGAACACATTCTCGGTGAGCACGGGATAGGTGGGCACTGCCCCGAGCAGCGACTTGCACATCTCTTCGCGCACCTGTGCCGTGGTCTTGCCCTTGGGAATGTATGTGGGCTTGAACTCGAACACTCCGGGTGTGCGCCCGAAACCGCCGTCGCCGATGAAGCCGGCGAAGTTTATCGCCGAGGCCGACAGGTGTCCGCCCGCGCTGTCGCCGGTTACGAACAGCCTTGTCGCGTCTCCGCCATACTCGGCGGCGTGTTCCATGATGTGGGCTATCGCTCCGTAAACGTCTTCTATGATTTGGTACATATCCACGGGAACGCCAGGCCCGTCGCCGTTGCCGAGAAACCTGTAGTCTATGCTGAACACCACATACTTGCCTGTCATGGCAAGCTCCCTGCCCATGCCGCGCATGATGTCCTCGGTGTTCGAACCCCAGCCGCCTCCGTGTATTATCACCACGCACGGAAGCTTTTTCGCTTTCCTTGGGGCGAACACGTCGTATTTAAGAACCTTGTTTCCAGGTCGGGAATAGGCTACATTGTTCGTTATCCTTATTTTGGAGAAAGTTTTTTGCGGCAGGAACGACGCACCCACCTCCATGCCTTTGTCGGCAACGAGCAGACTTTCGGGGGCGCAGCATTCGTTGTAGTATTTGTAGGGCGCAATTGCGGCGGCGAATATTCCGTCAAGCATATAGCCCTTTGCCGCTGCGGCGCGTATGGTGAGTTTGCTTCCGCGCTCAACCATGCTGTCGGGCGGAAGCTGGGGCGACACGCTTATTGTGCCGTTTTGGGGCGGTACGACTGATATTTTCACCTTGTCCTGCGCCATTGCGGCGGCGGAAAGTGAGAGCGCCAAAAGTGCGGTTGCTATTCTTTTGGGGTTCATGGCTTTGTATTTTGTTTTTGACAGTTGCGCTTATTTTTTCAGGAACGGCTCTGCAATGGCAAACGCCTCTTTGGTTAGGTAGGGGGCGATTTCCTTGTAGGAAACCGTAAAGGTGGGATGCCCTGCCGTGTATGGGGCTATTTCGTATTGCTGGTAAACGAACACAATGCCGTTTGGCATGAAATAGGGGCTTGCCGAGGGCATGGGGATTGTGTCGTGCTCAATGAAAAGGAAGTCCGTGAGGTTTTTTTCGTTGATGCTGTTGTCCTGTTTTGAGAAATAGCCGAGCAGACCCTTGCGCAGCAGCGGCTGGAGTTCGGCTGTTTTTGTGGTGTCAACAGGGTAGGCTATGAGGTGTCCGCCGTCTTTCGACAGGGATGCGCCGGAGACGGTCTCGCTTCCGTGTGCCCCGCCAAGGAAGCAGTAGTCGGTTGTCAGGAATGTTACGAACGTTTCGGCATCGCACACCTTTCTGATTGCCACATCGTGTACGTAGCCGATTGTGGAGGGGAGCATGGTGTCGGCCTTGCGCATTTCGGAGATTTCCTTCTGGAACTCCTTGCCGTAGAACTCGGCAACGGCCTTGCCGTCTTCCTTGTCGCCGCTGAAGGTTACGTTGGCCTTGTAGGGTTTGCCGTTTTCGTCAACGTCAATGAAGTGCGTGCCCAACACATTACATATATACGCGCGCGCGGAATCAAGTATGGTTTTGCCGCCGTCGTTTGGATAGTCTATCTTTATGTTTGCAATGGCGAGCGTGTCGGAGTTGAGGGACAGGCTGATGCTGTCGGTTGCAAGAGGGCCGCCGGAGTTTCTGCACGAAATAAAACCGGTTGCCGACAGTGCTATTGCCGCAATGGCAAGGAATGTAAATGACAAAGACTTTTTCATAAGCGTAGTTTTTTGGGGTATGTATTTGTTGTATGGGCGGTGTTATAGGTATGTTTCGAGGAATTTGAAGTTCTCCTCCTGCGGGGTGATTTTTATTCTGTTTGTTTCTGCCGGTATCAGTATGCTTTCGCCTTTGCGCAGGCTTGCGCTATTGCCCCATTCGTCAGTGAGCGTTGCGCTCCCGGCAAACGCCACATAAATAACGAAGCTGTCTGTGCCGGAATAGTCGGCATCGTATTCTTTTGTAAGGCTGTATATCCTTGTCTTGAACACATTGCTGTCTATTAGCTGCACGGGCGCGTCGTCCTGTGGCGCGTATTGCGTGCGGTAGTTGCTTTCCACCTTGAAGTTAATGGCTTCTGCCGCGAGGTCGGTGTGCAGTTCGCGCAGTTTTCCGTTCTCATCGCGGCGATTGTAGTCGTATATGCGGTAGGTGAGGTCGCTCGTCTGCTGTATTTCTATGAGGAACGTGCCGCTGCCAATGCTGTGAACCCTTCCGGCGGGGATGAAGAAACAGTCGCCGGTGTGCGCCTCGTGGTCTTGCAGCATTCCCAGCAGCGTGTTGTCCTCAACGGCCTTTTTGTATTCCGCCGGGGAAAGGCTTTTTTCAAACCCGCATATAATGTGGGCCTTGTGGTTTGTTGACACAACATACCACATTTCGGTCTTGCCGTTTGGGAAGCCGTGCCTTTGCGCCATGGTGTCGTTGGGGTGGACCTGTACGCTGAGGTCTTTTGAAGCGTCAATGAACTTTACGAGTATCGGGAACTCGCTGCCGAACGCCTCGTAGTTCCTTTTCCCCACAAGGCGGCCTTTGAGCAGGTTCGTCAGTTCCGACACAGGCATTCCGTCAAACGGACCTCCGCTCACGGTTGTCTCGTCGCCTTTCACGCCGGAAATCTCCCAGCTTTCGCCAATATGGTCTTGGGTGGCGGGAAGCCCCTTGAAAGGCAGGATTTTGTCGCCTCCCCACAGTTTGCGCTTGTAGAGGGGGGTGAACTTTATCGGAGCGATGTGTCCGTTGTCGGAAGGTATTTCGGTTTTAGGATACATAAGCATTTTCTTTAATAGTCTTTCCAGAACCTCGGCGTGAGAAGTATGATAATGGAGAACAGTTCAAGTCGCCCCATCAGCATCATGAGCGAGCTTAGCCACTTTGCCGCCATGGGAATGCCGCTCCACGAGCTGAGCATTCCGTATGCACGCCCTATGTCGGGTCCGGAGTTTCCGAGTGATGTGATTGAAATCCCCACCGCGTCCATGAGCGGAACACCCATCATGCTGAACGCAAGAATGCCGATTATGAGCGACAGGATGTAGAGCGTGGCGAACGCTATCAGCGTGTGCTCCATTGAATAGTTCATTGTCTGCCTGTTGATGCGTATTGGAATAACGGCATTGGGGTGGAGTATGTATTTGAATTCGTTTATGGTTATCTTCAGGAAGGCCACGACCCTTATCATCTTGAAGCCTCCGCTTGTGGAACCTGCGCAAGCCCCTACAAACATAAGTATCAGGAGCACAATCCACGTGGCGGGTATCCATTGCATGAAGTTTGACGATATGAAGCCGGTGCTTGTGCCTATCGACACTACGTGGAACAGTGCCTCCCTTACGGAGTCCTGGCTGCTGTATCCGCTGTAGTGGTAAAGGCACGCGGCAATGAACGCCGAGGCACACAAAACGGAGAGTGCGTATGCTTTCAGCTCGGAGTTGTGTACGAACATCTTGAACTTTCTCTTGAAAAACAGTGCGTAGAGCAGCGAGAAGTTTATGCCTGAAAGGAACATGAACGCCGCCTCGACATATTCTATTGCCGGCGAGTTGAAGAACGCAATGCTTTGCGAGTGGGTGGAGAACCCACCGGTTGCCGTGGTGGTGAAGGCGTGGCAGATGCTGTCGAACTTTCCCATTCCTGCAAGATAGAGGGCGGTGGCGCAAAGCACGGTAAGCAGCAGGTATATCGACCACAGCCAGTGGAGCGTTGTCTTGAGGCGGGGGTGGAGCTTGTTTTTGTTTGGGCCTGTCATCTCTGCGGCGAAGAGCTTTATCTCCCCTGTGCCGTTTGACGGCAGTATGGCGAGGGTGAAGAGTACAATTCCCAGACCGCCGACCCAGTTTGTAAGGGAACGCCAGAACAATATTCCGTGGGGCTGGGAGTCGATGTCGTCAATCATGGTCGAGCCTGTAGTTGTGAACCCAGACATCGTTTCAAAGAAAGCGTCCGTGAGGCTTGGCAGCACTCCGCTGAGAATGTAGGGAAGCGTTCCCACAAGGGTGCTTGCAAGCCACGAAACGGTAACAATCACAAAACTGTCGTACCGCGTCAGTGCCGCCTTTGCACCGCTTCCCCAGCGGCGCAGCAGCAGTCCGAGCGTTATGGCGATTAGGAATGACACGGCAAAGGCTGTCATGTCGGAGTCGCCGTATGCGAGCGACACGAAAAAGCACACCGCGAACGCCACGCTTTCAATAAGCAGCAGCGTCCCTGTAAGCCGTGTAATCAGTTTTGTGTCCACTCCTTAATTATTATATAAAGTATTTCTCTATCTTCTGGATGTTTCCGAGGCAGAACACCACTACTTCGTCTCCCTCCTGTATTTGGGTGTTGCCGTTTATGAGCATTCCCTTGCCGTTCCTCACAAGCCCGCCGAGGTTTATGCTTGCCGGCAGGTTGAGGTCTTTAACAGGCTTGCGCGTTACTTTCGAATCTTTCTTCACGACAAACTCCGCCACATCGGCGTTCGACACCGTGAGGCATTTCACGTTTGTAACATCGGCGTTAAGCATCATTTGGTAAATGTGGCTTGCCGTTACTGTCTGCTTGTTTATTATCGTTCCTATGTCAAGACTTTCAGCCATTGGTATATAGTCGGTGTTTTCCACAATGGCTATTGTTTTCCTCACTCCCATTCTCTTGGCGGCGAGGCAGCTCAGAATGTTGGATTCCGTGTCGTTGGTGAGCGCGAGGAAAGCCTCCGTGGTGTTAACGCCCTCGCTTTGCAGCAGCGATATGTCGCTGCCGTCCCCGTGAATGACCATGGCGTGCTTGCTTATGTCAAGCTGCTCGGTGAGAAGGCGGCAGCGTTGCTCGTCCTGCTCGATAATTTTCACGCGCATATAGTCGGGCATCTGGCGCACCACGCACATTGCCGTGTTTCCACCCCCGGATATTATGGCGTTCCTCACGTCGGGATAGTCGTCCTTGCCAGAAATTTCGCGTATGTAGGGAATGTATTTTTGCGTGGTCATGAAATAAACCACGTCCTGACTGTGCAGCTCGTCATCGCCGTGGGGTATGATTGTGTCCATTTTGCGCTTCACGGCAACTATGTGGTAAGGCGCATCTGGTCCGCAAAGTTTTTTCAGTGGTATGTTGAGGATTTTCGAGCCTTTCCTCACCTTTACGCCTATCAGCACAAGCTCGCCGCCTTTCACCTCCCACCATTGCCTCACCCAGCTGCGTTTCATCGAATCGGTTATCTCCTGCGCGGCGAGTGCTTCGGGGTATATCATGGAGTTGATGCCAATGCCCTTGAAAAAATCCCTGTATCTCGGGGCTGTGTATTCGTATGAGTCCACCCGCGCCACAGTTTTCTTTGCGCCGAGACTGTGGGCGAACATACAGAAGGCAATGTTGCCCGACTCGTGTTCGGTTACTCCCACTGCAAGGTCTGCATCGGCAGCCCCGGCTTCCTCAAGCGCGGCTATCGATGTGGGCGATGCGTTCACCGTCATGAGGTCGAAGTCGTTCTGGAGGTTTGACAGCCGTGTTTCGTTGGTGTCAATCAGAACAATGTCGTGGTTTTCCCGCGAAAGGAGCTTGGCGAGATGAACGCCCACAGCCCCTGCGCCTCCTATAAGTATTCTCATGGCAGCGGTTTTAGGATTTCTTCTTTAATGGATTGCTTGTCGAGTTTTGTTGCGCGGTACAGCTCGGCTGGACTTCCGTGTTCCACAAAGCTGTCGGGGAGTCCGAGGGTTACAACCTGCGGCGTGTAGCCTTTCAAGGCGAAATATTCGGTAACTTCCGAGCCGAGCCCGCCTTTCCTCACTCCGTCCTCAACGGTTATCACTCTTTTGAAGTTCGTGCCGGCATAGTCGAGTATTTCCTTGTCAATTGGCTTAAGAAACCTCATGTCGAAATGTGCGGGCGACAGTTCCGTCGTTTCCGAGGTTATTTCCTCTATGGCTTTTGCCGCGACCTGCCCCACAGGACCTATGGTCAGCACCGCCACGTCTTTTCCGTCGCGCATCTTTCTCCCTTTCCCTACGGTTATCTCCTGCATTTCGCAACGCCAGTCTTTAAGGCTGCCGTTGCCGCGTGGGTATCTTATCACGAACACTCCGTGTCCGGGAATTTGCGCCGTGTACATAAGGTTTCTCAGCTCGCGCTCGTCGTATGGCGAAGCTATCGTCAGGTTTGGTATCGGGCGCAGGTAGGCAAGGTCGAAAGCCCCGTGGTGCGTAGGTCCGTCATGCCCCACAAGCCCCGCCCTGTCAAGGCAGAGGCACATGTCAACGTTGAGGATTGCCGCGTCGTGGATTATGTTGTCGTAAGCCCTTTGCGCAAACGAGGAGTATATGTTGCAGAACGGCATCATTCCGTCTTTGGCAAGGCCCGCCGAGAATGTTACGGCGTGTCCTTCGGCTATTCCCACGTCAAACACGCGCTCCGGCATCGCCTTTTGCATAATGCACATCGAACATCCTGTAGGCATTGCGGGGGTGATGCCCACAATGCGGGCGTTGCTGCGTGCAAGCTCAAGCAGCGTCTCGCCGAACACGTCCTGGTATTTCGGCCCTTCGTCCGAGGAGTCTTCCTTTATGAACTTCCCTGTGGCGGTGTCGAACTTGCCGGGGTAGTGCCATGCGGCAGCTTCGAGTTCCGCCGGGCGGTATCCTTTGCCTTTAATGGTGTGTATGTGCAGCAGCTTCGGGCCTTTCATGTCCTTAATCTCGCTCAGTGTGCGCACAAGCTCTATCACGTCGTGTCCGTACATGGGACCGAAATATCTTATGTTCAGTCCCTCGAATATGTTTTGCTGGTTGGCAATCAGCGATTTCAGCGAATTGTTGAACCTTATTATCGACTTTCTGCGGCTGTCGCTCAAAAAGCCGAGCTTTATGAGTTTTTGCGAAAGCTTGAAGCGCAACCTGTTGTATTCCGTCGAGGTGTGCAGGTGGCGCAGGTATTGCCTCATGCCGCCCACGCTGCGGTCTATGCTCATGCCGTTGTCGTTCAGGATTATGAGCATATTGTTCGGGGTTGACGACACGTTGTTCAGTCCTTCGAACGCCAGTCCTCCGCTCATAGCCCCGTCGCCTATTATGGCAACCACGTGGCGCGAAGTCTCGCCTTTCCGTTCCGCCGCCACCGCCATGCCGAGCGCGGCGGATATGGAGTTTGACGCGTGTCCGCTCGTAAAGGTGTCGTATTCGCTTTCGAGCGGCGAGGGGAACGGACGCAGTCCGCCAAACTGCCTGTTGGTGGAAAAGCGCGTGCGCCTCCCTGTAAGTATCTTGTGGGCGTAGGCCTGGTGTCCCACATCCCACACAAGGCGGTCGTAAGGAGTGCTGAACACATAGTGGAGCGCAACCGTAAGCTCCACAACGCCGAGGCTCGATGCAAAATGTCCTGGATTTTTAGAAAGACAGTCAATCATGAACGCCCGCAACTCTTCGCAAAGCTGCGGAAGCTGCTCCAGCTTGAGGCGGCGAAGATCGTCGGGGTAGTCTATTGCCGATAAAAGCGGATATTCCTTATTGTCTTCCATATACCATATATATACAATAATGCAAAGTTAAAATAAATGTATGAGGTGGCAAAATCGCCAATCCGCACGCGCCGCCGCACAACCGCCAAACCGTTTGTTTTTTCCAGAACTCCCCGAAAACCACATTTGACGTAGGAAAAACTATGTCCTATGTAGGAAAAATTATATCAGACATAATTCAAACTACATCAGACCTTTTTTTGCCGCTCACAAACACTTGAAAAACAAATGCGTTTTTCAAGTGGGACGAAATCGCCACTTCGTTTTTGGCATAGTGGTCGGCAAATATGAAAATCAGTTTTTGAACTTTATCATATCTGCAAGCTGAACGAAATATTCATTCGACCAAATGTCCAGCTCTTTTGGATTTTTGACAAACGGAAGCACATCACTTTTTACCTGGTTAATGTTTGCAAAAAGCAGCCTCTCCTTTAACATGGTCATGAACGTTTTGATGTCGATCACCTCGTTGTTAAATTGAAGGGTACGCTCGGCAAGGTGCGCAAAGTCTAATGGTACGTTGTGGCGTACATACCATTCAAAATCGTACCAATCGCGACCTTTCACCCTGTTTTTCCATGCCCGGAAAACCAATGCGTGCATCTTTCCGGCAAACAAATCGGGGAGGGCGAAACATCGGGTCATGAAAGAGTGTGGCTGTAAAAGCAATTTTTGCTCTGTCTTGAAATTCAAAGGAGGTTTGGTGTCAACTTCTATCTTTATCTTAATGGATTTGTCTGTTTGGAATGAAACGTCGTACACATCCGTATTGTCTTTTAGGAAAGCGGATTCTATTTTGCCGAAATTCTTCTTGTCTTTTTTCCTTATTTCCACATTTCTGCCAACAATGGCAAACTCGTTTATTATTGGCTGGAAATAATTTGTAAAATCGAATTTCTCGTCAGGGGCAAGAAGGGAGAAGTCCATATCCTCGCTGAAGCGTTGAAGACCATGAAAAATTCTAAGGCAAGTGCCTCCGTAGAAGGCCGCCACGTCAAAGAAGCCCCCATTGTAAAGTCCGGCAAGTATCACCTGTTGGTTTACTTCGAAAATTGCATTTCGCTTTTGCTGTTCCGTGGTTAAATCGTATGCGGAAAGCATATCGCCATAAACACCGCTATTCATTTGCTTGTCAGTTTTAGTAGCGTTTGTATGGATTCGGCTTTTTTGCCGACCTTGATGTATTCTTCGAATATCTCGGTGTTCATGCGTTTGAAATGTTTTAGTTCCATTCGAATGTCGTCTTCCAAATAAATCTTGGCATCTTTCATGTATCTAAGGTTTACTTGGGGTGAGTTGGCAATTAAATCGCACAACGCCTTTTCCGGGGTGGCCATTACAAATGTGTAGCCGTCTTTCTTGATGTTTGTCAGCCCCACGGAAAACGCGTCTTTTGATATATGTTTGTATTCGAACCTGCCGAGCGGAGTGTCGAAGTTTCTGGAGCATTTAAGGGTCATTGACTGTTCTACGTACACAGCTTCGGGGATTAGGCCATAGTAACGCAGGGCCGATGACATGGAAACGTATGATGGGGCATAAAGGTGATTGGCTGCCAATTCTGTTGACAGAATTTTACCCGTTACTTCCGGGCTGCATACATAAAGCCCCCTCTTAAGGCGGATGATTTGCTTGTCGCGTTCAAGCAACCTGATTTTCTGGTTTCCTGCTCTGATATGCGGAAAGAGTGATGTCAGAGCGGAGACCGTTACAGGTATGTTGCCCAACTGTTCCAATTGTTTTTCCATAGTGCAAAAGTAGAGAAATTTTGAATACTAAAGTATGTAAGATATGTTTTTCTGTTCAAAATTTGCCTGTATCCGGGCTTTTTGCATAATATGTGCGACGATGTCGCAAAGTGTCGGGTGAATGCGTTGCATTTTGCAAGTGAGGTGAAAGCATTATCTTTGCAAAGTGCCGCAGGTGCGTGTTGTGGTTGAGCGGAAAGGTTGAGAAATATGGACGTAGGGCAGCGCAGGGTGTATATAGCCATTGATCTGAAGTCGTTTTTCGCTTCGGTGGAGTGTGTGGAGAGAAACCTCAATCCGCTCACCACCAATCTTGTGGTTGCCGATTTGGGGCGCACAGAAAAGACAATTTGCCTCGCAGTGTCGCCATCGCTCAAGGCTTACGGCATAGGCGGCAGGGTGCGGCTGTTTGAGGTTGTGAGGCGTGTGAGGGCGGTGAACTGCGAGCGTATGCACCGCAACGGCGGACGGCGTTTCCTTGGAAAGTCGCATGACGACACCGAACTGAAAGTCCGCCCCGAACTGGAACTCGACTATATTGTCGCCCCGCCGAGGATGAGGCGTTACATAGACTACAGCACAAAGGTGTATTCCGTATATCTGAAATACATTGCTCCCGAGGACATACACGTTTATTCCATTGACGAGGTTTTCATCGACGCTACGGCGTATCTGCGCACATACGGCATGACCGCCCATGGGCTTGCAATGAAAATCATCCGCGATGTGCTTGTAACCACCGGCATCACCGCCACGGCTGGGATAGGCACGAACCTTTACCTGTGCAAGGTGGCGATGGACATTGTGGCAAAGCACATCCCCGCCGACAAGGACGGAGTGCGCATTGCCGAACTCGACGAAATGAGTTACAGGCGCACGCTGTGGGATCACAGACCGATAACGGATTTTTGGCGCGTTGGGAGGGGCACTGCCCAAAAGCTCGAAATGTACGGCATATACACAATGGGCGATGTGGCTTTGCAGTCGGAGCGGAACGAAGAACTGCTTTACAGACTTTTCGGAGTGAACGCCGAGCTTTTGATAGACCATGCCTGGGGCTGGGAACCGTGCACAATCGAAGCCATAAAGGCCTACAAGCCCGAGACCAATTCCATGAGCAGGGGGCAGGTGCTGAAATGCCCCTACACTTTTAGGAAGGCGCGTGTTGTGGTAAGGGAAATGGCGCAGGGCATCGCGCTCGAACTGCTCGACAAACGTCTGGTTACAGACCAGATAGTGCTTACTGTTGACTATGACCCCGAAAGCCTTTCAGGCGCGGCGTTGGCGGCAAAATACAGAGACGGCGTTTCGCTCGACCGCTACGGACGCAAAGTGCCCAAGCCGGCACACGGAACGGAGAGGCTGGGGCGTTATACGTCTTCGGCAAAGCTCATAACGGAGGCGGTGGCAAAACTGTTCGACCGCATGGTAAATCCCGAGTTCCTCGTGAGGCGCATGAACATTACGGCAGGGCGAGTGGTGGACGAAAACAGCAGTGAGGCCAAGAAGGAAAAGCCGCTTGAGCTTGACCTTTTCACGGACTACAATGCCGTGGCGGCGAAAAGGGAAAAGGAGAACGCCGCCCTTGAAAAGGAGAGGAGGGTGCAGGAGGCGGTGCTGCGCATAAAGAAGGCATACGGCAAGAACGCGCTGCTGAAAGGGCTGGATTTTGACGAGGGGGCGACGGCAATTGAGCGGAACGCGCAGATAGGGGGACACAAGGCATGAGCAGCAAGTATGACGGAATAATAAACCTTCCACACCATGTGTCGGAAAAGCATCCGCCGATGCCGATGCAGGGGCGTGCGGCGCAGTTCGGCTCGTTCGCGGTATTGAAAGGGCACAAGGAGGCTGTGAACGACACCGAGAAAACCGCCGCCCTTGACGAGTGTGATGAAGAACCTTTCGAGGATTTCTGATTTGGGTACACGGCGCAATTAGGGTATGTGTAACGTTCTGCAATTTTGTAATAAGCATAAAGTTAGTTGTTTGTGCTGCTGTAGGGACGTGTTTCATACGTCCGGAGTGTGCGAATTTTACGGTAGTGGCAGCGGCAGTTTGCGGTGTTTGCCCATATGGCTAAAAGCGGTGGCATACATGGCGTATGCAATACGCCATGCAAATGTGCAGTAACAAATTAATCAGAAAATTGCACCTCCGTAGGGGCGTATTGCATACGCCCTGAATTGCGCGGGTTTCACAAAGTAAAGCGGCGATTTGCGATGCGGTTTATGCGTTGGCATACAGGGCGTATGCAATACGCCCCTACAATTTCCGCAAAACGCAAACTGATTGCTCTTTTCAAAATGCCCCGAAAACTACAACGGATGTAGGAAAAATTATGTCCTATGTAGAAAAAATTATATCAGACATAATTCAAACTA
>CAVCON010000018.1:0-19937 GCA_963603805.1 Oscillospiraceae bacterium
GAAGTGATGGTACGGAGAGCCGTTACATAGCCGAATGTCTCAGCCAACGGAACCAAAGCCTTCACAATACGTCCGCCGCTGCGGTTGGTGTCCATACCCTCAACCTGACCACGGCGTTTGTTGAGGTCGCCTATCACATCACCCATATTGTCTTCGGGGCAAACCACCTCAAGGCGCATTATCGGTTCCATGAGAACAGGATGTGCCTTGGAGCAAGCGTTCTTGTAAGCGTTGATGGCTGCAACCTCGAATGAAAGCTGATCGGAGTCAACCGGGTGGAAAGAACCGTCAAGCAACTCAACCTTGAGACCTACCATAGGATAGCCGCCAAGCACACCGTTCTTCATTGCAGACTCGAAGCCCTTCTGTACAGATGGGATGAACTCCTTGGGAATGTTACCGCCAGTAACCTTGTTAACGAACTGCAAGTTGCCATCCTTAAAGTCGGGATCAAGAGGACCGACATTAACGATGATGTCTGCGAACTTACCGCGACCACCAGTCTGCTTTTTGTAAACCTCGCGGAGGTTGACAGTCTTTGTGATTGCTTCCTTGTAGTTAACCTGCGGCTTGCCCTGGTTGCACTCTACGTTAAACTCACGGCGGAGACGCTCGATGATGATGTCAAGGTGAAGCTCACCCATACCCGAGATAATGGTCTGACCGCTCTGCTCGTCTGTATGAACTGTAAACGTAGGATCTTCCTCTGCGAGTTTGGCAAGACCGTTTGAAAGTTTGTCGAGGTCTTTCTGGGTCTTCGGCTCCACTGCGATACCAATCACAGGATCGGGGAAGTCCATGGACTCAAGCACGATCGGTGCATCTTCTTCTGCGAGGGTGTCGCCAGTACGCACATCCTTGAAACCTACGCCCGCGCCGATATCACCCGCGCCGATAACCTCAACAGGGTTCTGCTTGTTAGAGTTCATCTGGAACAGGCGGGAGATACGCTCTTTCTTGCCGGAACGCACATTATATACATAAGAGCCGGCAGTAACCTTGCCGGAGTAAACGCGGAAGAACGTAAGACGGCCCACATACGGGTCGGTTGCTATCTTAAACACGAGAGCGGAAGTGTGCTCATCCTCCGACGGACGGCGGTCTTCCTCTTCACCCGTACTCGGGTTTTCGCCCTTGATGTTCGGCGTGTCAACAGGAGACGGAAGGAACATACAAACATAGTCAAGCAGCGTCTGAACGCCCTTGTTCTTGAATGCAGAACCGCAAGTCATAGGAGTAAGCTTCTGTGAGAGCGTACCCTTGCGGATAGCGGCGATAATCTCCTCCTGACTGATTGAAGAAGGATCTTCGAAGAACTTCTCCATAATGGTGTCGTCAAACTCCGCAGCCTGTTCAACCATCTTGTCATGCCATTCCTGCGCCTCGTCTTTCAACTCGGCGGGAATTTCGCCAACTTCATATTCTGCGCCCTGTGTCTCGTCGTTCCACACAATCGACTTCATCTGGATAAGGTCGACTATTCCCTTGAAGTTCTCCTCTGCGCCGATAGGAATTGCCACAACGCAGGGATTTGCATGGAGAATGGACTTCATCTGGCTCACAACCTCAAAGAAGTCTGCGCCGGAACGGTCCATCTTGTTTACGAATGCTATACGGGGCACCTCATATTTGTCTGCCTGACGCCACACAGTCTCACTCTGAGGCTGCACGCCGCCAACGGCGCAATATGTTGCGACAGCACCGTCGAGCACACGCAGCGAACGTTCCACCTCTGCGGTGAAGTCCACGTGCCCCGGGGTGTCGATGAGGTTTATCTTGTAAGTCTTGTCATTCCAGTTCCAATAGGTAGTGGTGGCAGCCGAAGTAATGGTTATACCGCGCTCCTGCTCCTCCTCCATCCAGTCCATGGTGGCAGCACCTTCGTGCACCTCGCCAATTTTGTGGGTCTTACCTGTGTAAAAAAGAATACGTTCGGAAGTAGTCGTCTTACCGGCATCGATGTGAGCCATGATACCGATATTACGAGTAAGATTCAAATCTACTTTTGCCATCTGTAATTACTTTCTCCTTTAACCTTAGAATCTGAAATGTGCGAAAGCACGGTTGGCCTCAGCCATACGGTGCATATCCTCCTTACGTTTGAATGCACCGCCCTGCTCGTTATACGCATCCATTATTTCGGCTGCAAGCTTCTCTGCCATGGACTTGCCACTGCGCTTGCGGGCGAAATTGATCATATTCTTCATAGAGACCGACTCCTTGCGGTCGGGGCGGATTTCGGTAGGAACCTGGAAAGTTGCGCCACCTATTCTGCGGGATTTAACCTCCACCTGCGGAGTGATTTTGTCAAGGGCAGACTTCCATATCTCCAGAGCGGACTTCTCTGCATCCTTGTTCTTTTCACCCACAATCTCGAGAGCGGCATAGAATATCTTGTAGGAAGTATTCTTCTTACCGTCATACATAAGGTGGTTCACAAACTTGGAAACCTTCTGGTCTCCGAAAACGGGATCGGGAAGGATCACACGTTTCTTTGGTTTTGCTTTTCTCATTTTGTTTTAGCGATAATTGATTTGGGGCTGCTAATATTTTTGTCTTCAACGTCCCCGCCGGGAGCGTTTACTCAACCTTCTGCTATTTGCTTCCTCGCAAACCAAATGATTTATTTTTTACTTAGATGCCTTAGGCCTTTTTGCCCCATACTTGGAGCGGCGTTGGGTGCGGTTTGCAACACCGGCGGTATCCAGCGTTCCGCGAACTATGTGGTAGCGAACACCCGGGAGGTCCTTAACACGACCGCCACGAACAAGCACAATGCTGTGTTCCTGCAAGTTGTGTCCCTCTCCAGGTATGTAGGAGTTGACCTCCTTTGAGTTCGTCAAACGCACACGCGCAACCTTACGCATTGCAGAATTAGGCTTCTTGGGGGTAGTGGTGTAAACACGCACGCACACTCCGCGCCTCTGCGGGCACGAATCAAGGGCGGGCGATTTACTCTTGTCCACCAAGACCTTTCTGCCTTTTCTTACCAATTGTTGAATAGTAGGCATTTTACTGTATTTTAATTATTTATATATTATATATTTCTATTCTTACCTAAGCCTCAACAGCGCACAATGCACCATTTCGAGCTGCAAAATTACAAATATTTTTCGTATCTACAAAGACATTCAGCAACTTAACTGCGCCGAGAACTCCCACAGCCTCCTGCTACAAAACTCAAGGAAGAAGCTATTCAACAGACAACTACCATAAAAACAACAACTTAACCCCAAACACATCACCGACACACACGGACGGCACAAGATTTTATTTTGATTTTTTAACCAAAACGCTGCTTCTTAAATTTATTTTAACCACATTGGCAGAACTTTTTTCTTTTACTCACACAAAAACGGACGCAATTAAAGTCCTTATCATACCTCACCGGCAAAGAAATTCGGTTTGGGGCATCCGTTTTACCGCATACCATCCCCGAAACAATCCATTGCAAAGCACCATATATCCGCTTCACGCCACGCCCAAGCTCAACACGACATCGCAAACACCGCCAAATTTGCGTAACATATTGAGTTTCAAGAGAATTTCACCATCAAAGACACACACTGTAACGATTTGTTTTTCAGACGTTTGCAACTGTCGAAAAAAGGTCTGATGTAATTTGAATTATGTCTGATATAATTTTTTCTACGTCCTATGTAGTTTTTCCTACGTCAAATGTAATTTTAGCGACATTGGTTTTGCGCCATTTGTAGGGGCGTATTGCATACGCCCTGTACACAACCGCTCGAACCGCACCGCAAACCGCCGCAAACCTTCGCAACAACATTGCAAAATCGCGCAATTCAGGGCGTATGCAATACGCCCCTACAACAATACAATCCTATATCTTATAACACACTATAGCACCTTTCACATTTCAAATCATATCCGTTAGCACCTTTGTTCTTTCCCGACTTTCAAGGGTCTCTTATCCCGAACTCACTTATAATTCCTAAATTTGCAAAGGTTATTCCGCTACAGACGACAATTTGGCATATAAACAAATCAGCATAATTACAAATGACCATTTCTTACAAGAAAATTCTGGGGCTTGTCGCGTTTGCCGCCTTCACGGCAAACGTTTCCGCCCAGGGCATAGGCTCGCTTGCGGATGCAAAGCTCCCGCTAATCCCCTATCCGTCCGAAATCACCACTGGCGAACAAGACTATTGCATAAGCGACAGGCAGGGCATAAACATCACGTCCGGCAAAAAGGAGGACAGTTTCGCCGCTTCCACGTTCACGGACGACTTCAAGAACCACACGTGGGAGATTTCCGGGAAACGGAAATTCCGCAAGGGGTGTATCACAGTCGCAAGACCGGGCGATAACAAAACCACGGACAAACTCGTAAAAGACGCAGGGCTGAGGCTCGACACGACAAACAGCGAGGCATACGTGCTACTTTCCGACAAGGACAATATTATAATATGCGCAAACACCGATGCCGGCATATTCTACGGCATACAGACTTTGAAACAGCTCACCTACACCGGCACGGACGGCAAGCTGAAAGTGAGGGCCGTGAAAATCTCCGACTCGCCCTCGCTGAAACACCGCTGGCTTATGGACGACTGGAACAGAGGTCCTATCCCCAACATAGAGTATGTGAAAAAGCAAATCCGCATCCTCTCCGAATACAAAATCAACGGCTACTGCATATACGCCGAAAACATCTTCAAGTCGGACAAATACCCCCAAATCAATATGCGCGGGGCTGTGGTTACTCCCGAGGAAGTGAAGGATCTTGTTGAATACGGGAAAAAATACCACGTAGAGGTTGTGCCGCAACAGGAATGCCTCGGACATATGCACTACACATTGCGCGAAGGCGGCTTTGACGACATTGCCGAACGCCCGAGGGGGCAGGTGGTAAGCCCCGCAGCAGAGCGCACATACACGTTCCTCAACGACTACCTCGGGGAAATCGTGCCCAATTTCGATAGTGAATTTGTACATGTGGGTTGCGACGAGGCTTTCGAGCTGGGGCTGGGCAAAAGCAAGCAAATGGTGAAGGAACTCGGGCTTGACGGCACATTCTTCAAGCACCTGCAACGCGTTTGCTCGCTGCCCGCGATAAAAGACAAAAAGGTCATGTTTTGGGCGGACGTTGCCGAAAACAAAAAAGACATAGACCTCTCGGTGCTGCCCAAGAACGCCGTGGCTGTGGCGTGGGACTACCTGCCACGCGGGAACTACGAATACTATCTGCCGCAGCTTGCACGCAACAAAGTGCCGTTCTTTGTCGCGCCGGGGGCGTTCTGGGCAACAAGGATATTCCCTGACTTCAACTCCCACTTCGTGAACATAAAGAATTTTGTGCGCGACGGCAAAAAATACGGGGCAATCGGAATGCTTTGCTGCAACTGGGACGACATGGGCGAAGACCTCTTCGATGTCGGCTGGTATGGCGTGGCGTTTGGCGCGGCGTGTGCATGGCAAAAGGAGCAGGAGACATCAATCGATGACTACAAGCGGGCTTTCGACTGGGCATTCTACCGCAATATCAACGGACACCAGTTCTCGCAGGCCATTGACAGCATAGCCGACGCGCAAAGGCCGCTGGCTTCCATAGTACAGGTGGACTGGGCATACAGCGTTCCTTTTGAGGAAGTCGGGGCTGGCTATCAGAACACCATACAGAACACCGGCAGGATGGAGGAGCTGCGGAGCACCATAGCCAACAACTATGCTGCATTGCGGAAAAGCGTTCCTTTGGCAAAACACCACGAAAGCACGCTCGACGCACTTCTGTTCGACGCCCGACGCCTTGGGTTTGTTTACACAAAAGCCGCGCTTGCCGCCGGACTGTCAAAACGCTACGACGACTTTTGCAACGACGAGGACAGCGGCCGCGCACTGAACACCGCCATGTATGACATCATGATGCCGCAATGCGGACTTATCGGCTCTTTGCGCGACTTCACCATGGAACTTAAAGACTGGCACCGCGACTTGTGGATGAAGGAGAACCGACCGTTCCACTGGGACATCGTGGAGGCGCGTTACGACCACATGCTACAGGCGTGGGACGCGGAGCAAAAGCTGATACAAAAGCATATCGGGGCAAAAGCCCCACGCGAGAAAGCCGGACTTATTTTCGAGAAAATGAAATAGAAGCATACGCGCACCGACAAAATTCGCATATATATTGTCCGGCATTAACAGATTTGTAAAAATATCTTATTATATTTGCAAGACAGACAACAAGAAAGCAATTCATTAATAAAAATAATAACATGAAAAAGTCTTTGATAATTTGCGCCTCCCTGCTTGTAGCGGTAAGTGCGGGCGCACAAAAAAACAGGAAGTTCGCTCCGCCAGTAATGGGCTGGAGCAGCTGGAACACACTTGCACTCAACATCAACGAAAAGAACATCTGCGCAAACGCCGACGCACAGGTTTCAACGGGTCTCAGAGATGCTGGCTACATTTACTGCAACATCGACGACGGCTATATGGGCGGACGCGACGCACAGGGCAACATGACAAGCAACGATGAGCTTTTCCCGCACGGAATGAAATACGTAGCAGAGTACATCCGCAAAAAAGGCCTGAAGCCGGGCATATATAATGACGCCGCAGGAAACACCTGCGGCTCCGGCTCGTTCAAAAATCCGGAATTCGGACACGGCGTTGGCTTCAATGGACACGAGGAAGCCGACTGCGACCTTTATTTCAACAAATGGGACTACGATTTCGTAAAGGTTGACTACTGCGGCGCGGCAGGTCTCGGACTTCAGGAAGAACCCACATACACCGCCATCGGCAACGCCATAAAGGCTGAAAGCAAAAAGCTCGGGCGCAAGATTTCCTACAACATCTGCCGCTGGGCATACCCCGGTGTCTGGTGCAAGGACGTTGCAGATTCTTGGAGAATAAGCGGCGACATACAGGCAAACTGGCCTTCGTTCAAATATGTGATTGGCAAGAACAAATACCTGTCGGCTTATTGCGGCGACGGTCATTACAACGACATGGATATGCTCGAAATCGGGCAGGGTCTCCCGCTTAACGAGGAAGAGGTGCATATGGCAATCTGGTGCATACAGAGTTCCCCGCTGCTCGTGGGCTGCGACATGACAAAGATACCCGCGCAGTCGCTCGAACTTATGAAGAACAAGGAACTGATCGACATCAACCAAGACCCGCTCGGACTTCAGGCGTACATCGTTTACCAGAAGAACAACTCCATGATATACGTAAAGGACATCAAGCAGCTCAACGGCGACACACGCGCCGTGGCGTTGCTTAACCTTGGCGACGAACCCGCAACGTTTGACGTTCCTCTCGAAATCATCGACATGACTGGCAAAGCCACAACACGCGACCTCATCCACCACACCGCAGGACCGGAACTCAACGGCAAAATAAGCGAGACCGTGCCGGCACACAGCGTCAAGATGTGGACTGTAAAGGGAAAGCGCATCGAGCGCACCGTTTACAATGCGGGAACTGCCTATATGCCCAACTTCAACGACCTCGGCGGAAACAAGCAGACAATCCGCTATGCCGATGATCCCAACGCCTCATGCGGCGTAAAGGTGATGTACCTCGGCGGCACGCCGCAAAACGTAATGAAGTGGAAGAACGTTTACTCCGAAAAAGGCGGCACATACGACATTTCTGTGCGCTACGCCTGCGGAGAAAACCGCTACCTCAAGATTGTCGTAAACGGCGGACAGCCTGTAATCTACAAAGACCTTAACACAGGCAGCTACGCAAAATACAGCACGCTCACCGTTCGCGGCACGCTCAAGAAAGGCTACAACACCATCACCCTTGGCTGCGACAACGGCTATGCCCCCGACATTGACGGCATCACAATAGCAAAAAGATAAACAACATTTTCTATATAAAAACAGGGCGGCACTCAACTGTGCCGCCCCTTTTTGTTTGCAAGAAACCGCATTCAAAGGTATATGCAATCCACCTTAATCAAGTTTTTCGACCTCTCCGCACCACATATCACCCAACCCTTAATATTTGAAAAGAAGCTGACGTATTCAAGTTTCCTTTCCAACACAGCACGCTTAACATCAAACTAATTCTGAAAACACAAACCATTGTCATATTATATGGCAATAACATCATGGCAGCCATACCAAGCATTAGCATTTTCCACCGCATACCAATCGAAGTTTTTCCCAACACCCCGAAAACTACATCGGATGTAGAAAAAACTATGTCCTATGTAGAAAAAATTATGTCTGATATAATTTAAACTACATCAGACCTTTTTTGACGCTTGCAAACGCCTGAAAAACAAAAACTTACACACATCCACCAAATTCTTTGCAAACAATTGGTATTCAGAGGTTTACGCACAATTCATGCTTTTGCCGCGAACGGCAGTCAAACTCTGCTTTCCTGCGCTTTCGGTTTCATCTTTACCCACCTGCCACGGAACAGATGCACGAGGTACAGCGTGCCACGGATTGTAAGCTCCACCGCCATTGCGAACCACACGCCGGGCAATCCGTAGCTCTTTGCGAGCAGGGCGGCAAGCGAAAGGCGCACGAACCACATGCTGCACAAGTTTATTATCGTGGGGCTTTTGGTGTCGCCGGCACCTATGCAAACGCTTGCCGTTACTATGGCGGCAGCAAACATCGGTTCGGCGAAAGCCTCTATGCGCAGTGCCGTCGTACCGAGAGTGCGGATTTCCTCCACAGGGGTTATGAAGCCGAGCATCTGGGGTGCGAACAGGAACATCAGCACGCCCATCACCGCCATCACCGCCATGCCCAGCCCCACCGTCATCTTGGCGAAACTGCGGCACACATCAACGCGCCCCGCTCCGAGCGACTGCCCTGTGAGCGTGGATGCCGCATCCCCAATGCCGTAGCCCGGCATATAGCAAAGGCTCTCCACCGTTATGGCAAACGTGTTTGCAGCTATCGCCACATTGCCCAAGGGGGCTACTATAAGGGTGCTGACTATCTGTGCGCCGCCCATGAAAACGTATTGCAGCACCAGTGGCGAAGATATGCCGAACGCCTTGCGCACATACGCCTTGTTCAGTTTGAAAAAGCCTTTCCTGTGGCGCAGCGAAAGCACCTTGCTTCGCCAAGCGGCAAAATAGAGGTTTGTGGCGGCAGTTACCGCCACCGCCGCAAAAGTTCCCAAAGCCGCACCGACAACACCCCAGCCGCACATATATATAAATATGTAGTTGAAAACCACATCGAGCGCACACATCATTATGCTTGTCGCGCCAGGTATGCGCATATTTCCGCTGCTCTTCAGGGCGTTGGACGAAAGGTTTGACACCTGCATGAAAGGCAGGGCCATGGAAAACACAAAGAAGTAAAGCGACGCGTCGCGTCTTATGTCATCGCCGCCGCCCAGCCACACCGGGAGCGACCAAGCTATCGCGGCTGCCACCAAGGCTATGGCTATCCCAAAAACACCAGCGGTCATCAAGCCGTTTGCAAACACCCTGCACGCATCGTCATAATCCTTTGCCCCCACCTTGTGGGCAACCTGCACGGAAAAGCCGATGCTCATGGCACTTGTGAAGCTTCCGAAAAGCCATGTGGTGGTCTCCACAAGCCCTATGCTTGCCGAAGCCTTCGCCCCGAGATGCCCCACCATCGCCGCGTCGATGTAAAACATCAGCACACTCGTTATCTGTGCCAGCACGGAGGGTATGCTCAGGTCAACGATAAGCTTCAGCTTGTCCGTGCGCGAAAGCACCTTGCCATCGCGCATTGCCGCCAAAAGAGTGTCGCTTTGCTTGAATTTCAGCATTGTGGGATTTTGAAAAATTTCAGCGTGCAAAGTTACGAATAAACTTCATATCCGCACCCGCCCCGCGTCCCTCCGCCCCAATCCCTTTTCTTTCGTTAAGAAAAGTGTTGCGTCCAGCCCCAGAGTATGAAAAATTTGTCTTAAATTTGCAACAAAAGCAAAAACGGTCCTTATATGGGCTTTTCAACACATACCACATCATGAGCGGAAGCGGAAAAATCTACATCACGGCATTGCTTGCCGCCGTTTGCACCATTTGCACGGCGCACTGCAACAAACCTTACGGGCTGCGGACGGACTTCATCGAAAACACGGAGCATTACTACAAGGACGGGTACGCCACTAAAACCGACGTTTCCATAGCGCAAACCGACACGATGCACTATCGCGCAGCGTGGATAAGGACAAAGCATCCCTCGTTCGGATGGATTGTCCCGGGCAAGGGCAGTAACGTGAGGCAAACCGCATTCAGGCTCATCATTGCCGACAACCGCAAGGACATATCCGCCATGAAAGGCAACGTTTACGACAGCGGGCTGCAATATGACGGGAACTCCACGGCTTTCGTGCCCCAAAACATCACCCTACTGCCCGACAGGGCGTATTACTGGCGCGTTATGGTAAAGACCAACAAAAACAGCCAAGGCGCGTGGAGCGGCACGAAACTTTTCCGCACTTTCCACTCACTCAACGACAGTGCCACAAGCTACGAACCGCTTGTAAAAACGCTGCAAAAGGCAAAGACCGCCAGACAAACCGCACCCGGAACGTTTTCCGCCGACTTCGGGCTTGACGCTTTCGCCCAGCCGCTGCTTGAGATTACGGCTGCGGAAAACGCAAAAATCACTGTTTCCATCGGAGAAAAGCTAACTGCCGACGGAAATGTGGACATAAATCCCGGAGCTACCATTCGCGGCGCAAAATACGAGTTGGACGTTAAAAAAGGCAAGCACATTTACAGGATAAACCTGCGCCCCGACAAAAGGAACACAGGACCGGACGCCGTAAAAATCCCTGCATTCATCGGGGAAATAACCCCGTTCAGATATTGTGAGGTAAAAAGCGAAAGCGGCGGCATAAAGCAGGTGAAGTTCCTGCGCGAAACCGTAACATATCCGCTGAACAGCCAAGCATCCTCGTTCAAAAGCAGCAGCACACGGCTTGATTCTGTTTTCGACTTCTGCAAATATTCCCTCGAAGCCACCTCGATGCTCGGCATATTCGTTGACGGTGACCGCGAGCGCATAGCCTACGAAGCCGATGCGCTTGTGAGTATGCTCGGGACTTATTTCGCTTTCGGCGATGCGGCAATGTCGCGGCGCAGCGCGAGACATCTTCTCGCCCACCCCACATGGCCAACGGAATGGAGCCTGCAAACAGTGGAGCTTGCCGCATACGATTATCTTTTCACCGGGGACAAAAGGCTCGTATCCCAAAACTACAAGGACATTGAGGCGCACACCCTGTCGGCACTGCGCTGCGAAAACGGACTAATCTCTACCCAAACAGGGCTGCAAACGCCTGATTTTCTCAAGAGCGTCAACATGAAAAGTCCGCTTAGGGACATCGTGGACTGGCCGGCGGGAGGCGCGGGACTTAACGAGCCTTCTGGCGGAGAGAGAGACGGACACGTGATGGGCGTTTACAATTCGGTGGTGAACGCATGGCATTACAGAATCCTGCGGCGCATGGTAACGATTTCCCACGGATGCGGCATGGACGCGAAAGCCCAAACCTACAGAAAAGCGGCTGACGATTTCAAGAACACATTCAACAAGGCGTTTTTCAACGACACCACCTCGCTTTACCGCGATGCCTTAGGCTCAACCCACAGCGCAACCCACTCAAACTTCTACCCCGCAGCATTCGGGCTTGTGCCTAAAGGAAAATCAAAAGCCGTAACCGACTACATTCTGAAACGCGGCATGGCGTGCAGCGCGTTCGGTTCGCAGTTCCTTATTGACGGGCTTTTCCGCCAAGGGCGCGGAACGGAGGGGATAAAGTTGATGGAATCCGGCGCAAAACGCAGTTGGGTGAACATGATGCGCAGCGGGGCAACAATAACAATGGAGGACTGGGATTTGGAGTTCAAGCCAAACCTCGACTGGAACCACGCATGGGCGACAGCACCCGCCAACATCGCTTTCCGCGACATTCTGGGAATAATGCCCACAGCCCCGGCATACGAAGTGTTCCTTGTGTTTCCGCAGATAGGAGAGCTGAAACACGTTTCAGGACACACCACAACGCTACGAGGCGTGATAAGGGAAAGCATAACCGTTACGGAAAATAAGATAAGGCTCACGATAGAAGTCCCCGCCAACTCCATAGCCGACATTTCGCTTGCCAACATAACCGCCGACTTCAAGAGCCGCGACATAAGGCAGGCAAAAGTGAACGGAAAGAACGTGCCTATTGACAGGCTCACAAGTTTTGACGCCTCCTACACCGTGGGAAGCGGGAAACATGTCATAGAGCTAACCTGCCGCTGACGCGCCGCAACACCGGCTGTCCGTTTTCAAAATCTATGGGCATCCAAAGATGCCGGCTGTCGTTCAGGTGTTTCGGATTCCAAATGTCGGCCATAAATATGTATTCCGCGCCGAAAGCCTTGCGCAGTGCCGGGGTCTCGAGGCGGTATATGTACGTGCCTTGCGCACCGAAAGTCTTTTCCGCCCCTGCGCCACGACACGGATTTGGAAGCTGCCGCCACGGCCCGAATATGTTTTTGGCGGTGAACATACGCGCCGCGTTCGGCTTCCAGCCTGTGCAACCGCTTGTTATCATCCAATACACGCCGTCTTTCTTGAAAATTGCAGGGGCTTCGTTCTGCCCGCCCGGGGCAACGCGCACAAAACTGCCGTTATGCTCCATATAGTCGTCCGTAAGTTGCGCAATCTGTATTGTGAGGTTCTCCTCCGAGGAATATATATGATATGCCTTGCCGTCATCGTCTATGAAAACCGTCATGTCGCGCGACATCTGACCGCCTTTCACATCACGCTGGAAAAACATTCCGCGCTCAATCTGCGCACGCCATTCGGGAGTCCACCACGTTTTCATTTCCTCAAAAAGCATCTGATGCTTCAAATCGGTTGTGTCGGGAAGTGAGAAGCCGATGGGGTAAAGTCCGGGATTGACCCTGCCGGAGCGCACAAAACTGAAAGGTCCAAGGGGACTGTCGGCAACAGCCACGCCATAGCGTGCCGCCGCATAGCCCTGCCCTTTCAACTCGAGGTGAAACCACATGACAAACTTTCCCGTCTTGGGGTTTCTCACCACCTTGGGACGTTCCACGATGCACCCGGCTTCGATGTCGCTTCCCGCCTCGTTTGACACAGGAAGCACGATGCCCTTGTCGGTCCAGTCCTTCAGGTTCTTCGACGTGTAGCAGCTCACGCCCAGCGAGCTAACCGCCCCACCGTCGGAGCGGCTTTCGCCATACCAATAATACAAGCCCTTGTGGAAGATTATGTTGCCACCGTGGGCGTTGATGTGCACACCGTTATTGTCCTTCCACACCCCGCCGTCCATGGGGCTTTGCGCCCAAGAGCATACAAACGCCACGCACAGGAGAAACGATGTCAAAATATATTTCATTTTACAAGCCAAATTAATTGTTACACACAGATATGCAAATATAAGCACTTTCCGCAAAAAACGCCATATCCACCCCGAAAAACAAGAAAGCACATTTTTCGGCAAAAGCCTAAAACACAACGCATTGCACGCCTTTAACTCACAACGGATAACGATTTGTTTTCCAGAGCATTGCACAGGCGGAAAATTATGTCTGATGTAGTTTGAATTATGTCTGATATAATTTTTCCTACATAGGACATAGTTTTTCCTACATCAAATGTAATTTTCGGGGAGTTTCAGAAAAAGACAACCGTTTTGCTTTTGCGGAAATTATATGAACGATGTATGTTGTTTTTGATTGCATACGGTATATATGTAGGGGCGTATTGCATACGCCCTGTACACTACCGCATTAACCACACCGCAAACCATTGCCACTACATTGCAAACCAGCGCAATTCAGGGCGTATGCAATACGCCCCTACGGTGGCGCAGTTTCCTGATTAATCGCTGTTTGCGCGTTTTTGTTGCGTATGGCATACGCCCTTTACACCACCGCATGAACCGCATTGCAAAACTTTGACACGTTTGTACGGAAAAATATAATTTTGCACCCACATTGCAAACATAACAAAAGCACCATGACGAATATATACAAAGGACGGCCGGAACAGACAGCCGGCAGACAGGAAACCGAAACAGAGGTTTACAACCTGCTCGACAAGTTGGGAGTGGAATACACAACCGTATGCCATGAGGCTTTGTTCACGATGGAAGCCTGCAAGGAAATCGAAAATGTTCTCGGCGCAGCAATACCCAAAAACCTCTTTTTGTGCAACCGGCAGCAAACACAATTCTATCTTCTTATGCTCCCGGGAGAAAAGCCTTTCAAATCAAAACAACTTTCCGCACAACTTGGCTGCGCCCGACTGTCGTTTGCCAACGAAGAAAAGATGAAATCGATTCTCCGCCTCACGCCGGGGGCGGTTTCCCCAATGGGACTGATGAACGACACGGAGCGGTGCGTAAAGTTCCTTATGGACAAGGACCTGATAAGAAACGAGTTCATCTGCTTCCACCCCTGCGTGAACACATCCACGATAAAAATCAGCACCCGCGACTTTCTGGACAAAGTTGTTGCGGCCATGAACCACACACCCGAGTTTGTGGAACTTTCCGCAGAATAACCCCATATCAAAAAAAGCAGTGCGGAGCGCAACCGCCTCCGCACTGTTTCAATATATGCCAAAACGGCACTTTATTTCACGAGCACTTTCTTGCCGCCTATGATGTAGATGCCCTTTGAGAGCGTCTTTGCAGCCTCGGCGGGATTAACGTTCTTCTTAACGAGCGTTCCGTCAACGGTGTAAACGTTCACGCTGACTTTTGCCGCAGCGGCATTAATCTCGCGAATGTCGTTGATCATGCCGTCAACGGTAATCACAACGTCGGTTGCGCCTTCCTGCGGTTTAACCTTGTCAAGATCGAGCCAGCCGCTCATGCCGTAGATGTGCACAGGCGTTCCAGTTGTAACGTTGAGCTTTCCGCCCCTCATGTAGCCGTAGCCTTCCTTGCTGATGTCGCATCCGTCGAATGTGCCGACAAGCCCGTTAGCCTCGCGCACTGTTGTGTCAACCGTTGCGGGCAGCGTGGTGTAAATGCTTGTAGTTTCGGAATTCTCCGCGTCGTATTCGTTGTAGTCGCCCTCGATTATCACGAACGGCACACCGGCTTTCACGTCCTCGCAGAGCGTAAGCTCAACCGAAGTCTTGCCCGCAGACGCATCCACTGTGATGTTCTTAACAGAATAGGTGAACGCATTTGTGTTCATCGACATAATCGAGCTTGCGCCGGAGGGTATGTCAAACGGCAAAGTCATAACCCTGATGCTATTTGCCTCAATCGGGAAGTTAAGATATGCGTCATCCTCCACAGGAATAACGCCCCAGCACGAAGCACCGTCAACATCGGTGGCCCAAGGCACGATTATGCTGCCCCTGTCCTGCGCATGGAGCGGGTATTCCTCCTTGTTGTTTTCGTTAAGCGACACAAACTGCATCTGTCCTTTGCCTATGTAGTCCACGCGGAAAGGAGAGAAGCCGCCCTGCATCCTGCAAACATTCGCCTCGCCGCGTCCGCTGGTCGGGGCTATGCTGTGTGAGGTTGCGAGGTTCTGCAAAGAATAGCCGTCCGTGCCTTCAATCGGAACAAAACGCCACATTGCGTAAGGGTTCTCCAAATATGCGGGATCTTCGTCCTCACCAGCATATTGCCCGAACCTTATGTTCGCGCCGGCATCGGGGTTGTCGAGATAAATTGCCTTGTTGGCGCAATACTCCAGACTGCTCTTGGAATATATGTAATACCACTTGTTAGGCTCAATCTGCCTTGTGTGTCCGAGGATTGCCGTCTTGGCATCGTTAATGCCCTTTATGGCAGCCTTTATGTCGTCCTTCATGGGCTGTTTCTCGCTAACGCCGCTGCGGGCAGCCTTTACCGCCGACACGAAGTCGTCAATGCTTGCCTCGTCGTCAACCATGCCGATTTCATCGCCCACTTCCATGTTGCCGGCCCACTTGATCATCTTGTTGTAGAGCCTTGAAAGTTCGGTGGTGTCGGCATAGGCGTCGAGCAATTTGGCAATTGCGTCCTCGAGCGTGGTTATGTCGCCCGGCAAAACATCGTGCGTGCCTTTTGTCTTGCCCGCCTCGATAAGGGCTTTCAGCTCATCGGCTGCCGTCTTCACCTCGGGGTTGTAGTTATATTGCACGCGCTCGGGGTCGATGCCTGTGTACATCTGGAAACGTCCGAGGCTGAGATAGAAACCGCCTGTGCTGCTCGCACGCATATTGATGGTTTTCTTCACAACAAAGCGAACGTCGGAAAATTCTCCGCCAAGCTCTATCATGGGCGAAGTGTACCTCACCGGATGTGCGTCAGCCTGTCCCGAACCCGAGACAATGCCTGTGAGTTCCTTTACGCCTGTCCACGAGTTCTCGTCATCGGGAGTGTTGGTGGCGAGGATTTCCATATCTTCGGGGGTGTCGAATGTCGCGCCCCATTCAGAGCTTATCATGCTGAAGAGGAAAGAACTCTGCGGCGCGTTCATGTGAACCTGCAAATAGGGATATTCGTCAGCAGGAAGCGGATCGCTCCACGAAGAGTGGTATATGTACTGCCCGGTGCCGTATCCGTCGCTTTCGGGACGGATAAGATTTGCGGGAGTGAACTGATCGCTTTGCACGGAGTTCGATGTTATCTGCTCGCCGTTCACTATAACCGCCTGGAGTGAGGGAACTGCGTTGTCGTAGGCGGTCTGCGCTTTCTCAAGGAGGCTCGCAAACACTCCGTAAATGGAGTCGCGGTCAACGTAAAGGCGGTCTATTTCCTTGGCAGCGTCATAAAGCGCGTCGATGTCGGCAACGGTCAAAATGCCGTCCGCAAGTTTCTGCCTTACATCTGCCGCAATATTGTCGTAGTTGTCGCAAGCCGCCTTCATTCCCTCAACCACGTAGTATTCGGAATTGGCAATGGGGGTTGTTCCCATAACCTGGAAACGCCCGAGACTTACATAGAAGCCGCCCAATGCGTTCAGGCGGTTGTTTACGGTTGACTTGACGAGGAAACGTAGGTTGCTGTAGTTTTCGCCAAGGCTTATAATCGGAGAAACATACTTCACGGGATGCACCACCTCCGTAACAATGTTGTTGAGTTCGGTTATGTTCTTCCAGGAGTCCTCGTCATCGGGAGTGTTTGTGGCGAGAATTTCAACGTCCTTGGGAGTGTCGTGCGTCAATTGCCACTCCGAACTTACCATGCGGAACCTGAAAGCGTCAATCGGCGAATCAAGGCTCACTTGAAGCCATGCGTATTCCCCCGGTTTCTGCGGATTGCTCCACGAAGTGTGCCAAATATATTCGTTCGTGCCGTAGCCGTCGCTTTCGGGGCGGATAAGGTTTGACGTAACGAACTGTCCGTGCACGGAGTTTGAGGTTATTTGCGAACCTTTCGTGATGTACGGTTCATAGTCGTTGGCCTTTTCGCGGACAGCTGCCGTAGAGTTTATCGCGGTTGCCGCCTGGTCTGCAAGGCAGTCGTTCTTCCCCGCCTTTACAAGGCTGTCGATTAGCTGCGTGTCGTTTTGCGTGAACACGAACCATGCCGACGGAGAGTCTGCGCCGTCCGCATAGTTGATTATCTCGCCTTTCAGCCCTGCGCCGTCATTATGTCCGTTGGCGTGATAGGAAACGTCGTTTGTCGTGTTGGCTATGAAGAACTGCGGATAAGTGCCTATCTGGGCAATTGTCTGCAAAGTTTGCGGCTGGTCGGTAAGCGGCACATTCTTGCTCGTGCCTTTCACCGAGCCTATATACTTGCTGTTGTAAACGCTCTGTATGCTGAAAGTGCCGTCTCCCACAGGCGTAACCTTGAAAAGGAACTTCGGGTCTTTCCTGTCGAACGTGTTCCATCCCAGCTTGCCGTTTGAGAGCACGCACATGGCTTTCTCCACGCCCTGCTTGCTGTTGAAAGCCGCGCTGGCATTGACAAAATAGTAGTAGCCTCCTGTAACTTTCACGAGCGAAGCCTCAACTGCCTCGTAAGCCTTGCGCAGGTTTTGCTCCGCCTTTGAATACTCCTCGTCCGAGAGGGTTTGCGACAAGGCGTAGTTTGCATCCTCGTAAGCCGTGGTGTATTCCAAGATCGCATCCGCCGAATAATATCCCGGCTCTGTGCCGCCCTGGTATTGCGGGTTCTTCTCCGAAATGTCGTCAAGCAGCTTTTGCAGCTTGCGGATTGGGACATCGGTGCTTTCGGCCTTCATTATCTGGAAACGCCCGAGGTTGAACAAAGGATTTCCGTTCGTACTCAGACGCCCGTTCACGTTTTTCTTCACCACAAAACGCAGGTCTGTGTAGCTGCCTCCAAGTGAGATATGCGGCGAATAGTAGTCTATCGGGTGGGCAACCGCAGTTACTATGTCGGTAAGCACCGCCACAGTCTGCCACGAGCTTTCGTCATTGGGAGTATTGGTGGCGAGAATGTCCATGTCCTGCGGCGTGTCGTATGTGCCGGTCCATTCCGAGCTTATCATGTGGAAGAAAATGTCGCTCTGCGCCTCGTTGAGGTGTATTTGCAGGTATGGGTATTCGCCGGCGGGAAGCGGGTTGGTCCACGAGCAGTGGTAAATGTACTGCCCCGTGCCGTAGCCCTCGATTTCGGGGCGTATGAGGTTGGAGGTGGAGAACTGCAGGCTCTCCATTGTGTTGGTGGTAATCTGTATCGAGTCGGTGATGAGGTCTTTGCCCTTCATCCACTTGTCGTCCTCGTCATCGCCCTCGCCTATTCCGTCGGTGGCGAGCACGTTCATTATCGCGTCAGCCCAGAAGCCGGCAAGTTTCACCGCGCCCTGCGCGTTGGGATGAAGCCAGAACGTTCCCGAGTTGCCGGCTTCGGAAGTGAAATAGTCGTTGTTGTCCTCGAAAAAGTTGAAAGCCTCCTTTGAGCCGGCATACACCATGCCGGGGTTCGAGGAAGCGTATTCGTCCAGAATGTTGTCGATAACCGGGTGATAGGACTTCAGCCTGTCAAGCCCCGCCTGAAGATACGTTGCGCCGTTGTGCGTCGTGGGGCTGTACCAAATGGGATAGTTCAGCACGAACTTGGCATTGGGGAACTTCTCGTGCAGCGCGTCTATTATCTTCTTGATGTTCTCCTTGTAGGTGTCGGTGCTCACCGGCGAGCCTTCGGGACCTTTTTCGGCACTGTCGTTAGTGCCGAGCATTATCGAGAAATAAAGCGGTCCGGCCTCGCTGCTGAACTCCTCGCCCGCGCTCACGGCGTTGTTGTAAGCCCCGCGCCCGGGCAGGAAGCCGAATGTTGTTATGCCGCTCACACCGCAGTTCTTTATCTTTACGGTGTGGTTGGTTCGTTTCTGCAACAGCTGCCCCGTTATAACTGGCGGAGCCTGCGTTGCCGGGTCTGAAAGCGTCGCGCCATACGTGATGCTGTTGCCTATAAAGACCACATGGATTTTGTCTTTTGCCGCCGCAGACATACACACAAGCATGACCGCCAGCAAAAGACACAGAGTAAACTTTAGCTGTTTCATATTTTTATGGTATTAAAAACTTTGTTCTCATGATACGCCGCCAAATTTACACAAAATTTACAACAAGACGGCAATTGTTGCCTTTCATTTGCAAATTTGCGTAAGTCCGAAGCAAGAAACCTCTGAATTTCGGGCAGGAATGCACATTTTTGCCATATTGCCGCGACGGCTTGTTTTGTTTGTGCGATGCGGTTCATGCGGTGGTATAAAGGGCGTATGCAATACGCAACAAAAACTCACAAACATCAATTAATCAGAAAATTCCATCGCTTGTAGGGGCGTATTGCATACGCCCTGAATTGCGCCAACTTGCAATGTCGTGGCGGCGGTTCGCCTTTGCGGTTCAGCGGTGGCGTACAGGGCGTATGCAATACGCCCCTACAATTTCCGCAAAACCATAATCGCTCGTCCTTTTCCTAACACCACGAAAACTACGAAGCTGTTTTGAAATGGCTCGGTTGTAATTTAGTATGCCAATCAGTTGGTCAGC
>CAVCON010000019.1:0-14029 GCA_963603805.1 Oscillospiraceae bacterium
AGGGCGTATGCAATACGCCCCTACGGAGGTGCAATTTATTGAATGGTTGACAGCTGCGTATTTATATGGAATATTCCCACAGCCAACAGCACGTTTTATAATTAAATACCTAAATTTGCAAAGAGAATTTCTTCATTAACAAACCACATCATGAAACCTATAAAATTCGGCGCAACCATAATCTCCGCGCTGCTGGTGCTTGCACCTGCCGTTGCAACCGCCCAAACAGACAATATATACAAGAACTTCCAAAACCCGCCCTCGGAGGCACGCCCCCA
Source organism: Oscillospiraceae bacterium (assembly GCA_963603805.1). Taxonomy (GTDB): domain Bacteria; phylum Bacteroidota; class Bacteroidia; order Bacteroidales; family Bacteroidaceae; genus UBA6398. Next base: position 279 of record CAVCON010000019.1, read on the forward strand.
AGTGTGGTGGCACTGGATGAACGGCAACGTGTCGAAAGACGGCATACGCAAGGACATTATGTGGATGCACAACTCCGGCATAACCGGGTTTCACCTGTTCGATGCGGGGCTGGGCTGCCCGCAAATTGTGCCAAAACTCATAACATATCTTTCCCCCGAGTGGAAAGATTGCATAAAATATGCCGTGAGCCTTGCCGACTCGCTCCACATGAACGTTACCATTCCCGCATCGCCAGGCTGGAGCTGCACAGGCGGACCGTGGGTTAAGCCGGAGGACGCGATGAAGAAGATAACATGGCGCACCATGACCGTAAACGGCGGACGCACATTCAAGGGTAAACTGCCCGAACCGTTCGACGCAACCGGCAGCTTTGGCGACATGGACAACGGCGAGGCGAACCACATAAAACTCTACAGGGACATAGCCGTAATAGCTGTAAAACTGAACAGCGGCGACGGAGACCCTGCGTCGCTCAAGGCAAAACTGTCGTGCAGCGGCGGCAACTTCACATTGGAGCAACTGAATGACGAGAGGCTGAAAAACGGCGAGAAGCTCACCCCCGACAACAGCGGTAAACTTTGGATTGAATACACCTATCCGCAGTCGCAAACAATAAGGGCGTTGACGCTGTGCGACGGCAGAACAAGGAACATATGGACAAACGCACTGTCGGAGAACCTGTACCACCTTGAATGCTCCGACAACGGCACGGACTACAAGAAAGTGTGCGATGTGTCGCAAGGCGGGGCTTACAGGCAGACAATAAGCATCCCCACAACCACCGCCAGACATTTCCGCCTTGTGTGCGACCGCCCCAACGGCTCGGGCAAGGACGCATTCATGCACCTCTCGGAATTTTCGCTGTTCCCCTCCTCACGCGTGAACCTTGCCGAGGAACGCGCCGGCTTCACAGCCTATTCAAGGCTCAACAACTACCCCATGACAAAGTGCGATGACGCCATACCTGCCGAAAACGTGGTGGACATAACAGGCTGCACCGACTCGCTCGGCAACATAGCATGGAATGCGCCAGCAGGAAAATGGCAGGTTTACCGCTTCGGTTTCTCGCTAACGGGCAAGGTTAATCATCCTGCCTCACCGCAGGGCACAGGTCTCGAAGTTGACAAGCTCGACAAGGTGGCTGTGAACAGATACCTCACACACTACCTCGGCATTTACCGCGAGGCGACAAACGGAATGCTCGGCAAGCGGGGAATAAACGGACTGCTAATAGACAGCTATGAGGCCGGCAACGCCACATGGACACCGCGAATGGCAGAGGAGTTCAAGGCACGGCGCGGGTACGACCTTTACAAGTGGCTGCCCGTTGTGGCGGGAAGAATAATAGGTTCGTCCGAAGAAAGCGAGCGTTTCCTCTGCGACTGGCGCAAGACAATCGGCGAACTTATCACCTCTAATCTTTACGAAGAAGCCGCAAAAATAGCCCACGACAACGGAATGCAGGTTTATTTCGAGTCGAACGAAAACTGCCGCCAATACCTCGCCGACGGAATGAGCGTGAAAAGCCACGCCGACATACCCATGGGGGCAATGTGGATGCGCCCCGAAAAAGACAGGGACATGTACGCCTTTGACATAAAGGAGTCGTCCTCGGCGGCGCACGTTTACGGACGCAAATTCGCAGCCGGCGAATCCATGACTGTTGATGGGCATGAGGGCATGGCGCACTCCTTCCACCCCGGAAACCTTAAAGAAGTTGCCGACCACGAAATGGCGTGCGGACTTAACCGTTTCGTAGTACACGAAAGCGCACACCAGCCCGTTGACGACAAACGCCCCGGACTTTCGCTCGGACGCTACGGACAATGGTTCAATCGTCACGAAACTTGGGCCAAACGTGCAAAAACGTGGACTGACTATCTCGGGCGCAGCAGCTATATGCTGCAATTGGGAAAGAACGTGGCAGACATCGCATACTACTACGGCACGGACAACTCCGCCACCGGCATCTGCGGCGTTGACAAGGTGAGCGTCCCCAAGGGATATGCTTACGATTTCATCGGACCGGGCGAACTTTTGAACGAACTCGACATAAACGGCAAAGAACTCACAACACGCGGCGGGGCATCCTACAAAATGCTGTGGGTATCTCCTGTGGTCTGCAAGATGAGTTTGGACGAACTGCGCAAGATTGCCAAAATCGCAAAAGCAGGAATAACCGTTTACGGCGCAAAGCCCACGGCCAATAACGAGCTGAAATCCGATGACAGCGAATGGCGGAAACTTGTGGACGAGATATGGGACTCCGGACTGCCCAACGTAATATTCCCCTCGCCGAACGCCAATCCCCTGAAAACGGCGGGCGTGGAAAAAGACGTTGAGTTCCCCGAAAACGACAGGATAAACTACATTCACCGCACCACCCCCGACGGCGAGATATACTGGATAAGCAACGCATCTGACAACGCGGCGAAAACAAGCGTAACCCTGAGGGCGGGCGGCAAGATGCCGGAAATATGGCATCCCGAAGACGCACGCAGGGAACTGGCCTCATACAGGACAAACGGCAATCGCACAACGGTGGACTTGGAACTCAATCCGCACGATGCCGTGTTCATCGTAATGCGCGGCAAAGCCGAGTCAAATGAGTACAAGGCGGCAGAAACGGTGCAGGAGGAAGTGATGAGCCTTAACGACAACTGGTCTGTGGGCTTTGAGGAAAATCTCGGCGCACCCGACGAGACTTTGTTCCCAAAGCTCATATCATACACGGAACACAATGACGCGGGAATTAAATACTTTTCCGGCACAGCCGTTTACTGCAAGGAATTCAAATTGAAAGGCAAGCCCGCGAAAAAAGCCGCATACAAACTAAATCTCGGCAAGGTTGGCAATATGGCAACCGTAATCCTGAACGGCGACACGGCAGCCACGGTTTGGCACGAGCCTTACAGCGTTGACATAACTGGCTTGCTGCGCAAGGGCATCAACACCCTAAGGGTGGAAGTGATTAATCCGTGGCGCAACCGCATAATCGGCGACCGCCAGCCGGGAGTTGAGAAACGCTACACCTATCTTGGCTACGACAACTTCTTCGACAGCAAATCGGAACTCATGCCCGCAGGGCTGATAGGTCCTGTAACCATTACAAAAGAAACCAAACAGGGCTTGTTTGCAGAACAAAAATGAATCCACATCCAGACATAGAGCGATACACCTCAAACGACTACAACGAGATAGCCAACGTTTGGGAAGCCTCCGTAAGAAGTTCGCACCACTTCCTTACAGAGGATGACATAGCATTCTACAAGCCGCTTGTCATTAGCAGATACCTGCCAGCGGTGGAGCTGTACGTGATGCGCGAAAACGGAAAAATCGCGGCGTTCATCGGACTTGCCGGCGACAATATCGAAATGCTTTTCGTGCGCCCCGACAAACAGGGGAAGTGGTACGGAACGGCGTTGGTTGACTTTGCCGTAAAAAGCAAAGGCATCAGAAAAGTGGACGTGAACGAACAAAACGAGACCGCCCTACGTTTCTACCTCGCAAAGGGCTTCACCGTTACGGCAAGAGACGAAACCGATGCCCAAGGCAAGGCGTTCCCCATACTCCACATGGAAATGCGCAAACCCGAAACAGAAGCCCCATAAAAAGCACAATACACAATTAATAAATAATTTGAGCCGCCGTAGGGGCGTATTGCATACGCCCTGAATTGCGCAGGTTTACGATGTTGTGATGGAGGTTTGCGATGCGGTTCGAGCGGTGGTGTACAGGGCGCAAGCGATATGTATTACAAACGTATAAACGGTAGCTAATCAGAAAATTGCACCGCTTGTAGGGGCGTATTGCATACGCCCGGATTGCGCCACATTTGCGATGCCGTGGTGGAGGTTTGCGATGCGGCTTGCGCGGTGGTGTACAGGGCGTATGCAATACGCCCCTACAAATCGCGCAAAACCCAAGCCGCGAAAATTATATTTGATGTCGGAAAAACTACATAGGACGTAGAAAAAATTATGTCTGATATAATTCAAACTACATCAGACCTTTTTTCGCATCTTTCAAGTCCCTGAAAAACAAAACGTTATAATATTCGATTCTTGTCTGGTATTTTTTCTGAATATCAAGTTCTTACGAAATTGGGGCTATATTTGGGTTTCGCGGTAAACGCCATCTGGAACAACGAAAACCCAAACTCACGGAAGTCTGTCGTTTCTCAAATCGTCAATCATTGTACGTTCGTATTCTCTCAAAGGGAACGCTCCTGCGAGATACTCGTTTTTTATTTGCTTTTCATAAAACAGGCCGCTGTCGTGCTCATAGAAAGCCAATCCTGTTACGCACGGTTCTCCCCTTTCCCATTTCACTGCGATATTCCACGCGATGCCATAGCCCTGCCCGCCCGAATAGCCGAGCGCGAAATCCCAAGGCTCGTTAAAAGGCAGATTGTCGCCGGACGTTACAAACCTCTCGCAGCTTGGCAGTCCGCCTTCATAATTTTCCGAGTTGCAGATAATATTGTCGAAAGCCATTTTCCTGCCCTTGCGGTTTATCAGCAAAACTCTGTCGGCGAATGCCGCAGGAGACAAAATAGCCGCACGGTAGTCTTTGCCAACCACAATGCTGTCAATAACCTCATATCCGCACACGGCTACACCAATAACCGTGCAACTTCTATGGCACAGCGCATTTCCTCCCTTGGGAGCATCAACGCGCAGCGTGTCGTTGGTGAAAACCATTCTATATTTTTGTTTTCCGACGGAATTTATCTTGCGTTTTCCTTTTACTGTGGCAAGAAACAAACGCACCTTTTTGTCTCCAAAAGCGACCTCATAGCAACCTTCCCCCACTTGTGCAGTTTTTGTAACCTGCATATCTTTTACTGCTTGCAAAGTCAAACCGCAGCCTGTATTGCCCATGAAATCCTCACCGTTGTAGAGGGCGTTGAACGCCACATCGGGGCTGCAATATTTCATAAGCAGCTTCTTTTCTTTGGCTTGCACATCCTCCAAAAGGTCTTGCGCCCTGCTGTTCGCGCAACTGTCCTCCTCCGACCTTAATTGCGCAAGCTGGCGATAAAAGTCCTTTATAAGTTCTATGTCATTGTCCGCCCTGTTTTCTGTTTTGCCTTTCCTGAAACAGCCGCACAGCAGCCCCAGTGCCACAAAAGCAACCGCAAAACAAAAAGCGGCTTTTGCAATCGTCCTTTTCATGAAGCGCAAATTGTTACGGCTGTATGTGGAAACCTCCTAAGAAATGCGCCTTGCCGCACCGTCCCTGACCGTACAGTTTGTAATATCCCGGGGCAAGGCGCGAGACATCGACTACGCTGTCAGCCTCCATAACTTTAAGCTCGCGCCCGCATTCATCGCATATTGTCAGAAGTTTTGCGTCAACACCACCAATGCGCAGTCTGCCGCCGCGCACTTTCATTCCCACTTCCGCCTTTACAGCAACAGGGATGGGGCGGTTTATTTCAGCAATGCCACTCTCGTTGCCAAAGCGGTCTATGGCAGTTACGCCGTAAAACATTTTGCGATTTGCAGGACAGGCAACGTCAATACGATACTCCGTCTCCGGCATATACGAGGCGACAAGCCGTGCGCTGTCGGGAACAACCGGATAAGAGTTGGAGGCATAAACATTATAGCGCAACGAGCCGCCCGGCGTTGGGTCGGATGACGGCTGCCACGAAACCCTCCATTCATACTTGTACTTCTCCACTTCCACACCTTGCGGCGCAGTGGGGGCAATGCTGTCCTGCCACGTCATTGCAGGCTGCAACGCCGGGCGCGTGTAGAACGAATATTGCAGGTAGTCGGCAATTCCCTTTACATTGTCCTCAAGAAATCGGCTGCGGAAATATGCCTGACCGTCCGCACCATGCAGGCGCAGAAAGTTCAGTTCGCAGGTAATGGTCTGCAAGTCCCAGTTTTTCTGCCCCTCGTCAAGGAAATAAACGCCCAGTCCCGGCGCAACCACGCGCCCATTGGCGTTTTCCACCCAGTCGAGCGCGAATGGGTAGAAATGGTCGCCCTTGAAATACATCATAGGGAAAATCTCGTCCATTATGCCTTCCTTCATCCACCTCTGTACGTCCTGCGCCACGGCGGTGCGTGCATTCCAGCCATACGAGAAATAGCGCGGCAGGTCATCGTGCTTGCCCACCGGCGAACAGCTTAGCATCACCCAAGGCTTGACTGCCTTTATGGCAGAATGTATCTTCCTCACGCACCGCGTTACATTTTCCCTCCGCCATTCGCTCCGCGACATCCCTTTGCCGTATTTCCTGAACGTGGCTGCATCATTGAAGGGAATTTCCTTTTCGGGATAGCGGATGTAGTCAAGGTGAATTCCGTCAACATCGTAGTTTTTCACAATTTCAGCGCACAGCAACGCAAGATAATCGCCCACCGCCGGAACTCCAGGGTTCATCATCCAATGGTCTCCCGCTTTTACGCACAATTGCGGCTGACGGCTTATAACGGAGCGGCGGTCCAGCTGCTTCGTTACCGCAAGGTTTGTGAGCGGAAAGGCAACCACCCACGCCTGTATGCTCATTCCGCGCTTGTGGCACTGCTCCACGGCAAACTCCAAGGCATCGTATCCCGGCGACACGCCCGGCTTTCCCGAAAGACAGCCATCCCACGGCTCCAGAGCTGAAGGATAAATCACCGTGCCGCGTATGCGCGTCTGCAAAAGCAGGGTGTTTATCCCCATTGCCTGCAAGCGGTCGAGGTGTTCGCACAGCTGGCGTTTCTGCCGTTCCACCCCAGCCGGAGTGTTTGCGTAGCCCTTCGGCCAGTCAAGCCCCCCGATTGTCGTGAACCAAACAGCCCTCACCTCACGTCGGGACTGCTGCGGCACAAGCTGCGCCACAGCCGCCGCCAGACCTGTGCAAGCAAGCGCCAACGCCGTTATAATTGTCTTGAATTGCATATGCCGTAGTTTTATGACCACAAAAATACGCTTTTTATGTCCGTGGTGAAAACTTTTTCTTAAATTTGCTCCAAACAATATAAGGCATCCAAATGAAAAAACCGCCCAAAAGCGTATGGCTTCCCGCCCTGATGGCATTGTATGCCGTTGTGTTCTTCGTTTACGAGTTCTTTGTCCGCGAAGTGGGCTTCACGCCGCGCAACCTGTCGGTCATGGCGGGCGCAATAATAATGATTGCAGCCGTTTGGTGGATAAACCGCACTAACGAAAGGCGTAAAGACAGCCCGCAGGGCGGTTCTGAACAGAAACAAAACCCAAAACAATAACAAGACGATGAAAAAGTTTATTGCTGTTGCGGCATTGTTCGCAATGATTTTCACAGGTGCAAGCGCACAGTTTGAAGCCGGCACAAAATACATCGGCGCATCCCTTTCAGGCTTGAGTCTGCAATACAGCTCAAACGAACGTATGCGTTTCAATCTTGACGGCGCGGCAGGTCTCTTCGTGAGCGACGGACTGCTTGTGTATGCAAACTTCGGCTACGGGCACACGCGCTACACGGACGACGTTACCGCAGGTCTTAACGGACGATACTATTTCACCCAAAACGGAATCTTTCTCGGGGCTGGCGCACAGTTTGTGCACTACACCAAGAGCAACAACGACCTTATGGTGCCTGTGGAGATTGGCTACGCATTCTACCTCAACCACTACCTCACCGTAGAGCCGTCGGTTTACTACAAGATGAGCATGCACGACTTCAGCGACAACTCGTCCGTTGGCCTGAAAATCGGCTTGGGATATTATTTCTGAAAAGACGCAATCCGCAATGACAGAGAGGCGACAAAACACGCTCCCTATCGGTAAACAATCCCGCAAGCTTGGCAAAACAGTCCAGGCTGCGGGTTTGCTGTTTATGCTGGCAATTGCCGTCTGCCCGGCACTATATGCAAACACGCCCATAAGCGGCGGCGACGGCGTGATAACAATCTTCCCAAACAAGGAGGCGCAATACCGCATCCCCGCCATAGTGGAGTGCAAGTCGGGCAAGCTTATCGCATTCACAGACCACCGCTACCAGTGCGACGACATAGGCGGCGGACGGCGGCTCGACATTGTGATGAAAACGAGCAAGGACGGTGGCAAAACATGGAGCGCACCCGAACAGACCGTGGCGAAAGGTGGGAGCAACATTGCCGATGACTTCAACTGCGCACACGGCGATGCCGCCACCGTGGTTGACAGGGAGACCGGCGAAATACTCATCATGTGCGCCTCGGGTGGCATAGGATTTTGGGAGTCCACCCACGAGCGGCCTATCATGATGGGCAGATATTACAGCCGCGACGAGGGCAAAAGCTGGACAGGTGAAGAAGTTACCCACGACATATACCGGCTCATGCCCGATGTGAAAGGGGCTTTCTTCACAAGCGGCAGAATATGCCAAAGCAGCCGCATAAAGGCGGGAAGCCACTACCGCATCTATTCGGTGCTTGCCACAAGAGCCGGAAACCGCGTGGTTTACAGCGACGACTTTGGCAAGGAGTGGAGGCTTTTGGGAGAGAACGCGGCAGAAGCGGCCCCCAAGGGCGATGAAGCCAAGATAGAGGAACTGCCCGACGGAAACGTTGTGCTGAGCAGCCGCGTAACAAACGGAAGATACTTCAACATCTACCGCTACTCCAACCGGACCATCGCCACCGGCACATGGGGCAAGGTGGCGTTCTCCTCGGCAGAAAACAACGGCATCCGAGCAAACAACAACGCCTGCAACGGCGAAATCCTGTTGGTCAAGGCCAAGAAGAAAGGCAAACCAGCGTGGCTTTTGCTGCAAAGCATACCGTTAGGTCCGCAGCGCACCAATGTGGCGATATTCTACAAGGAACTGAAAAGCCCTGCCGACTACGCATCGCCCGAAGCCATTGCCAAGGACTGGGACGGACACTATCAGGTGAGCCACTCAACCTCGGCATATTCAACAATGATACAAGGCAGACGCGGCGGCATTTTCTTCCTTTACGAGGAAAACGCCTTCCGGCATCCCGAAACCGAAACCTCCGACTATTACGACATACAGCTGAAGAAACTTAGCGTGAAACAAATAACCGGCAATAAGTACAAGTGAGGTTTTTGCCGTAACAGCAAAGTCCCGATAATAAAAGGAATATACATCTTGCATTAAGAACCGCGCAGTTTTGGCACTTGCCAAGGTTGCGCGGTTTTCTTCTTTTGCGGAATTTTTCCTACAAAGCAGCTCAAAATTCACAATTCTTTGATTTGCAAAGAATTACATGATTTGAAAATTATTTTGCAAGTTGTTGTTTTTCAGAGGTTTGAAAGAGGCGAAAAAAGGTCTGATGTAGTTTGAATTATATCAGACATAATTTTTTCTACATCCTATGTAGTTTTTCCTATATCAAATGTTGTTTTAGCGGTATTGATTTTGCGGAAATTGTAGGGGCGTATTGCATACGCCCTAAACACCACCGCATGAACCGCGTTGCAAGCCTCCGCCACAATATTGCAAATCGGCGCATTTCAGGGCGTATGCCATACGCCCCTACAAGCGGTACATTTCATTGGTTAATTGTTTGTTATGCATTTGTGCGGCGTATTGCTTACGCCCTGTACGCCACCGCCCCAACTATCGTTGAACCGCATCGGCAAACATTGCAAACCATCGCCGAAACATCGCAAAACGGCGCAATTCAGGGCGTATGCAATACGCCCCTACGGCGGTGGAATTTACTTATTAATTGGATATTGCGTGTATATGGCGGCGTTTGTTTTTTGATTAAAACGCATTACGCACATCCTAACCTACGCCGTCCGAAACAATTCCGCGCATTCTGTTACTCTATTCCCAAAAATTCTTTCGCCTTTTTGGCGGGGATGCCGAAATTGAATGACGTTGTGCCTTGCAACTTGGCGAAATTCACGCCAACCACATCACCATACATATTCAGCACAGGACTTCCGCTCGACCCTTCGAGCAGCGGTATGGAATACATCAGCCTGTTGTCATCGGGGTCTTGGAGTATGTTGCCCGATGTTATCTGCGACTTCAGCCCCATTGAGGTTTGGGCGAGCTGCGGCCCGTGGTTGAAGCCTATCATGCAAAGCTGCGTGCCAGCCTTGAGCCTGCGCCCCTTGTAATCGCGGCGCATACGCTGCCAATATGTCTCAAGCAGCGTGCGCTTGCCCTTAGTGCCGCTCTGAAAACGGAATATATAGCGGTCCTTGGGCGTTTTCTTGCTGTTGAGTCTTATTACCGCCAAGTCAACATCGTCAACGCCCGACACTTTCGTTACTGTGCACTCCGAGAAGTCCCCGGGCGATGAAACCTTGTCGCCGTTGTAGGCTATTCCCACGCGGCACGATGCGGTTATGCGTATGTCCGAAAGGTCGATGTTCTCGATTTTCCCCACAGTCTCGTCATATTCCTCAAAGCTCTCCCTTAGTTCCGCGAGCCTGTCGTCATCAGTAAAACCGCTGTATATGCCTTGGTAATAAGTCTGGCTGTACTGCTCCTCGGCGGCGTCGCGCAAGGCGGCGAAAAGGCTCTTTATCCTGCCAAGCTGTTTGGCAAGAACCGTGCGCACCACGGTCTTGTCTATCTCGGGGCGCACCACGTGTCGGTTTGTGAGAATGTTGCCGTCGCGCGAAATGAAGAAGCCCGTGCCAAAAGCCACGGCGGAGTTGCGGGTTATCTCGCCAATGTCATCGGTAAGGTTTTCGAGGTTTCCGTTTTCGTCAACGCCCGTAAAATAAACCACCGCGCCCGCCACGTTCATGGCATAGTAGTAGCGGTTCATGATAAGCACCACCCCCGATGCGTCGTTTCTGTAAATTTCGTCAACGCCCATTGGCTTTTCCTTGCACGAGGCAAGCGTCCCGCCCGCCACGGCAAACATTATCGTATATATGAACAGTCTGAACATCCGCATTTTCATGCCACGAACTATTTGGTTTTATATGAGTGCAAAGTTAAGAAACAGTTTCATCATTTCAAAAAATGCGTAACATATTGATTAGCAAAACAATACCTGTAAAGAAAATATTTGTTGTAACGATTTGTTTTTCAATGGTTTGGAAGTGGCGAAAAAAGGTCTGATGTAGTTTGAATTATATCAGACATATTTTTTTCTACGTCCTATGTAGTTTTTCCTATGTCCGATGTAGATTTTGCTGTGTTGGTTTTGCGATAATTGTAGGGGCGTATTGCATACGTCCTGTACGCCACCGCCTAAACCGCATCGGCAAACACCGCAGCAACATTGCAAAACGGCGCAATTCTGGGCGTATGCCATACGCCCCTACAAGCGGTGGAATTTCTTTACAATTTGTTGTTTATGTGTTTGTGCCGCGCATTGCACACGCCTTGTACAACATCGCATGAACCACACCGCAAGCCTCCGCTACTACATTGCGAAATCGGCGCACTTTAGGGCGTATGCAATACGCCCATACGGAGGCGCAATTCGCCAAATAACACCACCTTGCGTATTCACGCGGCGCATAATCCGCATTGCGGCTCAAAACATGACGCTTTACTTCAACAGCAAGCCGCCGTTGGGCTGGATTACCACCTTTGCCTCGCCCTTGGCGTTGACTTTCAACTTTTGCATCTGCCCCTGCGGAAGCGCACCGCCCTTTGCCGGGCGGTCGTTGTAATACGTTACCTGCTTGCCGGCAAACATTGGCAGGTTGAGCGTGAGTTTCAGTTCCTTTTCCTCCGCATTCAATCCTGCAACGTACCACTTGCTGCCACTGCGGCGCGCCACGATGAAATACTTTCCCGGATAACCGTCAACAAAGCGCGTCTCGTCCCACGCGGTGGGGATTTCCTTCAGCAAGTCAAGCTCGAACTGTGGGAGTTCGTCAAGGTTGTTGGGCATCATGCCTATGCACTGCACCTCGGTCTGCGTGAAGATTGCGGCGGCGATTTCGAGAATGTCCGACGTGTGGCGGCGGTGGCGGCTCTTGTTGTCGCGCGACATGAACTTGTTCATCAGTGTTCCGCCGTAGTCCATTGTCCCAACGGCGTTGCGCGTGAAAGCGAACGTGGCGAGTTCCTGTGCCTCGCTCTTTGCGCTCCCCTCGTTGAAATATACGTTCTCGGAAGCCCGCACCGCCTCGGATGAAATGAAATTGGGGTACATCCGCTCCCAGCCACGCGGCAATGTACAGCCGTGGAATATCACAAAAATGCCGAAATCGTTGGCATCGGCGAGGATGTCCTCGTAGAGTTTCATGACCTCCTGTTTGTCGCAGCCGAAATAATCAACCTTTATTCCTGCAACGCCAATATCCTTGAGCCATTTCATCTCGCGGCGGCGGATATAGCCCTTGTCCATAAGGTTTCGCGGCCCTTCGTGAGTGTCGTTTATATGTCCGTTTGAGCTGTACCACAAAATCAGGCGCACGCCTTTTGAAATTGCATATTGGCTAAGCTCCGCCATCCGCTTGCGCCCGATTTTCTCATCGCGCTCCCAGTTGGCGTCTATAAGGTTGTATTCATAGCCCATAGTAGCCGCCATGTCGGTGAACAGTTTCTGGTCCTCCACATTTATGGACGGGTCCTGCCAGTTAATCCAACTCCACACATAACGTCCGGGCTTGTAGATTTGCGAAGCCTCGTAGAGGGGTTTTACAACATCATACGGAATTGTGGTCTCCACAATGGGCTTGAGCGATGAGCCTACGGTTATCGTGCGCCAAGGGGTTGAACCCGGAAGCGAGAAACCGCACACCGCCGAACCGAGACCGCTGCCCTGCCCCGGCAATGGGAACGCCACGGTATAGCCTTCGCCGGAAACGTATTCAGAAAGCGAGCAGCCAGCATAGTCGCAGTCTGTCCCTGTTTCGCTGATTAGCATCCAACCGTCATCGCCCACGCGGAAAAGTGCAGGGAAAGCATACCCCTCACCATATTGCGACTTTACATTGAGAGGGGCATCGAGCGAAAACTTCTCCTCGTATGCCGGCGTGGCCCTGCACCAGCCTGTTTCTGCCGGGCTTAGCGGGGATATGAACGCCGTAGAGCGGGCAGGAATGTTGAATGACGTTGCCTCACGGTCTATGCGTATGCTGTACCATGTGCCGGTTATATAGAAAGAATAGCGGAAAGCCACATCGTTGTCCGACACGTTGAACGTTACGGTCATCAGTTGGTTTTGGGCGTTTGCAAAGTCAATGCGCATTCGGTTTGCCACATAATGCACCTCGGAGCACTTGATGCGCGACAGCTTATAGCTCTCATCTATTTTTGATGACTGCGCCCCCGTGAGCTTCAGCCCTTGGGTGAAATCGCCCACATTCGAGACCACGCCAAGGCGCGAAGTGTCAAGAAACCTCTTTCCGTCATACAAAATGGTGTAGTTGGCTTTTCCGCCATTGTCGTTCACCTCCACAACGAGTTTGCCGTTGGGAGAGGCAACCCTTACGCTTTCCGCCTGCAAGGTGCTGAAAAATGCACAGGCAAGCAAGGTTGAAAATATTGCAGTCTTTTTCATCATAATTGCATTTCCGTTGAAAATATAGTTGTTTACCGCAGCAGCAAACCGCCGTTGGGCTGGATTACGACCTTAGCCTCGCCCTTGGTGTTGACTTTCAGCTTTTGCATCTGCCCCTGCGGAAGTGTGCCGCCCTTTGCCGGACGGTCGTTGTAATAAGTTACCTGCTTGCCAGCAAACATGGGCAGGTTGAGCGTGAGTTTCAATTCTTTTTCCCCCGCATTCAATCCTGCCACATACCATTTGTCCCCTTTGCGGCGCGCCACGATGAAATATTTGCCGGGGTAGCCGTCAACAAAGCGCGTCTCGTCCCAAGCTGCGGGGATTTCCCT
>CAVCON010000019.1:14039-19808 GCA_963603805.1 Oscillospiraceae bacterium
CTGCACAGCGGACTGCGTGATATAGGCTGCCGCAATTTCGAGAATGTCCGACGTGTGGCGCGGATGCCGGCTTTTGTTGTCGCGTGAGAAATATTTGTTGAGCATTGTTCCGCCATAGTCCATTGAAGCCACGGCGTTGCGCGTGAAAGCGAATGTGGCGAGTTCCTGCGCCTCGCTCTTTGCACTTTCCTCGTTGAAATATACGTTCTCGGAAGCCCGCACAGCCTCGGAAGCTATAAAGTTGGGATACATCCTCTCCCAGCCGCGCGGCAGTGTGCAGCCGTGGAATATCACAAATATGCCGAAATCGTTGGCATCGGCGAGAATGTCCTCGTAAAGCTGCATGGTTTCCTGCTTGTCGCCGCCAAAGAAGTCAACCTTTATTCCGGCGATGCCAATTTCCTTGAGCCACTTCATTTCCTTGCGGCGTTGCAGCACGGTGTTCATCAAATTACGTGGAGTTTGCGGCGCATCATTCCAAGAACCGTTTGAGTTGTACCACAAAATGAGGCGCACACCCTTTGAGGCGGCATATTTGCTAAGTTCAGCCATGCGCTTGCGACCTATGTTCTTTTCCACGTCCCAGTTTGCGTCAATCAGACTGTACTCATAGCCCATCTTTGCCGCCATGTCGATAAACGCCTTTTGGTCGTCATAATTCACAGACTCGTCCTGCCAAATTATCCAGCTCCATACGTAACGCCCCGGAGCGTAGCTTTGTGAAGCGGAATATTTGGGCTTAACCACGTCAAAGGGAACGGTGGTCTCCACAATGGGCTTGAGCGAAGAGCCAACAGTAATGGTTCTCCACGGTGTGGAAGCCGGGAGCGACAAGCCGCAGCCGTCCGAACCCAAGCCGGCATTCTGACCATGCGAGGGGAAAGCCACGGTATAGCCTTCGCCCGCCTTGTATTCAGAAAGGGCGCAACCGGCATATCCGCCGTCTGTCCCGGTTTCGCTGATGAGCATCCAGCCGTCATCGCCAACGCGGAACAAGGCGGGGAATGTATAGCCGTAACCATATTGCGACTTGGCATTGAGCGGAGCATCCAAGGAATACACCTCCTCGTAAGCGGGGTGCGTCCTGCACCACGCCGAGCAGGGATCGCTTTGCGGAGCGATGAAAGCGGTGGAAGCGGCGGGGACGTTGAAAGATGTGGCTTCGGAATCTATGCGCATAGCATTCCAGCCGCCAAAAGCGGGAAAGGAATAGCGGAACGCCACATCGTTGTCCGACACATTGAACGTTACGGTCATTGTATGCCCCTTGGCATTTTTCATGTCCACTTTCAACTGGTTGGCGACATAATGCACATTTGCCATCTTGGAACGGCTCAAAGCGTATTTCTCATCTATTTTTGCCGTTGTCGAACCTGCTATCGAAAGACTCCCTGCAAAATCGCCCGCATCGGCAACAACGCCAAGGCGCGAGGGATTGAGGAAAGTCTTGCCGTCGTAATTGACAGTATAGTAAGCCTTGCCCCCATTGTCGGTTATGCTCACGACAAGTTTGCCGTTGGGAGAGGACACACTTACGTCCTTTGCGGAGACCGCAATACAAGAAACGGCAGCAAGTGCCGCCATAAGAATCTTAGCTTTCATATAATCTTTGGTCATTTATTTTCATTCGGTTTAGAAGGGATAGCCTATCGCAAAATTAAGCGAAAGTCCGTCTGTGAACTTTTCAATATTATAGTACCCGCTCTTTGACGTTTCATACGGAGCGTGGAGAGCCACACCGAGGTCAAGGCGCAAAACAAGGAATTCCATGTCATATCTAAGCCCAGCCCCAGTGCCAAGGGCGATTGATTTCAAGAAATCAGAACCGTTGAGCCTTCCTTGCGGGCGTTTTTCGTCCTTGCGCATAAGCCATATATTGCCCGCATCAAGAAATGCCGCCCCATAAAGAGAGCCGAACAGTTTGAAGCGCAATTCGGCGTTAGCCTCTAATTTTATGTCGCCCGTCTGGTCAATATAAGAGTATTTCGACTCAGGGGAATGGAAACGTCCCGGACCGATGGAACGCACAGTAAACGCTCTGATTGAATTTGCGCCGCCCGAGCTGAACTGTTCGCTGTAAGGAGCCACTGTGCTGTTGCCGTAAGAGTATATCATGCCGGCAAAAAACCTCGTGGCGAACTTAAATGTCGGATTTATGGTAAACGTCTTGTGCAATTCGGTGGTGAGCTTCACAAACTGGGCGAATGGGTTGCCCATTAAGTTTTTGTTCTCCTCATTGAACTTCTTGCCGCTCAAGACGAAAATCCCAGAGATAAGGTTTCCCGACTCCTTTATCGTTGTCTGCCACCAAATTGGGTTTACGGCGCGGCGTGTGGAACTGTAAGTGAAACTATAGCTTATGGCAGGGACAAACTGGTTTCGCATACTAACGAAAAGAGCGGGGTTGGCGTTCATCACGGAATCGAAACGCGCCGACTTGCGGAATATCTTGTTGTAGTCGAGAGAGAATATGGAAAGCGCATGGGTTACATGGCGCGACGGACGCCAGTTGTAAGTCATGTCAAGCCCCCATTTTGTCATGTTGAAATAGCCCGAGCGGTTCATCCAGTCGCCGCTAAGCGTGAATTTCGTTGAGGCGGGAAAAAACATCTTGCTGTTGTCTATCCACGGCATGAAGAGCGTGGGAAACTCCACACCTATGGAGCTTCCCAATTCGTAGGAATTAAGCAAATCATTGCGGTCGTGGCGGCGTGTGCCTGTTTCCCACTCATACGAGCCGTATATTCTGAAGCTCAACCTCTCGCCGGCACGGAAAGCGTTGCGTTTGGCAATCTCGAACGATGCGCCGGGACCCACTTGGTCGTTGCTCTTGGCGGTTACGTTCATGTTGAACTCCGACTCGTATGGCTTGTCGAGTTTGGCGAAAAGGTAAACGTCAAGGGTGTCGCTTGTGCCTGTTGTGTCACGTGGGAAATAGTTCATGTCGATTGAGCTGAACACTTGCAGACTGCTGAGTTTGGAGGTTGTGAAACTCTGTTCCAAATAGCTGTACGGTCTTCCGCGCAAGGAAAACACGTTTTGCTTCCAAAGGCTTGAATGAAGGGGAATGCGCCGTCCGGGATAATAAAATTCGAAATCGCCGCGTGTTACGTGCTTCACGGTCGTGTCGCCGGGAGTTGCGTTTATATACACTATTTTCTTTCCGTAATACCATTTTCTCTTTGCATTTTCGGGAATGTCCTTAGCCGGCTGCACACGCAACTGCACCTTGCCGGGAACTGCAAAAGTATCTGCGGAAAACACCGTGTAGTCTGGGTTGAAATAATAGTAGCCGTTGTTTCGGAAAAGGTTGCGCAAGCGGGTTTTCTCCTCGCTTATCTTCGCCGCGCTGAACTGGTCGCCCTTATGAAGCAGACGCTTCGGCCATTCCTTCTTGCTGCGTATCAGCGAATCTATTTCGGGCGGATAGTTAATGTAAGCTATCGA
Organism: Oscillospiraceae bacterium; assembly: GCA_963603805.1. Classification (GTDB taxonomy): domain Bacteria; phylum Bacteroidota; class Bacteroidia; order Bacteroidales; family Bacteroidaceae; genus UBA6398. The sequence goes on from CAVCON010000019.1 coordinate 17,487, forward strand.
GTCGAAACGGAACACATCGCGCGGAGTTACGAAATATTTCACCTTTGCCTTGCGGTTGTTGGCGTATGGAAGCATCTCATAGCCCACATCCCCATGAAAATACCCATAATTGTGGAGCGTGTTTGTCGCCACTCTGGCACGAAGTTCGGGATTGACCATTGAAATGTATTTGGGCTTCTGCGAAAAATTCTTGAATATCCATTTGCCGATGAATGTCTTTGAATTTACAAAACCGTTGTAGAACCAAAGTCCCATCGGAAGCGGATGCCTCAAAGACGAACTGCCGAAAAGCGATGCGTTAGGCGGGTAAGCAAGCACGCCGTCAACCTCCACGCTGGCGTTTTCCCACGCCTTGGCATCGGCGGCGCGTTTCTGTTTGTCGGCAATGCGGCGTTCCTTTTCGCTCAAAGTGTCTGCCCCGCCGGCAAGTTCAAGCAAATCCTTCACTCCGGCATTCTTGGAGTTTAGCAGGTTGTCAACCGTGCGGGCGGCATCAGCTATCGATTTTATTATTCCCGCCGAATCGTTTTCCTGCTTCGAGGAGCGTTTGATGCCCTTGTAGTCTATTGACTTTATACCAGTATAAAGCTGTTCGTCCTCGGGAATGTTGGATGTGGTGGAGCATGACGGCATTAATATTGCCGCCACAGCAAGGCATGACGCAATGAACAGCAAGTTTTGGCTGATTGCTTTCTTTCCGTCATGGCTTATGTTTTTGCACCATCCTGTAAGCCTCCTATATATATATTGTATGCGCATCATTTATTGTTGCCATTATTGTTTTGACTGCCGCTTTCCTCGCGCTTCATCTCCGCGTTGGCTTTTGTTGTTTTCGTCTTTTTGCGTTTTTTGCCTTGAGGTTTGGGCGAACCGCTGTCGTTCTTTTTCCAAAAGGTGAATATCTCCCCGAACTTCTCAACCTTACGTCTCAACACCAAACCCGCGCCGGCTTCTGTAAGACTTCCTTCAAGCGGATCCTGCGAGTTGTGGTCGTAGAACAGTCTAACGTAACGCTTCGCGCTGTTGTCGATGCGGTATTCAAGGGATATGTTGTCGATGAAGCTGCTTGCATCGTTGCGGGCATCTTCGCCGGTTGACACGTGTCCGCCTATCACCACATTCACCCTGTTGCCCCAAAATTTCTTGGCAAAGCGGAACGAATAGTCGGTGTTCGACTCGCCCGTTGCCGAAGTGCCGTCTTCGACGCTCACGCTCAAATCAACAGATTTCAGAGCCTTGCCCGCGATTTGCTGCACCTGGTTTTGCAGGAATGCGTTTAGCGCGTTGCTTGTCTTCAATCCATTGGAGGCATTGCTTTCCTCAAGATACAACCCTGTGGCGAGCATTGATATGGCGAGCTTGTTTTTCTGTTCCGCCGACATTGACGCAAGCTGGTTTTGTATAGTCTGGTCATCGGGAGCCTCTATTGTGAACTCCAGTCCCATTCTGTTGAGCGGCTGGGTGAGCTTCAGTCCCACGTCAAAGTTCACGGAACGCGGCTTGTCGTTGTCGTTCACCGAAGCCTTAACCCTTTCTTTTGCGGCAATGTTAAGCGTGGGGTTCATCGGCTCACCAGTAAATTCTATATAGCTTCCCTCGGTAAGATAAAAAGTCCTCAGCGGTATCACCGGCAGGGCGTATTTCATTTCTCCGCTGTTCATCGTATAGCGTCCTGTGAGGAACATTTCGCCTGTGGGCGTATATTTGAGCGTGAGATTTCCGCCACCCTCCACGTCAATATAACTTTGTTTGTCGTCGTTTATATCGCAATGCAAATGGGCGGCATCATTGATGTTTACCGCCAGCATCATGGTGAGTCCTGTTGCATCTTCCCTCTTGGCAGGTGTTGCGACTGTATCGCTGAAATCCACGAAACTTACAAGCGAGTTCAAATCATTTTCGGCTGACAGCGGACTGTCTTTAAGCACATACGACACATCGGTCTTGGGAAGCACGTTAAGGTTTCCGTAAACAAAGAGGTTTGACAGCGTTCCCTGCACCGTTATGTTGACATCGGAATAAACAGTGCCATAAACCTCCGATTTTGCCGTTTGCTTGGAGTTGATGAGCTTGAAGTTCTGCGCCTTGACCTTCATGTTCATGTTCACATTGTCAAGGTTGCTGAAATCCAAGTTTCCATCAACAACAAGCGGATTGTTATTTGTCGAGTAAAAGTTCAGAGTGTCAAGGTGAAGCACGCTGTTGCTGACAATTGCCGAATCGTTTTGAATTCTCAGGTTTATGCCGTATATGTCGGAATAAACCCTTACGGAGTCAAGCAAAACCTTTCCGTTGAGCATAGGCTTTGAGGTTGTCCCTGTC
>CAVCON010000020.1:0-19729 GCA_963603805.1 Oscillospiraceae bacterium
ATCCTGCACCGAGGCGTTTTTACTTGTAAAATGCCGGCAAATCTTACAAAAACTTGCTGTTGGCGTGTTTTGCCGAAAAAGTTTCTGAAAAAGCCAGTGCGGAAAGGCAAATGCAGCAAAAACTGCAACGCTGGGAAGAAACAAAGCCCCTATCTTTGCAAATGAATCAGAGAAGACAAACAAACATTAAAACTTCAAGATTATGGCTAACATTCATCAGAAGCTCACAGAGCTTATTGGCGGTACGCCCCTTGTTCGCATTAACGAACTGACAAAGTCCCCAGAAGTGAGGGCGGAAGTGGTGGCAAAGTTGGAATATTTCAATCCCGGCGGAAGTGTGAAAGACCGCATTGCGCTTGCAATGATAGAGGATGCCGAAAAAAGCGGCAGACTCAAGCCCGGGGCCACGATAATCGAGCCTACGAGCGGAAACACCGGCGTGGGGATAGCCTGGGTGGCGGTTGTGAAGGGCTACAAGGCCATTCTGACGATGCCGGAGTCGATGAGCGAGGAACGCAAAAGCCTGTTGAGGGCTCGCGGGGCGCAGCTTGTGCTCACGCCAGGCGCGGAGGGAATGAAAGGGGCTGTGGAAAAGGCAGAGGAGCTGCACAGGCAGATTGCCGGCTCCGTGATATTGCAGCAGTTTGACAATCCCGCCAACCGCGCCATACACGAAAAGACCACGGCGGAGGAGATATGGAAAGACACGGACGGAAAAGTTGACATCGTTGTCGGCGGCGTGGGGACCGGCGGCACAATAAGCGGCATAGCCGCAGGCTTGAAAAAGCACAACCCCGCCATAGAGGCTTACGCCGTTGAGCCGGACAGTTCGCCGGTGCTTTCGGGCGGGAAGCCCGGACCGCACAAAATTCAGGGGATAGGCGCGAACTTTGTGCCGGGCAACTTCGTAAGGGAGTTAATCAGCGGAGTGGTGCGCGTGAATGACGACGACGCCATAAGGACTGGGCGCGAGCTGGCTCTGAAGGAGGGGCTGCTTGTGGGAATATCCTCCGGGGCTGCCGCATGGGCCGCACTCGAACTCGCAAAAAAGCCGGAAAATGCTGGAAAACGCATTGTGGCGGTGTTTCCCGATACCGGCGAGAGGTATCTTTCAACCGTGCTTTACGCCTTTGAGAAATACCCGTTGCAGTAACGGCAAAATTTTAGTTCTATATAATTTAATGAGGTCTGGTGCGGGTTTTTCCTGCATCAGACCTTGTTTTTTGCGTAGTGTGTAAAACGAGATTTTCATAAGATGCCGCATTTGGGAAAAATTACGGCATTTGGAAAGGCATAAGATTATTTTGGCTCACAAACTCTTTGTAGTTCAAATAATTTGGAGTAATTTTGCCACCCAATAACAGTGCCAATAACATGAAACATATTTTCTTGAGAGTAGCGGCTGTGGGCATTTTGTGCGCCTCGCTGCTGTCTTCGTGCTTCAAGGACGAAGCCCCCAATGCCGAGTGCGACATAACCAAGGCTTACATACACGCTGACAATCCCGGAGAAATGTTTTTCAACAGTTCTGACACGCTTGTGAACGTAATTTCCACCGACAGCGTAATAACTTTCAACGTAAGGAGAAACACCGACATCAGCGCACTTGCCCCCGAATTTGCGCTTACGCCCGGCGCGACAATCTATCCCGCAAGCGGCTCGGTGCAGAATTTCGAGAACGGCGGGGTAACATATACCGTAACCTCGGAGAACAAGGCTTGGAAAAGAACCTACACGGTGCATTTCAAGCACATTGTGAAAACTGTGAGCGACACCACATTCCTTGACTTTGAACACTATTCCCTCAACTCGGGCGGGAAGTACTATGTATGGCAAAGGGTTGCCGACGACGGCACTCTGAAAAGCGACTGGGCTTCGGGCAATGCGGGATTCCAGCTAAGCATGGACAAGGCTAAGCCAGAGGAATATCCAACAGTTCCAATTGCCGACGGCTTTGACGGCAACGCCGTGCAGCTCACCACCCGCAGCACCGGACCTTTTGGCGTGTGGGCCAACAAGAGGCTTGCGGCGGGAAATCTCTTCCTCGGCACTTTCGTACTCGACTCTGCGCTTATAAGCCCCATGAAGGCCACAAACTTCGGCATAGTGTATGACAGCAAGCCCGTGAAGTTCACAGGCTACTACAAATACGCCCCAGGCAAGAACTATCAGGACCGCAAAGGAAATATTCTCAAGAATATGACCGACAGCGCGGCGGTTTATGCTGTGCTGTACCGCAACCACGATGCCGAGGGGAAGCTGATAACGCTTTACGGCGATAACGTGAAGACAAGCGAGCAGATTGTCGCGCTTGCCGAGCTGGATTATGTTGCACCGACAGACGAGTGGACGCCGTTTGAGGTGGCGTTCAAATATTCCGCAGACGTTGACATGGATCTTCTCGAAAACCGTGGCTACAACCTTGCCATTGTGTTCTCGTCAAGCAAGGACGGCGATTTGTTCTGCGGTGCGATAGGCAGCACGCTGTGCATAGACAAAGTGAGAGTGATTAGCACCAAAGAGAACTAAACCGATGAAACCGATGAAAAAGACAATAATACTTACAGTCCTTGCGGCTTCGGCTTTTGCTGTTGCTCCTGCAAAGAAGATATTCGAAGACCTTGCCTATAACCTCAGAGTGGGCTATTCCATTGGTGGCACCGCCCCGCTGAATATGCCCGCCTCTATCCGAAAGCTCAACAAATACACGCTCACCAACAACCTGCAGCTCGGAATTGACGCGCGCCGCAAGTTCGATGACCGCTGGGGTGCACTCGTCGGCGTGCATTTTGAGAACAAGGGCATGAACGAGGACGCGCAGGTTAAGAACTACCACATGAAGATTGTGCGCGGCGGGCAGGCTCTCGAAGGACGCTTTACCGGCGACGTAAAGACAAATGTTGCCGAATGGATGTTCACCGTACCGCTAATGGCCACGTATTCCACAGGAAAGGTTACGCTGAAGGCTGGTCCGTATTTCTCTTACGTGCATTCGCGCACGTTCAACGGCGATGCCCACAACGGCTACCTGCGTGTGGGAGACCCCACGGGCGCAAAGGTTATGATCGGCGACGAACCCGACACTCGCGGGCATTACGACTTTTCGCACGATATGCGCCGCTTCCAGTGGGGGGTGGACGTTGGCGCAGACTGGTATTTCCACAAAAAGACCGGTATATATGCCGACATCAGCTGGGGTTTGAACGGAATACACAAAAGCAGCTTCAAGACAATAGAGCAGACGCTTTACCCGATTTTCGGGACAATAGGGATAATTTACAAACTCAAATAAGAGAAAAGACTATATGAAAAAAATCTTTACTATTCTCGCGCTCGCCATGGGCGCAATCACCGTTTCGGCCGAAGACTTCACCGACGTGCTCACCGTGGATGTGAACGGTGCGTCATCGGAGCAAAAAGCCACCATAAGCCTTGACAAGGACGCAAACGGCGAATATGTTTTCAGTCTCAAGAACTTCGTCCTTCAGGCTGGGGAAAGCTCCTTGGGCGTGGGAACTATAGAACTGAGCAACATAGACACCGTTGCCGGGGACAATGGGCTGCTTACGCTCACCACAAAACAAAGTGTGCAGATTAAGGAAGGCAATGACCCGGAGGTTGCATATTGGTTTGGCCCGAGGCTTGGCGATGTGCCTGTGGAGCTTGTAGCCGAAAAGCGGGGCGATAAGCTTTATGCAGTTATAGACATAGACATGATGGCCATGATGCAGCAGGTAATAAAGGTTACTTTCGGCAACGGCGGCTATCAGATTCCCAATTCAGGATTTGAGAACTTCCACAAATACACGGTGAAGATGGGCGGACTGTTCACGGCAAAAAATGTTGACGTGTATGAGGCAACATCATGGCATTCGTTCGCCACGTCAACAGGCTCTCTCGCGTCAACGGCAAACCTCACCGCAAAGCACCCCTTCACCAACAAATCCGACATCACACGCCCCGGTTCGGCGGGAAGCAGCAGTCTGCTGATAACCTCCACGTCGGCTTCGGGAATAATCGCAAACGGAACTGTTACAACAGGGCGCATGAATGCCGGGGATATGAGCCCCACCAGCACAAAGAACCACGCCCACTTAGACATGAGCGTCGATGACAAGGATGGTAACGGCGATCCTTTCTATGCAGTGATGAACGGCCGTCCCGACTCCCTTGCCATTTGGGTGAAGTTCAAACAAAGCACGGCGCAAAAGGATCATCCTTACGCCACAATCAGTGCGGCAATAACAAACGGCACATACTATCAGGATCCGCAGGAAGAGAATGCGGTTTACAAAAATGTGCTTGCAAAGGCAAAGAACGCCCAGATTGAAAGCAACGGCTTTGCATGGCAGCGCATAGTTATCCCCTTTGAATATGTAAACGACACAGTGAACGGCAAGGCAATCCTCGTTACCATATCCACAAACGCCGATGCTGGCAAGGGAACGGAGAACGACACCATATATGTTGACGATGCGCAGCTCGTTTACAACGCTTCGCTGGCTTCCGCAAAAATCAAGGACGTTGAGGTAAATTTGGAGGACGGCGTAACCGAATACACCGTCAACGGACTTACCGACGTTACTGTTGACGACGTTAAGGTTGTGGCAGACGGAAAGGGCGCGAAGGTTGAAAAGACGCTCACCGAGGTTGACAAGGACGTTGTTGTTAGCGTGAAAGTAACCTCCAACGACCTAAAGACTTCTAAAGTTTACACATTCACCATGCCCGATGCGGTGGTAACAGGCATTGACAACGCCAAGGCGAATGCCAACGACAAGGTTAAGGCTGTTTACGACACGCTCGGCCGCAAGGTCAATGCGACAAGGCACGGCGAGACCTACATTATAGTTTACGAAAGCGGAAAAACCGAAAAGGTGGTTCGCTGATAAATAACTGTATTCCGAATAACGGGTCATGTTCATGGCGGTTTCCGCCGGGCATGACCCGCTTTTTTTGCTCCGGCGGCGATACGTTTCATGTGGTGTTGCTTAGGATATATGCAAGGTGTCCGCATGATACATAAAAAGAAATAAATCAGAAATTTGCGCCTCCGTAGGGGCGTATGGCATACGCCCTGAATTGCGCGGGTTTGCAGCGTTGTGGTGGTGATTTGCGGTACGGTTCAAGCGGCGGCGTACAAGGGCGTATGTGATATGCAACACAAATTTACAAAACCAATCAATCAGAAAATTGCGCCTCCGTAGGGGCGTATGGCATACGCCCTGAATTGTGCGAGTTTGCAACGTTGTGGCGGTGGTTTACGGTGCGGTTCACGCGGTGGCATACAGGGCGTATGCAATACGCCCCTACATATATACCGTATGCAATCAATAAACACATACGTCGTTTATATAGTTCACGCAAAAACCAAAAACGGTTGTCTTTTTCCAAACACCCCGAAAACTACATCGGATATAAGAAAAACTATGTCCGATGTAGAAAAAATTATATCAGATATAATTCAAACTACATCAGACCTTTTTTCGCCACTTTCAAGTCCTTGAAAAACAATTTCTTACAAGAACGACTCGAAGTGGTGATAAAGATGTGATTATCTGTGAGTTAAATAGTTTTACCGAAATCTGTGCTGGTGGGGTTGCTTGTCAGTGTTTTGTCAGTCCTTTACAAGCTCGCCGTGGAGGGTTGCCGACGAGGCGGAAAGTATTCTCACTTTGGCAAACTGCCCTATGTGCGCGTCTTCGCGGTTGAACACCACCACCTTGTTCTGCTCCGTGCGCCCGAACAGCTGCTCGCGGCTGCGCTTGCTCGTGCCCTCTATCAGTATGTCGAATGTCCTGCCAATGCACTTTTGGTTGTTTTCGAGCGAGAGCGTGTTCTGCAATGCTATAAGCTCGTTCAGGCGGCGTATCTTCACATCCTCGGGCACATCGTCCTCAAAATGCTTGGCGGCATAAGTGCCGGGGCGTTCGCTGTATTTGAACATGAACGATGAGTCGTAGCCGCATTCCTTCATAAGGCTCAGCGACAGCGCGTGGTCTTCTTCCGTCTCGCTACAGTAGCCGCAGAAAATGTCGGTTGAAAGTCCGCAGTCCGGCACAATGCGGCGTATCGCCTCAACGCGCGACATATACCATTCGCGGGTGTATTTGCGGTTCATCAGCTTCAGTATGCGGTCGCTTCCGCTTTGCACCGGCAGGTGTATGTGGCGGCACACGTTAGACTCTTCGGCAATCACGCGCAGCGTGTCGTCGCTCATGTCCTTGGGGTGGGACGTTGTGAAGCGTATCCACATTTGCGGCACATCCCTCGCCACCATTCTCAAGAGTTCGGGGAAGCCTGTCGTTTCTCCGCTTTCGGGCGTGAACGAATATGAGTTCACATTTTGCCCCAGCAGGGTAACTTCCTTGTATCCGCGCTTTTCAAGGTCCTTCACCTCGTTTATGATGCTTTGCGGGTCGCGCGAGCGTTCCCTTCCCCTCACGTATGGCACAATGCAGTAGTGGCAGAAGTTGTTGCAGCCGCGCGTAATGCTCACGAAGCCCGATATGCGGTTTCCGCATATGCGTTCGGGGATTATGTCGGAGTAAGTCTCCACGGTTGAAAGCTCAACGTCTATCGCCTTGTTACCATTTTCGGCCTCGGCTGTGAGCTGTGGCAGCATCTGGTACGAGTCCGGCCCTGCAACAAGGTCGGCGTGGTGGTTTTCGAGCAGGTCGTCCTTTGTGCGCTCCGCCATGCAGCCCAGCACGCCTATAATCAGCTTGCCGTGCTTTGCCCTCTTCATGGCGTTGAGGGCGTTCAGGCGGTTGTATATCTTCTGCTCCGCGTTGTCGCGCACGGAACACGTGTTGAGGAACACCGCGTCGGCGTCCTTGATTTCCCCCACCGTGTCGTAGCCCGCCGTCTTCATTACCGAGGCAACCACTTCGCTGTCGGCCACGTTCATCTGGCAGCCGTAGGTCTCTATGTAAAGCTTCTTCATTTCCTGTTTGTTTTCGTGCGCAAAGTTACGAAATAAAAGCCATCCGCATTTTCACTTCCTTGCGGTGGTGAAGAACGTGAGCGGTATCTTGGCGAGGAAAATTGACGGCTTGGCGGTTTCGTGGCACGAGTAGTATGTTATCCACATTTCGTCTCCCACTTTGAGGAACGAGGGATATGAATTGTCGTCAAGCGAGGGCAGTATCAGCGTTTCGTGAAAGTCGCCGTCCGCATTGCCGCAATATATCATTGTTTTGGGGCGTGAGGGGATGTGTATCTCGCGTCCGCCGAGCAGCGTCTTGCCGTCGGGGAACACATAGGCATCAGGCCCTCCGCAGAAGAAGCCCAGCTCTTTCTGCTTCCAGTCGGTGTATGGCGGCATTGAGGAAAGCAGCATCGCGGAACGGTTTCCGCTTTCGCGGCGCACAAACAGCAGCATTTTGTCATCGGCGGCAAAACGCACCGTCGTCTCGTTGGGATAGTCCGCAATGTCGAAAGTTTTCGCCACCTTGTATTCCAGTCCGTCCTTGGTGGTGAGAAGCTCCAGTTTGTTTTGGTCTCCCGCCTTGAAATAGCTGACTCCGTAACCTGTGCCCTTGTGCCATGTAACGCGCCACAGCCATGCAAAATCCTGCGCCGCCGAGGATGAAATTCTTACCGGTTTGGGCGCGGAGAATTTCCTGCCGTTTTTCGAGAATGCGGCAAGCGTGCTTGTGGATTCCAATTTCTGGTTTTTGTAGAGCGAGCAACCCATGAGCACCATCAGCTCCCCTTTTGGCGTAATGGATAGCTTGGGGTCGCGCAGGTCGAAGCCCGCCTTTGCTATTATGGCGGCGGTTTCCCATTTGTCGCCGTCGGGCGAGGATATGATGTGTATTCTGCCGTCGGCTTCCCCTTTTTCGTTGAATATGTGGCTGAACCCCTCGCGGAAAGCGCAGTAGTATGTGCCTTTGTATTCAATGAGCGACGTGAAGGCGCAGTGCGTTGAGCCGTCGCCCCAGATGTGCTGCAGGTTGTAGCAAATGTTCTGTGCGCAAACGGCAGTCGTGATTAGCGCAAAAAACGCCGAAAGCAGCAATGTCTTGGTTTTCATCATGACGTGGATTGTTGAATGGGGCAAAATTATGAAAAAATGCGCTGGATAAGGAAAATAATCGCTACTATTGCAGTGGCAAAATACATATTAATATGAGCGACAGTCATCCTTTGGCGCAATTTGCATATTGTCCGCGCTGCGGAAGCGCAGATTTCACGGTCAACGACCCGCGTTCGAAACGCTGCGGGCATTGCGGCTTTGTTTATTACCTTAATGCGAGTGCCGCCACTGCGGCTTTCATCTTGAACAGACGCAATGAAATCCTTGTGAGCCGCCGTGCGTTTGAGCCGGCAAAAGGCACGCTCGATCTACCCGGCGGTTTTGTTGACCCCGGCGAGTCGATAGACCAAGGCATGCGCCGCGAGATTCTTGAGGAGACGGGATGCCACGTGGCGGAAATGCGCTGGCTTTTCTCCCTGCCCAACAGTTACAGATTTTCGGGATTTGACGTACCCACCGCCGACAGTTTCTTTTTGTGCCGCCTTGCCGAGGGTGAAAAACCTGTGGCTTGTGATGACGCGGCGGCTTTGGAGTGGGTTGCCATTAACGCCTTGCAACCTGCTGACTTCGGGCTTGATTCCATAAGAAAGGCAGTGGGGATATTCGCAAGCCGAAATGATTTGCAGGTTCTGCCGTTGCGACTGCGCCGTGGCTTCGAGTAATCCGATTTGCATAAAGTGCTGGTTTTCAGAGAAAAGACTTGTTAATGAATGTCCGCTGTAACGATTTGTTTTTCAGATGTTTGCAAGCGGCGAAAAAAGGTCTGATGTAGTTTGAATTATATCAGACATAATTTTTTCTATGTCCTATGTAGTTTTTCCTACATCAAATATAATTTTGGGGGAGTTTCGGAAAAGCTGGTGATTTTGGTTTTGCGTGAATTGTATGAACAATGTATGTTGGTTGTTGATTGCAACGGTATATATGTAGGGGCGTATGGCATACGCCCTGTATGCCACCGCACAAGCCGTATCGCAAACCGCCGCCGCAATATTGTAAAACCGCGCAATTCTGGGCGTATGCCATACGCCCCTACAATTGGCGCAAATCATTAATCAATCGTTATTTGTCCGTTTGTGGCGTATATGGCATACATCCTGTACACCACCGCATGAGCCGCATTGCACAAACAAAACAAGCCGTTGCGGCAATATGGCAAAACCTCGCAATACGCTTCAAACTTCAGAAGTGTCTTGTCCCTAACTCATGTATCTTGGGCATGGCTTTGCATTGTCATAAAACGTTATTTCATAAATTAAAAGCGTCCCTTTCATTCGCTATCAAAGAATTTTCCATACTTTTGCAACCCAAAGAAACAAGCAAAGAGGAAAATAATGCAGAAAAATCTCGTAATCGTCGAATCTCCGGCAAAGGCCAAGACAATACAACGCTATCTTGGCGAAGACTACAAGGTGATGCCGTCGTTCGGCCATATACGCGACCTGAAGAAAAAAAACAACGGCATAGACCCCAAGACATTCCAGCCGCAATATGAGATACCAAAGGACAAGGCCCACGTGGTGAGCGAATTAAGAAAAGCGGCGAAAGGTGCGGAAACCGTATGGCTCGCAAGCGATGAGGACCGCGAGGGGGAGGCTATTTCGTGGCATCTCGCCGAGGTGCTGAAACTCCCTGTAACCGACAAGCACCGCATTGTTTTTCACGAGATAACAAAGCCCGCCATTCTCAACGCCATAGAAAATCCGAGGGCTATAGACCTGAACCTTGTTGACGCACAGCAGGCGCGCAGGGTCTTGGACCGCATTGTGGGCTTTGAGCTTTCGCCGGTTTTGTGGCACAGGGTGCGCCCCTCGCTTTCGGCGGGGCGCGTGCAGAGCGTTGCCGTGAGGCTTATAGTTGAAAGGGAGAGGGAGATAAACGATTTCAAGAGCGAGACGTTTTTCCGCGTAACGGCTTTGTTTGCCTTGGGCGGCAGCACATTTGGCGCGGAGCTGAACAAGCGTTTTGCCACTATTGAGGAGGCGGAGGCTTTCTGCAACGGATGCAAGGATGCCGCCTATGAGGTGGACGCGGTGAATGTGAAGCCGCAAAAGCGCACTCCCGCGCCTCCGTTCACCACTTCCACGCTCCAGCAGGAGGCGGTGAGGAAGTTCGGCTTCCCGGTTTCGCTAACAATGAGCGTGGCGCAGCAGCTTTACGAAGAAGGTCTCATAACATATATGCGTACTGACTCGGTGAACCTGTCGTCGTTCTGCATCAACGCCTGCAAGGATGAAATCACCGCCACCCTCGGCGCGGAATATTCCAAGCCGCGAAACTATGTAACCAAGAGCAAGGGCGCACAAGAGGCCCACGAGGCAATACGCCCCACGTCGATGGAGCGTCATGAGATAGACGGCACGCCGCAGCAAAAGAAACTGTACAAGCTTATATGGCTGCGCACCATAGCGTGCCAGATGGCAGACGCGCTGATAGAAAAGACTTCTGCCGACATAACGGTGTCAACGCGCAGCGAGAGGTTCACGGCATCGGGAGAGGTGGTGAAATTTGACGGTTTCCTGCGTGTTTACCGCGAATCACGCGACGGCGCGGAGGCATCGCAAGACTCAAACCGAATGTTGCCGGCAATGCAAAAAGGCGACAAGCCCGAAGCGCACGAGATTACTGCCACGCAGCGTTTCACCCAGCATCCGCCAAGATATAACGAGGCTTCGCTCGTGCACAAAATGGAGGAACTCGGCATTGGACGCCCGTCAACCTATGCGCCTATTATCAGCACCATACAGCAAAGGGGATATGTGGTGCGCGGCGACAAGGAGGGCACTCCGCGAAACTACAGCGTGATAACCTTGAAGGGCGGAAAGATTACGAGGCATGAGGCCACCGAGACAACAGGCTCTGACAAAGGAAAGCTAATCCCCACTCCCGTGGGGCTTGTGGTTACGGATTTCCTCAAGCAGGAGTTCCCCGACATTATGGACTATAACTTCACCGCCGAGGTTGAAAAGCAGTTTGACGAAGTGGCAGAAGGCAAAAAGGAATGGACCGGGCTGATGAAGGACTTCTACGAAAACTTTGAGCCGGAGGTGGAACGCTCCAAAAACGACAACAACGGCAAGAAAGTGGGGGAGCGCGAACTTGGCACAGACCCCAAGACCGGGCGCAAGGTGTTCGTGAAGATTGGACGCTACGGCCCGATGGTGCAGATAGGCACAGCCGAGGAAGAGGAGAAGCCGATGTTTGCCACCATACGCAAGAACCAGGATTACGAAACGCTTACCCTTGAGGACGCGCTCGAGCTTTTCAAGCTTCCGCGCACACTCGGCGAGTTCGAGGGCAAGGATGTTATAATAGGTGCGGGACGTTTCGGACCTTATGTAAGGCATGACGGCAAATTCGCCTCACTTCCCAAAGGCGTTGACCCACTGAAAGTAACCCTTGACGAAGCCCAACAGATAATTCTCGACAAGAGGGAGGCCGATGAGAAACGCCACCTTAAGAAGTTTGATGAGGATGCCGAGCTTGAAGTGATGAACGGTCCGTATGGCGCATATATTTCGTACAAGAAGAAGAACTACCGCCTTACAAAGGAACAGAAGGAAAACGCCGCCGCGCTTACCTACGAGGAGTGCATGAAGATTGTGAACAGCGAGCCGGTAAAGGCAAAACCCAAGGCGGCAAAAAAGACAGCTGCGGCAAAGACAACCAAAACCGCCAAAAAGAGCGCGGCCAAGAAAGCCTGATGAAAAGTATTACGCTCATAGGTTATATGTGCGTGGGCAAAACCACGGTGGGGAAAGAGCTTGCCAAGCGTCTGGGACAGACTTTCTATGATCTTGACTGGTACATAGAGGAAAGGTTTCACACCAAGGTGCCGGAGATATTCGCACAATACGGCGAGCAGCACTTCCGCGACCTTGAACGCCGTATGCTGCACGAGGCAGCCGAGTTTGAAAACATTGTGCTTTCGTGCGGAGGCGGCACGCCGTGCTTTTTCGACAACATGGAATACCTGAACTCGGTTTCCACAACGGTTTACCTCAAAGCTTCAAGCCAGACAATTCTGGAACATCTCAAGATAAGCAAGGGCCGCCGCCCTCTTCTTGAAGGCAAAACGCCCGAAGAACTGAAAGCGTTTGTTGAAAGCCAGCTCGCCGAAAGGCAGCCGTTCTATTCAAAGGCGCAGTTTGTGCAAGAGGTGTCCCCGCTTTGCACACGTGAGAAGATTGACAATATTTGCAACGAAATAATCGAAAAAATAAAAACTACTGATAAATGAAGAAATGGCGTGTTGAAGATTCCGCCGAGCTGTATAACATAAACGGTTGGGGTGTCAATTATTTTAACATCAACGAAAAGGGACACGTTTACGTAACGCCGCGAAAAGACGGAGTGGAAATCGACCTCAAGGAACTGATGGACGAGCTTGACACGCGCAACATCACGGCCCCTGTGCTGCTTCGCTTTCCCGACATCCTTGACAACAGGATAGAGAAAACCGCAACGTGCTTTCAGAAGGCGGCAAAAGAATACAACTTCAACGCGGAGCATTTCATTATATATCCTATAAAGGTGAACCAGATGCGCCCCGTGGTTGAGGAGATTATCAGCCACGGCAAACGTTATAACATAGGGCTTGAAGCCGGTTCAAAACCCGAGCTTCACGCCGTGCTTGCCACGAACATGGACTCCGACAGCCCGATTATCTGCAACGGACACAAGGACCAAAGCTATATAGAGCTTGCGCTTCTGGCGCAGAAAATGGGGAAAAAGGTGTTTCTCGTGGCGGAAAAGCTTGACGAACTCGAACGTATATTCGAGGCTGCGAGAAAACTGAACGTGCGCCCGCAGATAGGCATACGCATCAAGCTGGCTTCGACAGGCACGGGCAAATGGGCTGAAAGCGGCGGCGACGCAAGCAAGTTCGGACTAAACTCGAGCGAACTCCTCGAGGCGGTAAGAATACTGAAAAGCCGGGGCATGGAAGACTGCCTAAATCTTATACACTTCCACATAGGCAGTCAGATAACAAAGATACGCCGCATACAGTCTGCCCTGCGCGAAGCTTCGCAGTTTTACGTGCAGCTCCACGCCATGGGCTTCAACGTGGAGTTTGTTGACTGCGGCGGCGGACTTGGCATCGACTACGACGGAACGCGCTCGAGCAACAGCGAAAGCTCCGTAAACTATTCCATACAGGAATATGTGAACGACTGCGTATATACCTTCGTTGATGTAGCCAACAAGAACAACATCCCTCACCCAAACATAATAACCGAAGGCGGACGCTCGCTTACCGCCCACCACAGCGTGCTTATCCTCGAAGTAACCGATGTGGCCTCACAGCCGCAGATGCCCGAGGATTTCGAGGCTACGAAAGACGACCACAAGCTTGTCCAGGACCTTTCTGAGATTTGGGACAACCTGTCGGCGCGCTCCATGCTCGAGGACTGGCACGATGCGGAGCAGATACGCGATGAGGCTCTTGAACTCTTTGACCACGGAATTATTGACCTGAAGACCCGCGCCCAAGTGGAAAGCCTTTACTGGAGCATAACGCGGGAGGCAAACGCCATTGTGCACGCCCAAAAGCACGTGCCGGAGGAGCTGCGCCGCCTCGACCGTCTGCTTGCAGACAAGTATTTCTGCAATTTCTCTTTGTTCCAGAGCCTGCCCGACTCTTGGGCGATAGACCAGCTTTTCCCGGTGATGCCTATCCAGCGGCTTGGCGAAAAGCCCGAAAGAAACGTTACGATACAGGACATAACCTGCGACAGCGACGGAAAGATTGCGCAATACGTCAACGCCATGCAGCAGACTTCCACCGTGCCGCTCCATTCCATAAGGCGCGGGGAGCGTTACTACGTCGGCGTGTTCCTCGTGGGGGCGTACCAGGAGATACTCGGCAATATGCACAACCTCTTCGGCGACACCAACGCCGTTCACGTTACGGTGTCGAACGACGGCTACAGCATTGACCGTGTGATAGAGGGCGAAACAGTGGCGGAAGTGCTGGAATATGTGCAATACGATGCCAAACGCTTGCAAAGGCGGCTGGAAACGTGGGTGAAGCGTGCCGAATTAAGCGGGAAGATAACCATGTCGGAGGGCAATGAGTTTCTCGCAAACTACCGCAGCGGGCTTTACGGCTACACATATCTCGAGCTGAACGATGACGAACTTTACCGCGAGAACGACAGAATGCGCTTCAAGGACAAGAAACACGAGGACGAAGAATAAATAAGAAATATGAGACAATCGCTCACAATAATAAAGGTCGGCGGCAAGATTGTGGAGGACGCAAACGCGCTTGCCGGGCTGCTCGACAGCTTCAAGGAAATTCCCGGAAACAAGATTCTTGTTCACGGCGGCGGACGCACGGCAACGCAGGTGGCTTCGCTGCTCGGCTATGAAACCAAGATGATAGACGGGCGCAGGGTTACAGATGCCGATATGCTGCGCGTGGTTACGATGGTTTACGGCGGTTTGGTGAACAAGGCTATCGTGGCGGGGCTGAACTCACGCGGCGTGTGCGCCCTCGGCATGACCGGCGCAGACTGCGGTGTGATTGTTTCCCACAAGCGCACGGCAACTCCTGTGGACTACGGATTTGTGGGCGATGTTGACAAAGTTGACTCCGCACGTCTGGCATCGATAATAGACCAAGGCATAACGCCTGTGCTTGCCCCGCTCACCTTTGACGGACATGAGCATCTGCTCAACACCAATGCCGACACCATAGCCGGCGAAACGGCAAAGGCAATGGCTCATCTCTACGACGTGAGCCTTGTTTACTGCTTCGAAAAGCGCGGTGTGCTTGCCAATCCCGATGACGATGACAGCGTTATCCCCGAAATCCACGCGGCAAATTTCCCGAAGCTCGTTGTGGATGGAGTTGTGAGCGGCGGCATGATACCGAAAATACAAAACGCCCTGCAAGCCGTGGAAGCTGGCGTAAAGCGTGTCATCATCACTGCGGCAAAGGGACTTGACATAGAGGGCGGCACGAAAATTCTGCCTTGACATTATTCCAGTATTATAAACAGCTTTGACATGAAAAGACTTTCCGTTATCGCATTTTCCCTTTTGGTTGCCGTCGCGTGTTTTGCCGCTCCTGGCGACAAGCGTGTAAAGGTGCGCCTTTCAACCAATATGGGCGACATGGTTGTTGAACTCTACAACGAAACGCCCAAGCACCGCGACAATTTCGTAAAGCTCGTCAAGGAAGGCTTTTACAATGGTTTGCTGTTCCACCGCGTGATTGAAAACTTCATGATTCAGGGCGGCGACCCCGACTCACGCGATGCCGCACCCAAGAAACGGCTTGGCGAGGGAGGGCCGGGATATTCAATCCCCGCCGAGATAGATTATCCCCAGCATTGGCACAAGCGCGGCGCGTTGGCGGCGGCACGCGAGGGCGATGACGTGAACCCGGAACGCAGTTCCAGCGGCTCGCAGTTCTACATAGTATGGGGGAAAATCCAAAGCGAGGGTGAAATGGCGGCGATGAGACAGAGAATGTACGAGATTACGGATGGGGAATTTGAACTCCCGGACGAAATAATGGAGAGTTACGAAACCAACGGCGGCACGCCGCATCTTGACGGCGAATACACCGTGTTTGGCGAGGTGGTTGAGGGCTTGAAGATAGTCAAGGCTATCCAGAGGGTGAGAACCGACAAGTACGACCGCCCCGTAATGGATGTGAAAATCCTTAAAGCCGAAATCGTGGAATAGTCTGCGTAGGTTAATGTAAGTAGCTATTAATCAGAAGATTGCATCGTTTGTAGGGGCGTATTGCATACGCCCTGAATTGCGCGAATTTGCAATGTTGCGGCGGTATTTGCAGTGCGGTTTATGCGGTGGTGTAAAGGGCGTATGCAATACGCCCCTACAAATGGCGCAAAACCAATACCGCAAAAATTACATTTGATGTAGGAAAAACTATGTCCTATGTAGGAAAAATTATATCAGATATAATTTAAATTACATCAGACCTTTTTTCGCCCCTTTGCAACGCGTTGGAAAACAAGTCTTTATAAGAGAAGTGTAAAAAGGGACAAATGATTGGAAACCAACTTGTTGCGTAAAAACCGCCAAGCCACGCCAAAAAACATTCAATAAAACAGCAGAAATCCGGCAGTTCCGCAGACAACAATCATCTTTATCGGGTTTATCTTGAAGAACTGTGTGCCCACAAACGCCGACACGAAAAGAAAGACGCTTATGTAAAACTGCCACGGGTTTATGTCGGGTGCGCTGAAGTTCTCGCGTGTCATTAGTATTAGCGCGGCGGCGGCTATGAGTCCCACAACCGTGGGGCGCAGAAGCGAGAACATGGTGTCAACTATGCTCGTGTCGCGGTATTTTATCAGGACCTTGGTGATTGTGAACATGAGTATGAACGACGGCAGCACCACAGCGAAGGTTGCCACAACGCTTCCCAGCACTCCCATCGAGGGGGGCATTCCCGCGTTGACAACGGCGGAGTAGCCCACGTAGGTCGCCGAGTTTATCCCGATAGGACCGGGGGTCATCTGGCTTATTGCCACAATGTCGGTGAATTGCGACGTTGTGAGCCACTGGTATTTCGTAACCACCTCGCCCTGAATCATCGAAAGCATGGCATATCCCCCGCCGAAACCGAACAGGCCTATCTTGAAAAACGTGTAGAACAGCAGTATGAACAATAATATCCCGCTCATGTCATTCCTGTGGTTTAATGTAGCGTGCGTAGATGAACCCTCCGAGGCACACGAGGAGTATTATGTAAACAGGGGAGACTTGGAAAAGCCATATTGCCATGACGGCGCAAAGCGGCAGCCATACGTTTGAGAGCTTGATGCCCGCGCTTTTCGACAGTTTGATGCACGGCGCGGCTATCAGCGCGACAACTGCGGGGCGTATTCCCTTGAATATTGCCTCCACCGTGGGGTTGTTCTCAAACTGGTGGAAAAACAGCGCGATTGCGAGTATGATGATGAACGACGGTAGCACGCAGCCGAGCGAGCAGGCAATCGCGCCCGGCACTTTCCTAAGCCTGTAGCCTATGTTTATGCTCATGTTTACGGCAAAAACCCCGGGAACAGTCTGCGCCACGGCAAAAAGGTCGAGAAAGTCGCCTTTGCTTATCCATTTTTTCTTTTCCACAACCTCGTCTTCAATCATGGGCAGCATTACGTACCCTCCGCCTATGGTGAAAAGCCCTATGCGGAAGAACGTGGCGAAAAAACTCCAATACGTAGGCATAATCTCTTGCAGTTGTAGCCGAACCAGACGCAAAGTTAGCGTTTAAGGCGCAAAGTGCAAAACGGCGGCCTGCATTTTTGGAAATCCGCGCTGTCGCGGCTTCTGTCCGGGCGGCGATTATATTGTGCGCTTGTCAAAAGACGCACCGGCCTAATAGGGAGTGGGCGGTAGAAATATGCGTTCATATTTGCCTGTGCCGACTGAAAAGCCTATATTTGCATAATCTCTATTTTCGGCATAATAAAAAACCGCATAACCAACAATTGTAATTTGCATGTCCCGCATTTTGGCATTGAGACTTTCGGCACTTGGCGACGTGGCCATGACTGTGCCTGTGATTCATTCGTTCGCGGAAAGTTTTCCGGGCGATGAGGTCGTGGTGGTGTCGCGCGAGAGGTGGGGGGCGTTGTTTGCGAATATGCCTGCAAACGTGCGTTTTTACGGAATTGACCTGCAAGAATACGGGGGATTGCGCGGATTGGAAAGGCTTTTTGGCGAATTGCGCCGCGAAGGCTTTGACGCTGTGGCGGATTTCCACAATGTGCTGCGCACAAAGTACCTTGATATGCGTTTCCGTATGGCGGGAGTGCCGGTGGCGGTTATCAACAAGGGGCGCAGGGAGAAAAGGGAACTTACAAGGCAGCAGCACAAAAGACTTGTGCAGCTGAAAACTTCCACTGAGCGTTATGCCGATGTGCTTGCAAAGCTCGGCTTTACGTTCGACCTTGATTTCCGCTCGATATTCGGCGACGACGAGGGGGATGTGGGTACGCTTGCCCCGGTAGTGGGGGCGAAAAACGAGAACGAGTGGGTTGGCATTGCACCTTTCGCACAGCACGAGGGCAAGATCTATCCTTTGGAACTCATGGAGCACGTTGTGTCGCTGCTTTGCAAACGCCCGCAGCGCAAGATATTCATCTTTGGCGGCGGAAGCGAGGAGCGGCTGATTGCCGGGGAGTGGGAGAGACGCTACCCTTCGGTTACGTCGCTCGTGGGCAGGGGAAGGATGATTGACGAGCTTGGCGTGATGAGCCGCATGGACGTTATGCTTTCCATGGACTCGGCAAATATGCACCTGGCTTCGATTGTGGGGGTGAAGGTCTTTTCCATTTGGGGCGCAACGCATCCTGCGGCGGGCTTTCTGGCATGGGGGCAGACTCCAGATACGTTCATACAGACCGATATGGACTGCCGTCCGTGCTCTGTTTACGGAAACAAAAAATGCAGCAGGGGGGATTATGCCTGCCTTAGGCGCATTGACCCCAACCGCGTTGCCGAGAAAATAGAGACGGCACTCGAAACGAAAAAACTTTCAAGACAAAGATGAGGAACTTGGGCTACCGCTTTCTGCGTGGGATGATTTACGCGCTGTCGCTGCTGCCTTTCAGGGTGATATACGTTTTCAGCGACATTTTGTACGTGCTTGTCTATAAGGTTGTGGGCTACCGCCGCAACACGGTGCGCAAAAACCTGCGCAACTCGTTCCCCGGCAAGTCGGAAAGCGAGCTGCGCGAAATTGAGCGCGGCTTTTACCATTCCTTCTGCGACAACATGGTGGAGATGTTCAAGCTCATTTCAATTTCGCCCGAGGAAATCCACCGCCGGATGACTTTCTCGGGAAATGACGAGATTGAGAAATCGCTCGAAACCCACCAGTTCTGCTTCATATACCTCGGACATTTCTGCAACTGGGAATGGATTTCCACTATGCCGCAATGGTTTCACTTGGAGCGCATACAATGCGGACAGCTGTACCACCCGGTTAAAAGCAAGTTCTTCAATTGGCTGTTGCTTGAGCTTCGCGGGCGTTTCGGGGCGGAGAACATTCCCAAGAAGGACGCGCTGCGCAGGATTATAACCATGCGTGGCGACAAGAAAAAGACTGTGATAGGGTTCATTGCCGACCAAGGCCCGCGCTGGGTGAATATCCACGAGTGGGTGGACTTTCTCAATCAGGATACGCCTGTATATACCGGCACGGAGAGGATTGCCAAGAAAGTGGGCGCAAGCGTGTTTTTTGCCAACGTGAAGTGCGTGAGGCGAGGATATTACCATTGCTCCCTCGAAAAGGTTACGGACGATCCGCGTTCATATCCCGACTACAAGCTCACCGACACATACATGAAGCTGCTTGAGGAAATGATTTGCCGCAGTCCGCGAAATTGGCTTTGGACGCACAACCGCTGGAAACGCCACCACGAGGACGAGCCGGCAAACATAGAACGCCGAAACGAAAAGGAAAGCCACGCCCAGCAGGAGGCATGACGAAAAGCGTGAGGCGCACATATGTTTATATCTCCGCATAATAAGCAGCCTATTAATATTTGCGCCATTTGTAGGGGCGTATTGCATACGCCCGGAATTGCGCCGGTTTCGGCGGTGTTGCGGTGATGGTTTGTGTGATATGCGTTATGGTTCAAGTGGTGGAGTAAAGGGCGTATGCCATACGCCCCTACATATATACCGTATGCAATCAAA
>CAVCON010000021.1:0-19636 GCA_963603805.1 Oscillospiraceae bacterium
CAACATTGCAAATCCGCGCAATTCTGGGCGTATGCAATACGCCCCTACAAGCGGTGCAATTTTCTTATTATTTGCTATTTATACGTTTGTTGTGCGTATTGCATACGCCCTGTATGCCATTGCATGAACTGCATTGCAAACCACCACCGCAACATTGCAAATCGGTGCAATTCAGGGCGTATGCAATACGCCCCTACAATTGGCGCAAATTATAGAATTATTGGTTACTGCGAATTTATGTGGCGTATTGCATACGCCCTGTGCGTAACCGCATGAACCGCATTGCAAACCGTCGCCATAACATTGCAAATTCTGCACAATTTAGGGCGTATGCCATACGCCCCTACGGCGGTGAAATTTCTTGATTGATTGGATGTTTTGTATTTGTTTGGGGGGCGGATGCGCCTTTTAGCTATCGCATGAAACAATCCACGTAAAATCCGCAAGCCATTGCCGTTTTATGGAAAAATCTGCGCAATTTGGGCGGAACTATGATGGGCAGAATGGTTTTCGGGTTTGGCGGGAAATGACTACCTTTGTATGTGATATAGACTTACAAGATGAAGAAATACATTCTCGACCTTAAAGTTGTCTCTAACGAGAGGTTCGCTTCGGGGCATTCGCTCCTCAGGCTCACGGACGATTGCAAGGCTTTGCCCGAAATTCTGCCGGGGCAGTTTGTGCAGGTGCGCGCTTGCGCCGAGGGCGGGCTGCCTTTGCTGCGCAGGCCCATTTCTGTGAATTTTGTTGACCGCGAGAAAAACGAGCTGTGGCTTTTGGTTCACAATGTGGGCAAGGGCACGGCTTGCATCTGCTCGCTCAACCCCGGCGACACCGCCAATGTTGTATTGCCCTTGGGTAATGGTTTCACGCTGCCGCAGCGCGGCGGCAAAGTGGGGCGCGAGCTGCTTGTGGGCGGCGGTGTGGGCACTGCTCCGCTGCTTTATTTGGGAAAGGAACTGCTGAAGCGCGACATTGAGCCTGTTTTCCTTCTTGGCGGACGCTCGGCAAAGGACATTTTGCAGCTTGATGAGTTTGCGAAATACGGACGTGTGTTCATCACCACCGAGGATGCCTCGGCGGGTGAGCAGGGGTTTGTAACCCAGCACAGTTTGCTGCAGCGCGAGAAGTTCGACCTTATAGCCACTTGCGGACCAAAGCCCATGATGGTGGCTGTGGCAAAGTATGCGGCGCAGAGCGGCACGGCGTGCGAGGCTTCGCTCGAAAACCTTATGGCGTGCGGCTTGGGCGCGTGCCTGTGCTGCGTGGAGCAGAATGCCGAAGGCCACAATGTATGTGTGTGCAAGGAAGGTCCTATATTCAACATAAACAAATTGTCATGGCTCAACTGACTACCAACATAGCGGGCATTGAGTTCCGCAACCCGGTGCTTACCGCTTCGGGCACATTCGGCTACGGGCCGGAGTTTGCCGATTTTGTGGATTTCTCGAAACTCGGCGGAATAATAGTGAAGGGCACAACCCTCACTCCCCGCGAGGGCAACCCTTATCCGCGCATGGCGGAAACGCCGTCGGGTATGCTCAACTGTGTGGGGCTTCAAAACCAGGGGGTTGACTATTTCGTGGAAAAGATATACCCGCGCATAAAAAAACTCGACACAAATGTTATTGTGAATGTGGCGGGGTCGTCGCCAGAGAACTATGCCGAGTGCGCCTCGCGCCTTGCCGGGCTTGACAAAATCCCCTGCATAGAACTTAACATATCATGCCCCAACGTGAAAAACGGCGGCATGGCGTTCGGGGTTACGCCCGAGGGCGCGGCAAGTGTGGTTTCGGCTGTGCGCAAGGCATACGCCAAGCCGATTATCGTAAAGCTTTCGCCCAACGTAACCGACATTTCCGAAATAGCCCGCGCCGTCGAGGCGGCCGGGGCTGACGCGGTTTCGCTCATAAACACGCTTATGGGAATGGCGATAGACATAGAACGCCGCAAGATGAGGCTCAGCATAAAGACCGGCGGACTTTCGGGACCGGCAGTGAAGCCTGTGGCGGTGAGAATGGTGTGGGTGGTTGCACAGGCGGTGAAGATACCCGTAATAGGTCTTGGCGGGATAAGCTCGCCAGAGGATGCGGTGGAGTTTCTCATGGCCGGGGCGAAAGCCGTGGAGATAGGCACGGCCAACTTCCTGAACCCGGCGATAGCCGGCGAAATGGCGGAGGGCATAAGCCGCTGGCTCGACAACCACGGATGCAAGTCGGTTGACGAAATAATAGGGGCTGTGCGGTAAATTCGCAATAAATTCCTAACTTTGGAGCATTAAAGGAACAAGAAATGGACTTGATTGAACGCTTTTTAGACTACGTAGGCTACGACACCCAGTCGAGCGAGACGGCAGACACCACTCCCAGCACGCCGAAACAGCTTGTGTTTGCGGAGCATTTGAAGGAACAGTTGGAAGAACTTGGGTTTGACGATGTGTATCTTGACAAGCACGGTTACATATATGCGACTTTGCCCGCCAACACCGACAAGAAAACTCCCACGATAGGTTTCATCTCCCACTATGACACGAGTCCCGATTGCAGCGGTGCGGGGATAAAGCCGCGCATAGTCAAGAATTATGACGGAGGCGACATTCTGCTTTCCGAAAGCAGCGGGCGTGTGCTTTCACCCAAGATGTTCCCCGAACTGCTGCCGCACAAGGGAGAAGATTTGATAGTTACTGACGGAAACACATTGCTCGGGGCAGACGACAAAGCCGGCATCGCCGAAATTGTACAGGCAATGCTGTGGCTCAAGGAGCATCCCGAAGTTAAACATGGCAAAATACGTATGGGCTTCAACCCGGACGAGGAAATCGGCATGGGGGCGCACCTTTTCGACGTGGAGCGTTTCGGCTGCGATTGGGCTTACACGATGGACGGCGGCGAAGTGGGCGAGATTGAATACGAGAACTTCAACGCCGCTTCGGCAAAGGTGAAAATCACCGGCGTGAGCGTGCATCCCGGATATGCCAAGGGAAAAATGAAAAACGCGGGGCGCATTGCTGCCGAACTGATACAGTCCGTGCCAGATGCCGAAACCCCGGAAACAACGCAGGACTACGAAGGATTTTATCATCTTACGGGGGTTGAGGGATGCGTTGAGAGCGCGACGGTAAGCTACATAATACGCGACCACGACCGCAAGAAATTCGAGGCACGCAAGGAATTTTTCCGCGAACTCGTTGGAAAACTTAATGCAAAGTACGGCGAGGGGACGGCAGCTGTTGAAATTTACGATTCATACTATAATATGCTCGAGAAGATAGAGCCGGTAATCCATATAATCGACATAGTGATAAAGGCAATGCAGGAAGTAGGACTGTCGCCAAAGGTACGCGCCATAAGGGGCGGCACCGACGGGGCGCAGTTGTCTTTCAAGGGACTTCCATGCCCAAACATCTTTGCGGGAGGCATCAATTTCCACGGACCGTATGAGTTCGTTCCCGTGCAGTCAATGGAAAAGGCGATGAAAACCATCGTGAAGATTTGCGAGCTCACCGTGCAATACAACGATTGAGTTAAGAAAATAACAGAAAAGCAAAGCGCGAGGGCGGTGAGGGGTTGCAGTTACCCGTGCCGCCTTCGCTTTTAATTTACAAGCATAATGGAACATCTGCCAAAGATTATCTACGACCTCGCGCTCATCCTTGTGCTGGCGGGAGCGGTAACACTAATTTTCAAACGCCTCAGGCAGCCCCTGGTGCTGGGCTATATCGTGGCGGGCTTCCTTGCCGGGCCGCACATGCCGTATATGCCCACGGTTAGCGACCTTGGTTCGGTGGAGACGTGGGGGAATATCGGCGTGATATTCCTTATGTTCACTTTGGGAATAGAGTTCAGCTTCAAGAAAATCATGAAAATGGGCAGCTCGCCCATTATAGCAGCTGTAACGATAATCTCCGCCATGAGTATGCTTGGTTCGCTTTTGGGACACGCGTTTGGCTGGAGCAGGATGGACAGTCTTTTTCTTGGCGGAATGCTTGCCATGAGTTCCACGACAATTATATATAAGGCGTTTGACGACCTCGGGCTGCGCAGCCAGAAGTTTGCGTCGAATGTGTTGAGCGTGCTTGTTCTCGAGGACATTCTCGGAATTTTGCTGATGGTGATACTTTCCACGCTTGCCGTGAGCAAGGATTTCGACGGCATGACGGTAGTTGACAGCCTTATGAGACTTTTGTTTTACCTCGCCTTGCTTTTTCTTGTTGGTGTGTTTGTTGTGCCGCTCATATTGCGCAAAAACCGCAGATGGATAGGCAAGGAAACCCTGCTTGTCGTTTCCGTGGGTTTTTGCTTCGCAATGGTGGTGCTGGCGGTGAAGCTGGGATACAGCGCGGCGTTCGGCGCGTTTATGATGGGCAGCATATTTGCCGAGACTGTTGAGGCCGAAACAATAGAGAAGATTGTGAGTCCCGTGAAAGACCTTTTCGGGGCGGTGTTTTTCGTTTCTGTGGGAATGCTCGTTGACCCGGCAATTCTCACGCAGTATTGGCTGCCGATTTTGCTTATAACCCTCACAATACTTGTCGGACAGGCGGTTTTCGGCTCTTTCGGTTTTATTCTTTCGGGGCAGTCGCTGAAGGGCGCGTTGCAAAGCGGTTTCAGCATGGCGCAAATCGGAGAGTTCGCCTTTATTATAGCCTCGCTGGGAATGTCGCTCCACGTGATAAGCGGCTTTATTTATCCGATAGTTGTCGCCGTTTCTGTGATTACAACGTTCCTCACACCCTACATGATTAAAAGCGCGCCGGCGGCATACGGTCTGGTTCGCAGGATAACCCCGGTAAGATTTATGGCTGTGCTTGACAAGCAACCCTCCCAGCGCAAGGCGGTGCAGGAGGGCAGCGCGTGGAAGCGGCTGATTGTGGCTCTGCTCAAGCAGATTGCCGCCTATTCCATTTTGTGTGTGGCGATAACAGCCATAATGCTGAGCTTTTTCCTGCCGTTCTTCCGCCACATAATGAGCCATTGGGTGGGAAATGCCGTGTGTGCGCTCCTCACTGTCGTGCTCCTTTCCCCGTTCCTGCGGGCTATAGTGATGCGCAAGAACCATTCCGAGGAATACCGTCAGATATGGCGCAAAAACTTGCCGGGAGGGCGTTTCCTGCTTTCCATGACCATACTTGTGAGGTTTTTGCTCGCCAGTGCGTATGTGTATTATATAATAAACTATGTGTCGCCTTTTGCAAGTTGGATTCACTTTGCGTTGGCGATGACACTTGTTGCGCTCATGATGCGTTCAAAACGGATAAAACTTTACAGCATTGCCATAGAGAGGGTGTTTTTCCAGAACCTGCGCTCACGCGACTTGCAGGCTGAGGTTCACGGCAAGGTGAAGCCGCTCTATGCCAACCATCTTCTTTCGCGGGAGATACACATTGCCGACCTTGACGTGCCGGAAAACACGGCGTGGGCGGGGAAGTCGCTCGCCGAACTAGATTTCAGTCGCAAGTACGGCATTATGGTGTCGTCCATATTGCGTGGCGGTGTGCGCCATAACATACCCACGGCAAACGAGCAGGTTTACCCCGGCGACCGCCTTGAGGTCATCGGCAACGACGAGCAGTTGAAGGTTTTTGCGTCCAAGATGTCGGAGGCAGTGGTTCATGCCGACATCGCCCCGGAACAAAGGCAGATGCAACTGAAGTGCATTTCGGTGGATGCGGCATCGCCGCTATGCGGAAAGACTGTGCGCGAAAGCGGCTTGCGCGAGGACTACCGCTGCATGATTGTGGGCTTCGAGGAGGGCAGGGAGGCTCTCGGACTGCCTTCGCCCTCGCGTGTTTTCCGCGACGGAGACCTTGTGTGGCTTGTGGGCGAGAAAAATTCGCTGAAGAGGCTTATTGCAGAAAATGTTAGGATATAAATTGGTTCCGGCTATTATGGCAGCCCCCCAGTTTGCAATAAAATAAAGGTCATATAATGAACAAGGCGGGACACTTCAAGAATGTCCCGCCTTGTTTATGTTTTGCAACGGAGTGCTTATTTCTTCTCCTGCTCTTCCTTCACAAGTTTGTCAAAGTCCTCGAACGAAATTTTCTTGTGTTCGAGGGTAACTTTCTCCTTGTATGCAGCGATTAGCTTTTCGCTGAGAACCTCGTAGAAAATCTCCTCAATCTGGTTGTCCTCCTTGAGCGACTTTTCGGCGTACTTCTCAACAAGCTCGTCGGGGAGCTGCATTCCGTAGGCTGCAAACTGGCGGCGTGTGCGCACCTTTGCCATGTTGCGCACGTCAGCGTCCTCAACCTTTATGCCGGCTGCTATGGCAAGGCGGTCGCGCACGAGCTGCCATTTCAGCTGTTCGGTTGCGCCCGCATAGTTGTCGTCAATGTATTTGTCGTCCTTGTCAGGATTGTTCTCCTTCATGAGGCGTTTGAGCAGCGACTCGGAAAATTCGAGTTCGCCGGCCTTTTTGAGCGAATACACACGCAGGTCCTCAAAGAACTTGTAGTCGGCGTTGCCGCCCTGTGCCTTGTTGTATTCCTCGCGCACTTTCTCGCGGAACTCCTTCTCGTCCTTCACGGCATCCTTGCCGAGAGCGTTGTCGAAGAACTCCTGGTTAAGCTCTGCGGGCTTGCGGCGGTTGATTTCCTTTATGGCGTAGGTGAAGTTGCCTGCGTGATCCTTCAGCTCCTCCTTCTTAATCTTCAGCATCGATGCGGCTTGTGTCTCGTTGCCATAGAGGGTTGCGGGATTGATCGTAAGCACATCATCTTTCTTCGCGCCGTCAAAGAGCTTTTTCTGCTCCTCGTCCTTCACGTATTCGGGGGAAATCAGCACGTCGTCCACAATCAGCGGCTCTGCGCCTTCGGCAGCTGCAAACTCCATAAGTTCGCCCTTCATGTAGTCGCCTTTCTGGTATTCGTCCACCTGCTCGAATGTGCCGTGAGCCATGAGCATTTCGTTTATCCTCTCGTCAACAAACTTGTCGCTCACCTCGATGTCGTAATAAGGCAGTTTGTCTTCCTTGCCGAGCGCGATGTTGATTTCCGGCTCAATGGCAACGTCCATTATGTATTCAAAATCGTCGCGGTCCTTGTAGTCCTGCTCCTTCTGTTCGCTGTTGGGCAGAACATGACCCAGCACGTTGATATTATTCTCTTTGAAATAGTCGGATATAGCCTTGTTGACAGCCTTTGAAACTTCCTCTGCCTTTGCTTCAGGTCCGTAGAGCTTCTTGACGAGGCCCATAGGCACGCATCCGGGGCGGAAGCCTTTCATGTTGGCTTTGCGGCGGAAATCTTTGAGAGACTTTTCAAGTCCTTCCTGATAGTCTTCGGGAGTAACTTTTACCGTGAGCTTGCCGCTCACCTTGTCAATATTCTCGAATTTGATGTCCATTTTATGTAATGTGTAATTAATTGTTGCTTTGCTGTTAGGGGAAACTTTCCCGCTTATTGTCGCGGCATCCCATGCCCATATTGCGCAGAGCCGCCAAATTGCTTGCAAAATTAGTGCTTTCCTTTCACTTATCAGTCATTTATGTGCGGAAAAATGGTTGTGGTGCACGCTATTTTTGCCGTAAAAGCCGGGAGCGGCAATGTGTGCCGTGGCAATGTGTTTCCCGGATGTGCGAAAAATATGTGCGGACATGGAAAAAACTATGTCCTATGTAGAAAAAATTATATCAGACATAATTCAAATTACATCAGACCTTTTTTCGCCACTTGTAATGTTCAGAAATCCAATAACTTATGTTTTTCTTTGAATTTTGCGTAAAATTCTGAATGCCAGCGGTTTGGCGAAATGCGCAAAGTCAGCCCTTGCAGGTCTTTCCCATGTTGCGCGGAATGTGGCGCGTGCCGCTGTTTTGTGATTATGAAAAATATTCTTAACTTTGGTCGTCATTTCGTCTAAGCATAAGGCAATGGACTTTTACGAGGAACTGCAAGGCGTCATTTCCGAAATGCCCCAGATAGGGCTTGAGGAGACGGGAAAGGTGAGGCTCATGAACCGCACCGACCGCAAGTATCTTGCCAACAAGAACCTGCTGCTGAAATTCCTGGAGCTGACAAAAAGCGAATACAGCGTGCTTGTTGCCTCCGACAGTCCTGTGTCGGTTTACTCAACCACCTACTGGGACACCGACGACCACCGCTTCTACACCCTCCATCACGACGGGCGGCGGCCGCGAACAAAGGTAAGGGTGAGGACATACATCGACACCGAAACCACGTTTCTTGAGGTGAAGAACAAGGACAACCACAACAAGACGCGCAAAAGCCGCGTAAGGCTCGCGTCGCCCGAGGAGATGAACTCTGACGACGAGGAGATGTTTCTTGAGGAAAAGGCGGCGATTTCGCTCGGAGACATACATCCCTGCCTCAGAAACCGTTTCAGCCGCCTCACACTTGTGAACAAGGCGTTCACCGAGAGGCTCACGATTGACTTTGACGTTAAATTCAACAATCTTGAAACGCAGTGCGAGGCGGAACTCGGCAACATTGTGATTATGGAGCTGAAGCGTTCGGGCAAGAGTGATTCGCCGGCATTCGACGCCTTGATAAAACTTCGCATAAAGCCACAGGGGTTCAGCAAGTATTGCATAGGCACTTACCTCACAAACCCTGGGGTGAAGCACAACAAGTTCAAGAAAAAGGAAGTGGTGATGAGAAGGCTCAGATGAAAGGACGGAATTAACGGTTAAGAAAACAACAACAATAAAAATCCATCATAGCATATCATGATAACATTACTCAGCAGTCTTGCAGACATCACGCTTTTCGGCGTGCAGCTAATCAACGTTTCTGGGCTGGCGGAAATGCTTACGCGTTTCGCGCTCAACTCCGTGTTCGTATTTGCGATAATCAACTATTTCTACTATCCGCGCAGCAACAGGCGCGACTATTACTTTGCCTTCGTGATGCTGTCGGTGAGCATCTTCATGATGATCTACCTCATGGACGGCTCGAAGATAAAGATAGGGGCCGCGCTCGGCTTGTTCGCCGTGTTCGGAATTATACGCTACCGCACGGAGAGCGTGCCTATTCGCGAAATGACCTATCTGTTCTTTGTCGTGGCCATATCTGTGATAAACGGAATGTCGGCAAAACTCAGCGTGGTGGAGCTTCTCGCGGCGAACCTGCTGTTTGTGCTTGTCGTGGCGGTGGCTGAGAGCAACCATTTCGTGAAAAGGGTGGGCTGCAAGTATGTGCGCTACGACAACATAAAGCTCATCACCCCCGAAAAGAACGCCGAACTGATTGCCGACCTTAAGGAGCGCACTGGGCTTGACGTGCTGCGCGTGGAGGTGGGATCTATCGACTTCATGAACGACACCGCGCTGATTAAGATGTACTACTCAACCCACTCCATGGTGAACAACGATGCCGACACCATGCCCAAGATGCCCAAGAAGTATGAGGAATCCTGATTGTAATACAAATAAAAACCAAAGGAAATGAAAGCTGTTAAAACCCTGCTCGTCTCGGCTGCGGCTGCTTTGATGTGCGCGTCCGCAAGTGCCTCAGACTTTGGTCTGTGGACTGGTCTCGGGGCGACAAAAAAGCTCGGAATGTTCAGCGTGTCGGTTGACGGAGGATTTCGCAGCCAGAACAATTTGAAAAGCGTTGACCGCTGGAATGTGGGCTTTGGCGTGGAATACAAGCCGTCGGCATATTTTTCGGTCGGAACGTCGTATGATTTCATCTACAACTACAAGTGCGAGCGCAAGGAGGCAAAGTATGAAACCTGGCTCGACAAGGATGACGACGGGAACGAGGTTGTGAAAAGCGAATACGAGGGCTATAATGTTAAGAAGCCGTATTGGCGTTGCAAGAACCGTTGGAATTTCGACGTAACGGGAAAGCTGCCGGTTGGCCGCCTCACTCTTTCGCTCCGCGAGCGTTACCAGTTCACCCGCGCCAATTCCGTGAACTCGCTTGTGGACAAATACCGCATTGAAGAGGAGGGCGGGATTCCCGAATACAAAAAGACCGATGCCAAGGTGCGTCCAGCGAGCAACAGTTCGCGTCTCCGCTCGCGCCTAATGGCTGACTACAACATCCGCCACTGTCCTCTTTCGCCCTACGCATACGTTGAGATAACCAACAACCTGCGCAGCAGCATGCACCTCGTTAAGACGCGTGTGGGTGTGGGAACGGAAATAAAGATTAACAAGCAAAACAGGATAGACGTGGGATATGTTTACCAGGATTCCAAGGATGACGATTTCGACGGCAGACAGCATGTTGTTGACATATCCTATAAATACAAGTTCTGAAGTCATAAACAATTATTGATATGAAAAGATTTTTACTGACATTTGCCGCTGTGGCGTTTGCAATGCTTGCGCCGCTTGCGGCATGGGCCGACGGAGAGGCTAAGTACCTCACCGTAACAATGGCTGACGGAGCTGAGGTGAGCTATTCCCTCGAAAGTTTCCGCATAACCTATGACGGAGGCAATATGTACGTTGAAAGCGCGGGCGAGAAGTTCACTCTTTCCACGGCAAGTCTCACCAATATGTTTTTCTCCGAGACACCGACGGCGATTTCAGCACCCAAGGTGAACACAGCCGTGATTGTGAACAACGGCGGCGCGGTTTCGGTGAATTTGGCGCAAAGCGCGGTGATGCGTGTCTATTCCATTGGAGGTGCTTTGCTGTATTCCGTAAAAATGTCTGCGGGCGAGAACAAGGCTGACTTGTCATCGCTTGCCAAAGGTGTTTATATTGTAACGGTAGGCGGCAAGTCCGTGAAATTGGAGAAGAAATGAAAAAGCTGGCACTTTTCTCCGCCCTGCTTCTCTGCGTTGTTTCTGCGAAAGCGCAGACAATGTATTTCTGGAAAAGCAACGTGGCTCTTGCGGCAGACGCAGCGGCTTTAGGCGTTATGGAATATTCGCAAGACGGCACGGCTCTCACGGTGATTGACTCCGTTATGAATTTGCAGGACATCGACAGCATCACGGTCGGCACGCCCATTGACGCATCCACCGTCAGGGTTGTTTACGGCGCAAACGGAGCTTGGGCAGTCGTTCCCTTTGCCCTTTCGCGCAAGGTGGCTGTCAGCATTGACGGCACTTATGTTGATGCCGTTTCCACCGCCGTTGACGGGAGCGACATCGTGTATTCGCTTTCCGGCGAGAGCAATGACGGCGCTTTCACCCAGACAGGAAGCTACAAGTGTTCCGTGAGCCTCGAAGGGCTTAGCCTCGTGTCGAAGCGCGGCGCGGCAATAAACATCGCAAACGGCAAGCGCATCAAGTTCCTCCTCGCCGAGGGTACGGTCAACACGCTTTCCGACCTCGCGGGCGGCACTCAGAAAGCCTGCCTTTATGTAAAAGGGCATCCCGAATTCGAGGGCGGCGGCACGCTCAACGTTACGGGAAACACTTCCCACGCCATAGGGACAGGGGAGTATATGTATGTCAAGTCGGGCAACATAAACATTCTCTCCGCCGCCAACGACGGAATACACGCCGGGCAGTATTTCAAGATTAAGGGCGGCTCTGTGGTTGTGCGCAATGCCAAGGGCGACGGAATACAGGCGGCTGTAACCAAGGACGCAACTGACGAGTTTAACGGACAGATGATTATAAATGGTGGCAAGATTGACATAACCTCAACCGCTGCTGACGTGAAACTGCTGCGCTGCGACAGTCTTATGACCATAAGCGGCGGAACGATTGTAATCAACGGCACTGCTGACGGCATAAAGGGCATAGCTACTGACGGAAACCTTGTGGTGAACCAGGACAACGGCACAGTGAGCATCGACGTTACCGTTTCGGGCGGCGTATATACCGACCCTGTTACAAGCGCAACGAGCAAGACGCGCTGCATAAAGGTTGACGGCGACTTTACAATCACCGCCGGCACAATCAAGGCAAACGCCACTGGAAAGAAAAGTGCAACCATAAAGGTTGATGGAGTTTCTTCGAAGGGCAGTGCCGCATCGGTTACGACAAACGACGGCTACGTGTTCGACAAAACGATATGATGAACGCTTAAAGCCAAATTGAAAATGACGCGGGCCGTATGCCGTAAGGTGTGCGTGCGGTCCGCATTGTATGCATGGGGCTTTGTTTGCAGGTCATTTCGGGGCAGGAAATCATAAAGGATGCGGTAGCCATGTGGCCTTAATGGCATATCTGCGCAGCCGGTATGCCTCCGAAGAATTTGCCATAATGCCGAAAATGCGTAAAGCATTGGTTTGCAGAGTGATAATCAAACAAAAGGTGTCCTGTATAACGATTTGTTTTTCAGATGTTTGCAAATGGCGAAAAAAGGTCTGATGTAGTTTGAATTATATCAGACATAATTTTTTCTACGTCCTATGTAGTTTTTCCTACATCAAATGTAATTTTAGCGGTATTGGTTTTTCGCCATTTGTAGGGGCGTATTGCATACGCCCTGTACGCCACCGCCCGAACTGCATCGCAAACCGCCGTCGCAACACCGCAAATCGGCGCAATTCAGGGCGTATGCCATACGCCCCTACAAGCGGTGCAATTTACTTACAGATTGTTGTTTATGTGTCTGCGCGGCGCATTGCACACGCCTTGTACGACCTCACTTGAACCGTACCGCGAACCGTTGTCGCGACATTGCAAATCCGCGCATTTCAGGGCGTATGCCATACGCCCCTACGGTGGCGCAAATTATTGATTATTTGTTGTTTTGCGTTTGTTAAAGCTTGATATACGGCTCAATGCGCTTTATGTCTTGCGGAGTGAAGATGCTGTCGGCTTCAAGTGCCTTTATGGAGGTTATGCGTCCCCATTCGCGGCGCAGCATCATTATGTGGTTTGTCTGGCGTTTGTTGAAATACGGGTGGCGTATTATCTGCGCATATCCCGCCGTGTTTATGTTTATCCGTCTGGGCTTTGGCGTTTTTACGCAAAACCATTCCGTGGCGTTCTTGTCAAGCCCGAACACCTCTGCAGCCTGTGCCGGCGACACATATCCGCCAAGCAGTTCGCCGTAACTCACGATGCGTCGCGCCAGAACGCTTCCCACTCCCGGCACACGCTTCAGCAGGGTTGTGTCGCCGCAGTTCAGGTCAACAGTTTCGCCGCTTCTGAGTTTGTCGTTATGGTATTTGCGTTGCTCAACAGTCCTTGCCGTCTCTTTTTCGCGTTGCGGAATGCAGATGTACGGCGCGAGCCTTTCATAGTCGGCTTCCGTTATTGTGTATATCCGTTTCAAATCCTCCTTTTTGCGGAAACTGCCGCCCGCGTTGCGGTAATGCACAATCGCCATTGCCTGTCTTGGGCGCAAACCGAGTGATGTCAAAGCCGCGCTGTCCGCAGTGTTCGGGTTGAAGCGCGAAAGCCGAGCGGCGGTGGCGTTTTGCCTTGTTTGCGGATGTCGTATATTTTTGCCGTTCTGCCTTGAAACCTTGAAGTTTTGGTATTGCTCCAACTGTTTTTCCGTTGGCGGCGGCAGGGTGTCCGTACTGTCGTTGCGGAGAAAGAATGCCACAGCCGTTGCCGCGAGTGCCGATATTGCCACAAGGGCTATTGCAGCCCCTTCGAGCCGGCTTATTCGCAGACGGACCATTGTGCGCTATCAGAAAAGGTTCAGTATTCCCAATCCGTCAAGGAACACCAGCCCAATTCCCAAAGGCACAACATATCTGAGGGCGAAAACCAAAAGTCCGAGGCATCTTAGTTTCAGCTCTCCGCCGTTGGAAAGTTCTTGCTCTATAACTTTTTTGTCTATAACCCAGCCCGTGAATATGGAAGTGAGGAAGCCCGCCACGAGAAGCAGCACCTTGGCCGTAACAAAGTCGAAAAGGTCGAATAGACCCATTCCCGCAATCTTGAAATCGGAAAGCACGCCCATTGACAGGGAGCACAACGCCCCCAGTACAAGACATCCGCCGGTAACGAAGCATGCCGCCTTGCGCCGGCTTATTTTGCGGGTTTCCGAAAGGTATGCCGTTATCACCTCATGCAGCGAAATTGTTGACGTGAGCGTTGCCACCACAAGCAGGGCGTAAAACGCCAGCGAGCAGATGTATGCCATTACGGGCATATCGCCGAGCGCGAGCTGGAACACGTTTGGCAGCGCAATGAAAACAAGCGACGGACCGGCATCAGGGCTTAGTCCCGCCACGCTGAACACTGCGGGGAAAATCACAACCCCTGCCATCACCGCCACAAGCGTGTCGATTATGCTCACGGTTAGCGCGGTTTGCGTGATGTTTGTCTTTTTTGAAAAATATGAGGCATACGTACACATACATCCCATTCCCAGGCTAAGGGAATAGAACGCCTGCGCCATTGCAGCCATTATCACTTCGGAATTAATCTTGGAAAAATCGGGGGCAAAGAGAAATTGCAGCCCTTTCGCCGCTCCGGCAGTTGACAGGGAGCAGACCATAAGCACGATGAGCAGCACGAACAACACTGGCATAAGCAGTTTTGCCGACTTCTCAATTCCCCCTTTTACGCCTTTCACAATCACAAAATGCGTAACAAGCATGAAAATGGCAAGGCAAAGCAGCGGTTGCCACGGGTTGCTCACGAAGTTCGTGAAGTTATCGGAGAAAACTTCCTTGCTGTCGCTTTGCCGCGCCATTACGTTGAAGCGGTTGAGCAGCGACTGGAATGTGTAGAAAAGCGTCCAGCCCGCAACCACCGAGTAGTACGACAGAATGAGGAACGGCGTGAATATTTCAATCTTGCCTATGAAACCCCAATGTTTTTTTGGCGACAGTATGCCGTATGCAGAGCCTGTGTTTGCGCGGGAGTGCCGTCCTATCATGAATTCGGCAAGCAGCAGCGGCAGGCAGATGACAAGCACGCACAGTATGTATATTATGAGGAACGCGCCGCCGCCGTTGTTTCCCGCCTCGGTGGGGAAGCGCCAGATGTTGCCCAGACCTACGGCCGAACCTGCCGCAACGAGTATTGCCCCCAGGCGGCTTCCGAAATTGCTTCTTGCTGTCATTTTTGTTTTAATATGCTTATTTGTGATTGGTTTACAAAATTACAACTTTTCACGTCATAAACGTTTGTTTTTGTATGTTTTGAAGCTCAAAAACTGAAATATCCCGGAAAAATCGGGCCGGAATGAATGCTTTGTGCGTTTGGAGTTGCAAAAATTTCGCAAAATCATTATTTTCGTGGCGTAAAAATATGAAAATAATGCCTGTGATGAAATTCAAAGCCTTTCCTTTCACAACCGCCTTTGTTGTGATGATTTTTGTGGTGTGCATGATACCAATTCCCGAAACTCCGCTGAGCGGCGTGAGCTTTATTGACAAATGGACCCACATTGCCCTATACCTTGCGCTCGGCATCGTGTTCTGGACGGAATACTGCCGTTCGCGCACGAGTTTGAAGCCGTTTGCGCTCTTTGTTGTCAGCGTTTTGCTGCCGGTGCTTATGGGCGGACTGATTGAGGTGATGCAGGAAAACCTCACCACTTGCCGCAGCGGAGACTGGATGGACTTTGCCGCCGATGCGGTGGGCGTTGTCGTGGGTGCGGTGCTCGGACGGTGCGTCATTATGCCCCTGTTTGCGAAAATCAGAAAGGGGAGGCGGTAATGCCACAGCCATTCCGCTAAGGCTGTATGCAGAACATCCGAAAACTACATGGGATATAAGAAAAACTATGTCCTATGTAGAAAAAATTATATCAGACATAATTCAAACTACATCAGACCTTTTTTCGGCAGTTGCAAGCCTCTGAAAAACAATAACTTGCAAGAATGATATAAAATCTTGCAATAAACTGGAAATCAGTGAGATGTATGAATCGACAAGAAACTCCGAAATTCCTTTTGGGAAAACAGTATAAAAAATGCAGCCCCACCATTTTTCGTGGGGCTGCATTGCTTTTATGTTTTCAAGCCTTATTTTTTGCTTGTGGTTTTCTTTGTCGTGGTGGTGCTTTTCTTAGATGAGAAATGCACCGTCTTTGTTGCCGTGCTGCTTGAAGAGCTTGTGCCTGTATTGGCGAATTCAGCGAGCGGCTGGTAGTTTTTCATCACGCTCGGCAGTTCCTTTTCTATGTCGGCAATGCGGCGTGCGTCGCTCGGGTGGGTGCTTGCAATTTCTGGCACACTCGATGTGGACGATGAGGACATCTTTTTCCAGAAGTCAATCGCCACTTCGGGATTGTAGCCCGCAAGGCGCATGAACACAAGTCCTATGTTGTCGGCTTCGCTTTCGTGCTTGCGCGAGAACGGCAGGATTACGCCGTAGTTTGCGCCGAGACCGTAAACTTGTCCTGCAATCTGCTGTATTGCCGCGCTTTTCCCCGAAAGTGTCTGTCCGAGAATGCCCGCACCGTATTGCGCGAGAACCTGCTGGCTCATGCGCTCGTTGCTGTGCTTTGCCACGGCGTGCGCCACTTCGTGTCCAAGCACCACGGCAAGTTCGTCGTCCTTGGAGATTATCTGCATAAGCCCCTCGTAAACCACTATTTTGCCGCCGGGCATACAGAAGGCGTTAAGGTCGCTGCTCTGCACAAGGTTGAACTCCCACGAAAAGTCCTTTATCTCGCTTTCGCCCCCGTGGCTTTTCAGATAGGCTTCCGTTGCGGCGGCAATGCGCTTGCCCACGCGCTCCACCTGTGCCGTCTGCGTGGCGTTTGTGCTTTTCTTGGCGGAATTCATGTAGCTCTGGTACTCTGTGAGGCTGGAACTAAGAACTTCGCTGTTGCTTACGATGTTGAGCTGTTTGCGCCCTGTAACTGGCACGGAGGAGCAACTTCCGAGCAGCAGGAGCGCAGACGCGATTAAAAAGAGATATTTCTTCATCTTCTTATGTTTTGGTTTGTATTGTTCCGTTTTTGCGTATATTGTTTACGGCTGCAAAATTGCTAATATTTTTTGAAATGCGGCGGCGTTTGGACGCGAAACTCAGAAATCGAACGTAAGGTCAGCCCCGAAACGGCACGGGGCGGCGTGCTGCTCAAACCCTCGGTTCATCGATTCAAAGTAGAACACGTTGTATTTTGAGCCTGTGATGTTCTTTCCCCAAACGTTCAGTCTCGCGCCTTTTGTCTCGGCGGTTATGTGCGCTCCTGCGGTGGCGTAGAAATTCTGCCATGAGTTGTTGTCCTCTGTCCAGTATATTCTTCCCGCTCCGCTGACATCCGCGCCCACGGACAGGGCGTTGAGGAAACAGTTAAGCACAAGGCGGTAATTTGCCGCCACGCTCATGTTGTGCATCGGCACAAAGGGCACGAATTTGCCCTTGTAGTCGTTTTTGCCGTCGTTGTATTTGCGGAATTCTGAATGTGTGAAACCGTAGGATGCCGACACGGCGAGTTTTCCGTCAAGCATGGAAGAACGCAGCCCGAGTTCCACCCCGCAGCATGAGCTTTTGCCGGCATTTGCCATTTGCCTTCCCAAACCGTTGGCGGAGAAGTGTGAGATTTGCTGGTTTCTTGTGGACATATAAAATAAGGCGGCGTCTATCTGAAGTGCGCTGCCAAGCAGGTTAAGATGCGTGCCGATTTCGTAGTTCAGGGAATACTCCGGCTTGTAGCGCAGTGTTTTCGCCCCGGGTGCGTTTATGTCGGGAATGTTGTTGTCAATTTTTTCCTTTATGCCTGTGAACATTTCGCGCAGTGCTTCGTTGCGGGCGTTGTCAATAAGCCCCTGAAAAAGATTGTCGCAATAGTTTTTCACGCCTCGCATCATGTCGCCCTGCATCTGTGTTTGCGCCAGCTCCGAACACATTTGTATGTTGTAGCCTCCCGAACGGTATCCTTTCGAGAACGACACGTAGATGTTCCCGGTGCGGTTGCCGAGGTCGTATTGCAGGGCAGCTTTTGGCAACAGTTGTATGTAATCATCCTTTCTTGCGCCTTTCACCACGGGGCGTGCGGTGAGGTTTGCCGGCTGGCTCATGGAAGTGGAAAAGGTATAGTTCACGTCTGTGGAGTTCATGTTGTAGTCAAGGCTATGATGCTCCATGTCGAGGCGCAGTCCCAGCACCAACGAAAGGTTCTTGGCGAAAAGATTTTTTATTGTGCTTTGGTGGAATACGGCATAGTTGCTTAGGGGCGTTTTGTAGCGTCCGCCGAATGTCATGGAGGGATCTGTGAGGGATAAGCTCATGTCAACGCTCATCGGCTTGTGGGTGTAGGGGTTCTCATACGACACGGCGGGGATTGCCCTTGCGAGGTTGGCATTCAGCATAGCCATACCGTCCTGATAGAACGAGACCGGCGATTTTGTGCGCAGGTTCTGGTGCATCGCGAAAAGCCCGCTCACGCTTTGCCAACGGCTTGCGCCTGTGGTTTTATAGGTTATCTCCTCGCTTATGGCGTGGCTTCGCTGGCGTTGTGTCAGAGAGTAAATGTCGGCGGCAAGGAAGTCCTGGTCCATAAACATACGGTCTTGCATGAACTGCCAAGATGTTATTGACGAGAGCGTACCTTTGGCTAATTTGTAGTCAGCCCCAAGCCCTGTGGCAAGGGAGTTGCGGCGGTAGCTGCCCTCGCGGTTTGCCGTCAGCTTGCCGATGTATTGCGGGTAAGCCTCGGCGGAGTTTGAGGACGGCGACTTGCCGGTGTAGTAATAGGGGTACGCCCCTTGGTCGGTGTAGTTGTAGTTGAGTTGCAGGTCGAACGACAGGTGGCGCGTGGGCTGGTAAACGAGGCGTGCCTTTGCCCCTGCCTCGTGTGAGCCGTCGGCCTTGCGTCCTGTGGAGTCGTTGCGGAAGAAGCCGTTCTCGGCGGAATAATACCCCCCTACGGTGAACGCCGTCTTGTCGTTCACCTTTTGGCGTGTTATGGCAGAGATGCGTCTTCCCGAAGTCCTGCCCGTAGCCCCTATGCTGACGGTTGTGCCCTGCGTCCGCATGGGGTTTGTTGTGAATGCGCGTATCAGCCCGCCCATTGTGTTGCGTCCGTAGAGCGTCGCCTGCGGACCGTTAAGCACATCCACACGGTCGATGTCGAGCATGAAAAAGTCGAATGAGCTTTTGTCCACCACCGGTATATTGTCAACATAAAGCCCCACGGCGGGCGTGTTCATCCGCGAGCCTATGCCGCGTATGTATATCGCGCTTGTCATGCGGCTGCCGTAGTCGGGGATGAAAAGGTTGCGGGCGTGGCTTGTCAGGTTTTTGATTGATTTCACACCGAGCCTTTCCATGTTCTCGCGTGAAAACAGGGAAACCGACGAGGGTTGCTCGCGCAGTTTGAAGTTTTCCTTGGGCGATGCCACCACAACCACTTCCTCTATGTCCACAACCCGCGATGTGTCGGCGGGGGCGGATTCGGGAAAGCGCGGCGTGGCGGTTGCAAGCAGCGCAACGGCACTTGCCGCCAAAGAAATCAGTATGTTTTTGCCCATTAAATGTGCTGTTTTGAATTTCGGCTGCAAAATTATCGCGAATTTCCAAGACGTGCAATCCTCATTTATTATGAAATCGCAGCGTGTCGCATTGTGGAAAAGGCACGTTTGAAGCCTTTGTGAAGAAAAAAGGATAATTTTCCTCCGAAAATTTGTTTGTTTCAAAAAAACTCCCTACTTTTGCACTCGCAATTCGGAAGTAAATCCGATATACATCGCGGAGTGGAGCAGTTGGTAGCTCGCCAGGCTCATAACCTGGAGGTCGCTCGTTCGAGTCGGGTCTCCGCCACTACGCAAAAGCGTTCAAAATTTTTGGTGTGTTAGTTCAGTTGGTTAGAATACATGCCTGTCACGCATGGGGTCACG
>CAVCON010000022.1:0-19541 GCA_963603805.1 Oscillospiraceae bacterium
GACATAGTTTTTCCTACATCAAATATAATTTTCGGCGTGTATTGAAAAGGGAAATTATTTTTTGTTTTGCGGAAATTATATGAACGACGTGTGTGTTTTTTGATTGCATATAGTATATATGTAGGGGCGTATTGCATACGCCCTTTACTCCGCCGCATGAACCGCACAGCGAACCATCGCCACGACATTGCAAATCCGCGCAATTCAGGGCGTATGCAATACGCCCCTACAAGCGGTGCAATTTATTGGTTGATTGTTGTTTGTGTGGTTATTGCTTTATGGCATTACAAAAAGTGGCACACCTTATGCAAAAGCACGGGTGCGCCACTTATTATATTGTATTGCTGTGTTGCGGAATTACAAATCGCGGTCGAGGAGTGTCTTGCCCTCTGCGCTGAACACGCGGAAGCGGAGTTTGTCGCCTGTTTTCTGCAACACCATGACCGTTCCCACGTGTTTTCCGCCCATGTGCGGACCTCCGCCGCCAATGCACGGCATGGGGTTGCCCTGTTGCCCTTTCTCTATCACGTAATAGAAATGGGCGTGGGCCGTAAGGTTGATGTCGAATTTCGCCTTTTCGAGCAGCGGACTCCACAGTGCCGTCCACGGATGATAGTTGTCGGTGTAAACATCTTTTGTACCCCATATTGGGATGTGGTTTATCAGAATGTGGCGGCGCGCCTTTTTGAATTCCTTGCTTTTAAGTTCCTTTTCGAGGAATGCCTTTTGGTCGAGGCGCAGCTTTGTGAAGTCGTTCAAGCCGTAGTAAACCCAGAAATCATCGGGTTTGTCCTCGCCGCAGTCGAGCACCACGAAGCGTGTGTCGCCCCACGAGAACGCGCCGTATGTCTTGCCGTCGAAGTTGTCGGTGAGCGAGAGCATCCCGGCGGAGTAGGAGTTGCGTATTTCGTGGTTGCCGCGTATGATGAACGTGGGTACATCGGCTGCGTCTGCACCGCGCATCAGCACATTTACCCTCTCGATGGCGTGGGCGCGGTTGCGCGGTTCCGGCACACAGTCGCCGTTGAAGAATGTGAAGTCGGGCTTTATGCCGTTCTTCTTCAAGGTTTCAGCCAATGCGTTCATCACTCCGTCCTGCTCGTGAAGGTCGTTGAATATGACGGTTGTGAAGTTCTTTGCATCGGGCGAGGGGAGCGTGAAGCTGTGCCATGCGGTTTTTACTGTGCTGCCGAGAATTTTGCGGTAAGCCTCGTTGAGCAGCACTTCCTGCATACACACGCGGTAGTAGTATTTGCTGCCGGCTTCGAGGCTGTCGAGGCGCACCTTGTTCTCTATGTCGAAGCAAGGCTCTTGACCTGCGAGCAGCGTGCGTGCGGTCTTGAGTTTGGTGGTGTCTGTTCCGTATTCCACCCAAGTGTGAACCACGGCGTTTGTCTGGTACATCACGCTCACGCCGTTGTTGGTGATGTTTTGCAGGTACGGCTCGGAGTAGAGCAGCTTGTCTGCACTCAAGGCAAAGCGCACGTCTGCATAAACGGGACGGTGGTCGGAGGCCTGCGGCTCGTTGAGCACGCCGTTGCGCAGAAGCACCACGCTTTTTGCCTCCTCGTTCTTGAACAGCGCAATGTAGTCGATGGTCTCATTGGGCTTGTCGGCGGGGAAAGTGTGCTGCTTGGGGTCGGTGAGCGGCGTGAAGTACTGCGTAAAGTATTTGCCCTCTTTCGAATCGGGTGTGAGGTTGAGATCGCCGGCAACAAAGAACGGTTTGTCATGCTTTGCCGCCTCGCTGCGCAGAATGTCTATTGACTTTATTTGGTCGGCGGGCGTGAGCGAAAAGTGGGTTGAGGCGAAAATATATTTGGGATATTCGGCGATTATAAGCGTGCGCTTTTCCTCGCGTCCGGGGAGGGCGATGCGCGTAACTCGGAGCGGGTATTTCTTTGCCAGCATCCCGATGCCGTACTTGCCGCCCTGGAAATCGATGGTGGGGGAGTAGAAATGGTGCATCCCGAGCGCGGAGGCGTATTCCCGAAGCACGAAATGCCCTTTCGAGCGTTCGGTGAGACTGTCAACCTCGTCAAGGGTTACGAGGTCGGCGTTCATGTTGCGGATGATACTTGTCTGGCGTTCGTAGTTGAATGTCTTGCCGTCAATCTGCTTTCCGTTGAGAATGTTGTATGACATTATTCGCAGGGTGTTCTCCTGCCCTTGGTCGTATTGCGCACGCAGGTCTGCCGGCAAAAGGCACAGTGCCGCCGCAGAGCCGAGGACGATGCGCGAGATGGTTTTGTTTTTCTTCATTATATGCGGATGTTGTTATGATATGGTTTTACAGTATTTCTATGTCGTATCCGCCTTTCCATTCGCCGTATGCCGGGGCGGTGTTTGTGTATGGGCGTTGCGTGAACTCGCCTTCGTATCCCTGCTTGTCGCACAGTCCGTACCACGGTTCGAGACACACGAACGGCGCGTTCATGCCGTAGGGCGACCACACGAGGAACACGGGGGCCTGACTGCTGACCCTTACAACCGGCTTGCGCTCCTTGTCGAGAAGTGTTATGGAGTGGACTTGGTTACGGTCGATGATTATCGAGTCAACCTTGAAGTCCTCGTCGCGCAGCGGCATAAGTCCGCCCGGGGCTGGCAGCGTGTAGCGTTTTTCTCCCAAGCAGCCGCCACAGCCTACGGTTGCGCTTTCGGGGTTCTCGGCGTCGAATTGCAGGTAGCCCTTTATGTTGTCGCCCTCCTTGAAGCCGCGAAAATAGAATGAGGGATGCCCGCCGATGTGAAAGGGCATATCGTCGCAGCCAACGTTCCTGACGGTCCATTCAACCTTTACCGTCTTTCCGGCGAGGGTGAACTTTTGCTCAAGGCCGAACTTGAACGGAAATATTGCGCGTGTCTGCG
Organism: Oscillospiraceae bacterium; assembly: GCA_963603805.1. Taxonomy (GTDB): domain Bacteria; phylum Bacteroidota; class Bacteroidia; order Bacteroidales; family Bacteroidaceae; genus UBA6398. The sequence goes on from CAVCON010000022.1 coordinate 2,869, forward strand.
CGGTGTCGTGGGTGAAGTAGGTTACGGAGTCGCTTTCGTGGGATTTCAGCTCGAACTCCGTGTTCTGCAAAAAGCCGTGCTTGCTCATTTCGTGCACCACTCCGCGATGCCTGTACTTGCCGTCCCACACGGAGCCTACCGTGGGGAAAAGCATAGGGCAGTGTCTGTCCCAGATTTTCGGGTCGGCCTGCCACATGAGTTCCTCGCCGGTTTCCTCGCCGGTTTCCTCGTTCCTGATGCTGCACAGCTCCGCGCTGAGTCTGCGCGTGCGTATGCTTATCTTGCCGTTGTTGAGTTCTTCCATTTTTACTGTAGTTTTGGTTTTCTGGTTAAATAGTTAAGCTTTACCTGCAAATTTAGCCTTTTTCCACGAGGCGTATGCAGATGCGCACAAAAAATCCGCAACCTGGAAAGGCTGCGGACGTTTTGCGGGCTTCCTTGAACGGAAGTTATTTGTCCTTTATCTCTTCGTAGTCGATGTATTCGCCCTCGTCTTTGGAAATCACCTTTTTCCTTGCCTTTGCCGAGGAAGTGTTCACGCCGCCTTTGCTTTTCGGGCGTTGCTGCGCCTTTTGCTGCTGCGGCGGTTCGCCCATGAGCATACGCGCAATCCTGCGTATTGTGCCCAATATCACGTACAGGCCTATGAAGGCAAGTATAAGTAAGAAGAGAAGTATCTTCATCTTTTCAACGCTTTTCTGTCAGGAGGGACAGCATCAGATACCACAGGATTGCAATGGCAAGCCCGCCGGTCCGGAATGCGATTATCAGTAGCAGTGAGACTGCAAGGAAGATGTACTTCACCTTGTTGTCCTTCCATGAGTAGTTCTTGAACTTCAGCGCGAACATGGGGATTTCGCTTACCAGCAGGGCCGACGACGCGAAAGCCAGCAATATTATAATGTATGCGGCTGCGGGCGATGTGAGCAGCTCCGCATTGAGCGAGCAAGCCAAAGCCCCCCAGAATATTGCGTTGGCGGGGGTGGGAAGTCCTATGAACGATGTCGTCTGCCGCTCGTCGAGGTTGAACTTCGCGAGTCTCAACGCCGAGAACGCCGCCATGACAAAAGCGGCGTAGGGATAGATTTCCTGCGCTCCCATGAGCGACTGCGGTACTGCGCACTGTCTTAGCATGGTGAACGCTATTGCCGAGGGGGCAAGCCCGAACGTTATGTCGTCGGCAAGCGAATCGAGTTCCTTGCCTATCGGCGAGGAAACCTTCAAGGCTCTTGCTGTGAAGCCGTCGAAAAAGTCGAACACCGCGCCTATTATAATGAACGTGAAAGCCAGATGCGGATTCCCCTCAATGGCAAAAGCCGTGGCTATGCAGCCCGAGATAAGGTTGCAGCAGGTTATCCCGTTCGGGAGGCTCTTCTTGAATTCCGTAAACATGATTGCTTAGCTTTTCAGGCGGGCTATCACCGTCTGGTTTCCTGTTGTGGTCTGCCCGAGCTTCACTTCCACTTTCGCGTCGAGCGGCAGGAACACGTCAACCCTCGAACCGAATTTTATGAAGCCCAGATGCTCGTCGATGTAGCACTCCTCGTTTTCCTTTGCATAGGTAACTATGCGCCTTGCCAAAGCACCCGCAACTTGGCGCACCATGATTTCCTCGCCCGAGTTGGTGCGTATTATAACCGTGGAGTGCTCGTTTTCAAGGCTTGCCTTGGGAAGCCACGCCTTGTGATAGTTTCCGTCCTGGTGCTCCACGCGGGTAACGTATCCGTCAATGGGAAACCAGTTGGCGTGCACGTTTACAATCGACATGAAGATTGACACCATGCGCCTGCGGTCGCCGAAGTATTCGTTCTCCTCCACTTCCTCGTCCACAACTATCTTGCCGTCGGCGGGCGCAACCACAACTCCGTCGGTGCTTCCCTGAAAGCGGCGTATGGGGCAGCGGAAAAAGTTGAGTATGCCCGAATACACTATGATGCACACCGCCAGCACAAGGTAGAACGCCACACGCGGCAGCAGAACGTAAGCCAATGCGCAAACCAACGCAAAGATTATTCCGCACCCCAACAGGGTTTTGTCGCCCTCGCGGTGTATGCGCACTTGTTTTATACGTTTCAGCTTTGACATTTGTTGTTCTTAGGTTCTTTATCAATATGCAAAAATAATAATTTTAGGCGTACCAACAAGTTTTGCAGAGGTAAAAATGGAAAAAGCCCGCGTTGCCGCAAAAACGATGTTTGATGTAGGAAAAACTACATAGGACGTAGGAAAAATTATATCAGACATAATTCAAACTACATCAGACCTTTTTTCGCCCACAATAAGCCTCTGAAAAACAAATCGTTATACCAAACAGTATTTGCGTGGTTATTGTTTTGTAAATCAATGTCTTGCGCAATCAGGGGCGTTCTCGCGGTTTCTTCATAGGCAAACCGCTGCGAATATGCCGCGAGGGACGCAGGGCAAGTACGGCTTTTATGATTTCTTGTGCCGGCAGGGGCAAAAATTGCATGTACGATTTGGAGATTTCAAATAAAGCAGTAATTTTGCAAGCAGAATAAGGAACATCATAAACAATTAAATCAAACTACAACTATGGCTTATGTAATTAGCGACGATTGCGTTGCATGTGGAACTTGTATTGACGAATGCCCCAGCGGAGCTATCAGCGAGGGCGATAAGTATTCTATCGACCCCAACGCTTGCGTTGACTGCGGCACTTGCGCAGACGTTTGCCCCAGCGGAGCAATCAACCCCGGAGAGTAAACAAAACGGAACCATACATGGCGTGGCGTTCCCCCAAGCGGCGGATGCCACGCCTTTTTTATGCCCGCAGGCGGCGTAAGCCCCCACGGCGTGGCGCAGGTTGCGGGAAAATTATTACCTTTGCACACATATAGTATCACAATTTCAAAGCATAACACAAAGACATGGCTCAGGAAGACGTTTTCAAGAAGATAGTGTCGCATTGCAAGGAATACGGTTTCGTTTTCCCCTCAAGCGAGATTTACGACGGTTTGGGCGCGGTTTATGACTACGGACAGAACGGCGTTGAACTGAAGAACAACATAAAGCAGTATTGGTGGCAGAGCATGGTGTTGCTCCACCAGAACATCGTGGGGATAGACGCGGCGGTTTTCATGCACCCCACGGTATGGAAGGCTTCGGGACACGTTGACGCCTTCAACGACCCGCTCATCGACAACCGCGACTCCAAGAAACGCTACCGTGCCGATGTGCTCATTGAGGAGCAGATTGCGAAATACGACGAGAAGATTGCCAAGGAAGTGGCAAAGGCGCGCAAGCGTTTCGGCGACTCGTTTGACGAGGAGAAGTTCTGCGCAACGAGCCAGCGCGTGATTGAGCACAAACAAAAGCGAGACGCGCTCCACGAACGCTACAAGAAGGCTATGAACGACGTGAATCTTGACGAGCTGAAGCAGATAATACTCGACGAGGGAATCGTATGCCCCATAAGCGGAACGCGGAACTGGACTGACGTGCGCCAGTTCAACCTTATGTTCAAGACGGAGGTCGGTTCCACAGCCGAGGGGACTTCCACCATATACCTGCGCCCCGAAACGGCACAGGGAATATTCGTTGACTACCTTAGCGTGCAGAAGACAGGGCGCATGAAGCTGCCTTTCGGCATAGCGCAGATAGGAAAGGCTTTCCGCAATGAGATAGTTGCCCGCCAGTTCATCTTCCGTATGCGCGAGTTCGAGCAGATGGAGATGCAGTTCTTCTGCAAGCCCGGCACGGAAATGGAATGGTTCAGCTACTGGAAAAACATGAGGATGAAGTGGCACCAGGCTCTCGGCTTCGGCGCGGAGAACTACCGTTTCCACGACCACGAAAAGCTCGCCCACTACGCAAATGCGGCAACCGACATAGAGTTCAATATGCCGTTCGGTTTCAAAGAGGTGGAGGGCATCCACTCGCGCACCAATTTCGACCTCTCACAGCATGAGAAGTTCAGCGGAAAGCAAATAAAGTATCACGACCCCGAGACCGGCGAAAGCTACACCCCATACGACGTGGAGACATCGATAGGCGTTGACCGTATGTTCCTTTCCGTGATGTGCCACTCGTTTGAGGAGGAGAAACTTGAGAACGGCGAGACGCGCACGGTGCTTCACCTGCCGCAGCAACTCGCACCCACAAAGCTCGCCATACTGCCTCTCGTGCGCAAGGACGGACTTCCCGAACTCGGCGAGAAGATTATGAAGGATTTGCGCTACCACTTCAACTGCAAATACGAGGACAAAGACTCCATCGGCAAGCGTTACCGCCGCCAGGATGCCATAGGCACGCCGTACTGCATCACGATTGACCACGACAGTCTCAACGACGGGTGCGTAACATTGCGCAACCGCGACACAATGGCGCAGGAGCGCATAAAGATTGCCGCACTGCGCGAAACCCTTGAGGACCGCGTGAGCATCACTTCGCTGCTCAAGAAAATCGCCGAGGACTGATAAACCTGCCTGCTCAGATGAAATTGTCAGAACATTTCAGATTTCGCGCGTCCGCATTCGTTGTGTGTGCGGTTTGCTGCCTTGCCCTGTGTTCCTGTTCCGAGAACGACGGCGAGGAGAACGAATACGCCAACTGGAAACCGCGCAATGAGAGTTTCTTCTCGAAGGCAATGCGGACTGCGGGCGACTCGATAGCATACGCAAGGCGCGTTTACGGCGACAGATGGCAGGAGTATTCCAACCGCCGCCAATATCTGTGCTATTCGCGCCAGAGCGACGCCACTCACAAGCAGACGGACTCCATCGCGGTTGAGATATTGAAGCGCGGGGCTGACGACGGCGTTTTGCCGTATTCCAACGACAGCGTTAGGATTGCCTACCGCACGCTGCTGATACCCACCGACCAGCATCCGAATGGGCTTGTGGTTGACCATTCTGGCTTCTCGTCGGAATACAGCAAGGTTTTCGACCGCTCCACAATGGCCCCGTCCACATTCTGCGTCAGTGCGCTCGTGCGCGGAGTTGGCACCGCGCTGCTGTATATGCACAAGGGCGACCGCTGGAGGGTTGTTATGCCCGCCGACCTCGCATACGGTACAACGGCAAGCGGCTCGATACCCAAAAACTCCACCGTCGTTTTTGAGATGGAGCTTGTGGAAATATACCGCAAAGGTATATCGCCGGGAGTTTGGCAATAAAAGAAAAGTTACTTTCATGTTAGGGGATTTCCGATACGCCGCAAGGTTTCGGAAGTCCCTTTTTGCATACATTGTTGTGCGGTGTAAAAGTATAAGTAACGAATGATTAATAAATTGCGTCGCCGTAGGGGCGTATTGCATACGCCCTGAATTGCGCGATTTTGCAAAGTAAAGCGGCGGTTTGTGGTGCGGTTTATGTGGTAGCATACAGGGCGTATGCAATATGCCCCTACAATTGGTACAATACCAAAGCCGAAAATACTACATCGGATGTAAGAAAAACTATGTCTGATGTAGAAAAAATTACATCAGACATAATTCAAACTACATCAGACCTTTTTTTTACAGTTTTAATCTTCTGAAAAACAACAACTTGTAAGGTTATGCCAAAGCGATACCAAACGTTTGTAAATCAGATGTTTGCGGTGTTATGCTTCGCTTTTGTGTTCGGCAATGTAGGATGCCGTTGCTTCGGCGCAGCGTTCCCCGTCGATTGCCGCCGATACAATGCCGCCGGCATAGCCCGCGCCTTCGCCGCATGGGAACAGTCCGGGACGCGAAACGTGCTGCATGGTGGAGTTGTCGCGTGTGATTCTCACTGGTGAGGATGTGCGCGTCTCCACTCCTATAACGGTTGCCTCTTTCGACAGGAAGCCCTTGTGCCTTGCGCCGAAAATTCTGAACCCTTCGGCAAGGCGGGCGTAAATGAACGCGGGCATCCAAAAATGCAGCGGCGACGAGATAAGCCCGGGGGCGTATGACGATTGCGGAAGGTCGAAGCTGAGCTTGCGGTTCACGAAGTCGCCCATCCGCTGTGCCGGGGCTGTCTGGCTGCGGTTGCCCTGCAACCAGCATTCGCGCTCTATTGCCTCCTGGAAATACATCATGCGCAGAGGGTTGTCGGGGTCTTTCCAGTCGCTGTGCGAGGCGGCGAATTTCTCATCGCCCATCGCCGTTTTCATCACAGCCCCAATCGAAACGTCGGCAAGGTCTTCCTGCCTCATCTCGACCACCATACCCGAATTGCTCCATTTTGAGCCACGGCTTTTGGGGCTCATGCCGTTCACAACTATCTGCTCGTCGCCTGTTGCCGCCGGCACGACAAATCCGCCCGGACACATACAGAAACTGTAAACGCCGCGCCCCTCCACTTGTGCGGCCATGGAATATTCCGCCGAGGGCAGCCAGTTCCCCTTGCCGTTGCGCGAGTGGTATTGTATGCAGTCGATGGTAAAACTCGGATGTTCGAGCCTCACTCCCACGGCCATGCCTTTCATTTCGAGGGTAAGACCGTCGTTGTGCAGCATTCTGTAAACGTCGCGTGCCGAATGCCCGGTGGCAAGTATCACAGGGCCTTTGTATTCCCTGCCGTTTGCATCGGCAACGCCGCACATCGTGCCTTGGGAGTCGGTGAGCAGTGCCGTAACCTTTGTTTCGAAATGCACCTCGCCGCCACAGTCGATGATAGTGTTGCGCATATTCTCGATGATGCGCGGCAGACAGTCTGTGCCAAGGTGCGGATGGGCGGACGAAAGAATATCTGTGTCGGCACCGTGCTGGCAGAAAACGGAAAGAATCTTGTTGACGTTGCCGCGTTTCTTACTGCGGGTGTAGAGCTTGCCGTCGGAATAAGCCCCCGCTCCGCCCTCGCCGAACGAATAGTTGCTTTCGGGGTCAACGCGCTGGGTTTCGCGTATGCGGGCTATGTCGCGCTTTCGCGAATGCACGTCCTTGCCGCGTTCGAGAACAATGGGCTTAACGCCAAGTTCTATCAGGCGCAGCGCGGCGAACAGACCGCCCGGACCCGCTCCCACAACAATTGCCTCGGGGGCGTTTGCGATGGGGCGGTATTCTATGTGTTCGTATTCTTCCGGCACTTGCTCGCCGGCAAGATAAACATCCGCCGAAAGGTGCACCACAATGTTTCTCTGGCGTGCGTCAATGCTGCGCTTCCTTATGCGGAGGCTTGAGATTGTGCGCACGTCTATTCCGAGCATTTCAGCCGCCTCGAGCTTCATGCGCCCTGTGTCGGAGGCATCGTGCGGATTGAGTGTTAAATTCAGACTATACATTATTATATATTGAGGTGTGCGTTAAAGGCGGTGCTTGGGCGTTCAGCCGAAAAGCTCGCGCAAAGCGTCCTCCACCTTTCCCACGCTCACGATTTCTATGTCGTTGCCAATTCTGTTGCGCCCCCTTGCGTTGTGTCTCGGAACGAGCATACGTTTGAAGCCGAGTTTGGCGGCTTCTGACATTCTCTGCTCAATTCTCGCCACGGGGCGTATCTCCCCGCTCAGACCCACTTCGCCCGCCATGCAGACCTCGCGCGAAATTGGCGTGTCAACGTTGCTCGACAATATGGCGGCAATCACCGACAGGTCGAGCGCAGGGTCTGTAACCCTTATTCCGCCGGCAAGGTTGAGGAACACGTCTTTTTGCGTGAGCTTGAAGCCCACACGCTTTTCGAGCACGGCGAGTAGCATATTCATCCTGCGCGTGTCGAAACCTGTTGCCGAACGCTGGGGAACGCCATACGCCGCCGTGCTGACCAACGCCTGGGTTTCGATGAGCAGCGGGCGCACGCCCTCGATTGTGGCGGCAATTGCCACTCCGCTAAGTCCGGCATTGTCTTGCGTGAGCAGCAGTTCGGATGGGTTCTCCACTCCGCGCAGCCCCTCGTGGCGCATTTCGTATATGCCCAGTTCGCTTGTGCTTCCGAAGCGGTTTTTTATCCCGCGCAGTATGCGGTAAAGGTAATGGCGGTCGCCCTCGAACTGCAAAACCACGTCAACAATGTGTTCCAGCACCTTTGGTCCGGCAATCACGCCCTCCTTGGTTATGTGTCCGATGAGGAACACCGGCACTGCGCTCTGCTTTGCAAACTTCAGCAATGCCGAGGCACACTCGCGCACTTGGGTGAGACTGCCCGGCGCACTGTCGCAAGTTTGCGTCTCAAGGGTTTGTATGGAGTCTATCACAACAAGGTCGGGAGTGGTTTCGGCAATCTCGTGGAAGATGTTCTCCAACGAGGTCTCGCACACAACGAGAATGTCCGCCGTGGCGTTTTCAATTCGTTCGGCGCGCAGCTTTATCTGCCGCTCGCTTTCCTCGCCGCTTACGTAGAGCACTTTTTTTTCGGGCATCCTCATCACGGTTTGCAGCATCAGCGTAGATTTTCCGATGCCCGGTTCTCCGCCGAGAAGTATAAGCGAACCCGGCACGATGCCACCGCCAAGAACGCGGTTGAGTTCCGTGTCGTGGGTGTCTGTCCTTTTCTCTCCCGAAGCCATGACTTGTGAAAGTCTTATGGGATGTGCGCGTTTTTCCGCCACTTTCGCTATTGCAGAAACGCCGCTTCTCGCTGTCGCAGCCTGTTCCGGCGCAATGTTTACTTCCTTGAAGGAATTCCACGCCCCGCACGAGGGGCATTTGCCAAGCCACTTCACGCTGTCGTAGCCGCAGTTGTCGCACACGTATGCCGTTTTGCTCTTTGCCATGTCAGTCTTTGGGTATCAGGGTGTAGTTTTTGAATGCGGAACTCTGCTTCAGGAAGTCGATGAAAGGGCGGTTGATGTTCACTTTCCTGTTCATCGCCCTCACTTTGATGTTTCTGAACCTTCCCGGGGCGGAGAACGAGAACGAAATTCTCGTGTTGCCCGGATTTTGGTCCACAAGGGCTATCAGTTCCCTTGTTTCCATTATGTCAAGGGTTGTGGCGAGGGAACTTATTTGTATTTCTGCTATTCCCGAAGTCTTTACGTCGGCAAGGTATTCGATGTTCCTCACGTTGACGTCGAACATATTCGGGTTGAAACGCCTTGGCTCAACGGCGGCGTGTATCAGCACGGGATAGCCTTCCTTGAGGTAGTTTTGCCATTGCGCCCAGTTTTTCCCGAAGAAGGCAATTTCGCCAGCCCCCTCAAAGTCCTCGAACTGCACAATACCGTATGGATTTCCTTTTTTGGTCATCCCCACACGCACTCCGGTAACCATTCCCCCGAGTACAAGGGGTCTCCCCTTGAGTTCCGCAGGGTTGGAAAGTTTTGAGAACGGCGTGTTGCAAAGTTGCTCCATTATCACGGCATAGGGGTCGAGCGGGTGCCCCGAAATGTATATCCCGACAAGTTCGCGCTCCTTTTCCAGCCGTTTTATGTTGCTCCATTTGTCGTAGTTTGCAGGGGGCAGCGGGCGCGGGACTTCAATTCCGCCCACATCGTCGAACAGCGAATTTTGCGCTTCGGTTTTTTCCTGCTGCACGTTTGCGCCGTAGCGCATGAGAACTTCCATGAACGTGGCGCGGTCGTTGCAGGGGGCAAGATATACCTCGCGGTCTATCCCGAAGCAGTCGAAAGCCCCGCTGATTGCAAGGCATTCCATCGCCTTTCGGTTGACGGCGTTCGTGTTCACCCTTTCCACAAAATCGTAAATGTCCTTGTACGGCCCGTTCTCCTTCCGCTCGTCAACAATAGCCTTTGCCGCCGCGCCACCCATGCCTTTGATTGCCGAAAGCCCGAAGCGTATCTCGCCTTTCTTGTTTACGCCGAATTCTATGTAGCTTTCGTTCACGTCGGGGCCAAGCGTGGAGATTTTCATCTTTTGGCATTCCTCCATTAGCTTTGTTATCTCGCCGATGTCGCTAAACCTGCGCGTCATCAAAGCCGCCATATATTCCGACGGATAATGTGCTTTCATGTAGGCAGTCTGATACGCCACCCACGAGTAGCACGTGGCGTGGGATTTGTTGAAGGCGTAGGACGCGAACTTCTCCCAGTCGCCCCATATCTTTTCGAGAACCTTCACATCGTGTCCGTTTGCCGCGCCCTGCTTGAGGAACTTCGGCTTCATCTCATCTACGATCTTCTTCTTTTTCTTTCCCATGGCCTTTCGCAGCGCGTCGCTCTCGCCTCGCGTGAAGTTGGCGAGCTGGCGCGAAAGGAGCATCACCTGCTCCTGGTACACCGTAATGCCGTAGGTGTCTTTCAGGTATTTCTCCATGCAGGGGATGTCGTAGGTTATGAGCGACGGGTCTTTTTTCCTGCGTATGAACTCGGGGATGTAGTCCATAGGCCCCGGGCGGTAGAGGGCGTTCATGGCAATCAGGTCCTCAAACACCGTGGGGTGAAGCTCGCGCAGGTATTTCTGCATTCCCGCCGACTCAAACTGGAACGTGCCTACCGTGCGCCCCGCCTGATAAAGTTCGTATGTCTTACTGTCGTCAATGGGAATGTTGTCAAGATCCACCACGTCGCCTGTTGTCTGTTTCACAACCTTGCAGGCTTCTTTTAGCTCCGAAAGGGTTTTCAGCCCGAGGAAGTCCATTTTTATCAGCCCCGTAGATTCGATTACGTGTCCGTCATATTGCGTAACGGCGGTCTTTACTCCGGGAAAGTCGGGGTCGTCTGCCGTGCAAACGGGCACCCAGTCGCTTATCGGGTTACGGCATATAATAAAGCCGCAGGCGTGAATGCCGGTGCCGCGTATCGTGCCCTCCAGCATTTTCGCGTATTTGATTGTGTTGCTTTTCCTGTCGTCGGGCGAGGCTTCGGCAAGCCTCAGCTCTTCCGTACATTTAATGGCGTTCGTAAGGTTCAACTTCATGCCATCGGGCAAACGGTCGGGGATAGCCTTGCATAGCGCGTTGGCTTCCTGAAGCGGCAGTTTCTCCACGCGTGCCACGTCCTTTATGGAGTTCTTCGTGGCCATGGTGGCGTAGGTTATGATGTGAGCGCAGTTTTCATGCCCGTATTTGTCCATCACCCAGCGCAGCACCTTTCCGCGACCGTCGTCATCGAAGTCGGTGTCAATATCGGGCAGGTTCACGCGGTCGGGGTTCAGGAAACGCTCAAACAGCAAGTCATACTTCAGCGGGTCGATTTTCGTTATTCCCAGACAGTATGCCACCACAGAGCCGGCAGCCGAGCCACGTCCCGGACCGACGATTACGCCAAGCTCCTTGCGTGCCGCGTTTATGAAGTCCTGCACAATGAGGAAGTAGCCGGGGAAGCCCATGGTCTTCATCACGTGAAGCTCAAACTTTATGTGTTCCGCCACATCCTGCGGCACTGGGTCGCCGTATCGTTCCTTTGCGCCGTCGTATGCGAGCTTTGCAAGATAGTCTGCCTCGAACTTTATGCGGTATATTTTGTCGAATCCCCCAAGACGCTCAATAACCTTGTCGGCTTGGTCCTTGGGCAGCGGGTTTTCGCCGTTTTCGTCGCTTGTGAATTCCTTGTACAGTTGCTCCTCGCTAATTTTCGCCCTCCACTGTTCTTCTGTGCCGAAATCCTCGGGAATTGGAAAGAAAGGCATGATAGGACCGTGGTCAATGCTGTATTCGCTCACTTTGTCGCACACCTCGCAGGTGTTCGACAGGGCTTCGGGTATGTCGGCAAAAACCTCGTTCATCTCCTCGCGGGTCTTGAACCACTCCTGTTTTGAGTACCTCATGCGGTTAGGATCGTCAAGATCCTTGCCTGTGGCGAGGCACAACAGGTGGTCGTGGGCTTCTGCCGTCTCCTTGTTTTCAAAGTGGCAGTCGTTGGTGCATACAAGCTTTATGCCGTATTCCTTGGCGAGCTTCATGAGTTCGGCGTTCGCCTTTTGCTGTAGCGGAAAAGCCTCGCGGTTGGCAAGGATGTGCGGGTCTTTCACCTCATGCCGCTGAAGTTCCAGATAGTAGTCGTCCCCGAACACGCGCTTGTACCATTCTATAGCCTCGCGTGCGCCGGCAATGTCGCCCTTGAGTATTTTCGCCGGCACTTCGCCGGCTATGCAGGCCGAGGTTACTATAAGGTCCTCGTGAAACTTCTCAAGGTCGGCGCGGTCGGTGCGCGGCTTGTAATAAAGTCCGTCAACCCACGCGCGCGACACGAGCTTTATGAGGTTCTTGTAGCCGTTGAAGTTTTTTGCAAGCACAATCAGGTGGTAGCCCGAAGCATCGCCGTTCTCCTTTACCTTATCCTCCTTTTTGTTGTGCGCCACATACATCTCGCAGCCGAATATGGGCTTGAACGCCATTGTGCGGCGTTGTTTCTCCATTTCGGCCTCTATCTCCTTTTTGCGTTCCGGGCTTGCGCCTTCAAGTTCGCTTTCAAGTTCGGCGAGCTTGTTCTTTGCCTTTCCTTTCAGTCCCCCCACGAAGTCGGCGAGTTCCTTGACCCCCATCATGTTGCCGTGGTCGGTTATCGCCATGCCGCGCATTCCGTTGGCTATCGCCTTGTTTACTATGTTGGGTATCTTCGACTGCCCGTCGAGAAGCGAGTATTGGGTGTGGACGTGTAGATGTACGTAATCCTGCATTGTTATTAAAAGACGTATGGGTTTGTTTTGCTTGCCATACAAAGGTAAGGCTTTTTTACGTTTCATGAATTTCAAAAGCGTTAAATTTGCCGTGAATAATATTTTGCGTGATGAGACTTACAATTATCGCTTTCGCGCTCGCGGTTGCGCTTGCCGGCTGTGGGACAGACAAGCCCCGCGAGGCGGACGTTTGGGGGAACGACCCCAAGAATGCGGAAAGCATATATGAATATGAGGAGAAGTACGGCGTGCAGACGTCCTCCGTATGGGGCGCGGACAGCAGCCGCTATGTGTGCGCGTCCGCCATTTCGGGGATTTCGAGCGAGCACCACCGCCTTTATTCGCCCAACGGCAACCTGCGCGTAATTCTTGGCGGGGCTTCCGAAATGGGCGGGGCGTATGGCTGGCGCATCGACTATGGCGCGGACGGAAAGGTTGAGGCGGTGTGCGACATTGGCGTTCTTGCCGATGCCGAATATGAAAGGCTGTCGAAGGGCGGCAATGACGCGCTTGCCGTAATGCGCGAGAAACTCGCAAGCCGTGATGTGCGTATGCGCTACGGCGTTGAGCGCGACAGCAGCGGCGCAATTTTAAGGGTCGGGGATGTTTACGTCCCCGACGGGTACAGCGCGGAAATGTTTATAAGGGAGTGGGGGCCGTTTTGGAAAAGCGACATTGACGGCGGTTGCTTCGGATTTTTCGTAAGGCTCGAAAACACGGAAAAGGGTTATGCAAACCGTGTGGACTTGCTCTACTGCAACAACTGGCTCATTGCCGAAACGGCGTACAAGGACGGCAAGCCGTACAAGGTGCGCACGTACAATGGGTGCGGACAACTGGTCGCGGTGCGCGACTGCGGCAGCGGCAACATTGCCGACATGGCGTTTTACGACCGCGACGCCATGCCGCAATGGGGCGGCGAATAGCGGAAAAAGTTCTTTGCCGTAAAATTTTGTACTATTGCCTTTCGGCTTGAAGTGATGCCGCCACGCGGTATTTTCCGCGTATTCCACAAAATCTGTATTTCGTTGAATGACATTATTTTGCAAAAGAAAATTGCAAGGCTTGAAATCTTATGGAAATTATGTCCGATATAGTTTGAATTATGTCTGATATAATTTTTCCTACATCGGACATAATTTTGACGATATGCGCAAAGTTTTTTCTGTCATGCACGGAAGACTTCTGGGAATATGAAAGAAATTTTCTTTTGAATGAAATTCGTACTACAAATGCCGTCGGCATTGTGGCAATTGCATACGTGGATTGGATTTTTTGTTTTCAGCCTCTTGGTGCATATGATATTATTTCCTAATTTTGAAACCGCGATGAAGTTAAAACTTCATACAAATAAATAATTGTCCCCATGTTTACAGAAGTTGTAAAAGCCGAATATGCCGGCAAGTATATGGTGCGCCTTTGGTTCAACAACAATGTTACAAAAACCGTGGATTTGTTGCCCTCATTGAAGGAAATTGTTTTTGAGCCATTGAAGAACATGGATTATTTCAAGCGTTTCACCATTAAGTACAACACGCTTGAATGGGAGAACGGCGCAGACTTTGCCCCGGAATACCTTATGTCATTGCCTGAAGTGCAGTGATTGGCGGTGGTTTGCGGATTTCTTTGCATTTCCCCCAAGCGTTGATACGAAAAAACCTCCGTCCCGGATGCCGGAACGGAGGTTGTGGATTGTTGTTCGGCTGTTCTCAGCCTTTTATTTGACGCATTTTGCGCACCACGGTTTCAGCTGTGTGAAGAAGTCGTTGCCTTTGTCGTCAACAAGTATGAACGCGGGGAAGTCTTTCACGGTGATTTTCCAAACGGCTTCCATGCCAATTTCGGGGAACTCAACGCATTCGATGCTCTTTATGCTGTCCTGCGAAAGTACTGCCGCCACGCCGCCGATAGTGCCGAGATAGAAGCCGCCGTGCTTTTGGCACGCGTCTGTAACTTCCTTGCCACGGTTTCCTTTGCCTATCATTATCATTGACGCGCCGTTTGCCTGGAACTCGTCAACATAGGGATCCATGCGGTTTGACGTTGTGGGGCCCATACTGCCGCAGGGATAGCCTTCGGGCGTTTTTGCGGGACCGGCATAGAGCACCGGGTAGTCCTTGAAGTACTGCGGAAGCCCCTCGCCGCTGTCGAGGCGTGCCTTGAGCTTTGCGTGGGCTATGTCGCGGGCAACGATGATTGTTCCGCTTAGTGATACGCGGGTGCTTACAGGGTACTTTGTCAGTTCCTTGAGTGCGGCATCAATTCCCTTGTCAAGGTCTATGGCAATGCCGCCGTTGTCGCCCGGCTGTTGCAGGTGTTCGGGAATCAGGCTTGCGGGATTGCTGTCCATCTTTTCGAGCCAGATGCCGTCTTTGTTGATTTTCGCCTTTATGTTGCGGTCGGCCGAGCAGCTCACGCCAAGTCCGATGGGGCAGCTTGCGCCGTGGCGCGGCAGACGTATAACGCGGATGTCGTGGGCAAAGGCCTTGCCGCCGAACTGTGCGCCGAAGCCTATTTCGTGAGCCTTTTCGAGCAGTTTCGCCTCAAGGTCGAGGTCACGGAAAGCGCGTCCGGTGGCGTCGCCGCTTGTGGGCAGGTTGTCGTAGTAGTGTATTGAGCCGAGCTTTACGGTGAGCAGGTTCTTTTCCGCCGATGTGCCGCCTATTACGAAGCAGATGTGGTAGGGCGGACAGGCTGCCGTGCCGAGGCTTTTCATCTTCTCCACGAGGAATGGGATTAGCGTGCCCTCGTTCTGGATTATCGCCTTTGTCATGGGGTAGAGGTATGTCTTGTTTGCCGAGCCTCCGCCCTTGGCAACCATTATGAAGCGGTATTCCGCGCCTTCCTCTGCTTCGATGTCAATCTGTGCTGGCAGGTTGCACTTTGTGTTCACCTCGTCATACATTGTGAGCGGCGCGTTTTGGGAATAGCGCAGGTTGTCCTCGGTGAACGTGTTGTAAACGCCACGGCTCAGAGCTTCGGCATCGTCAAAGCCGGTCCAGACCTGCTGGCCTTTTTCGGCGTGGATAATGGCCGTGCCGGTGTCCTGGCAGAAAGGCAGTACGCCTTTTACGGATGTTTCGGCATTGCGCAGCAGTGTGAGCGCAACATATTTGTCGTTGTCCGAAGCTTCGGGGTCGCTGAGTATAGCCGCAACCTGTTTGTTGTGCTCGCGGCGCAGCATGAACTCCACATCGTGGAACGCCTGTTGCGCGAGGAGCGTCAGGGCTTCGGGGGAGACCTTGAGTATTTCCTTGCCCTCAAACTCGGCGGTGGAGACTCCCTCTTTGGAAATCAAACGGTATTCGGTGTCGTCCTTTCCTTTCTGGAACATGGGCGCGTAGTTGAAATCGGGTGCTTTTGCCATATCGTTATGTATTTTTTGTATGATGTCGCATTTGTGCGGAGTTTACCCTCGGTGTTGAAACACATTGCAAATTTACGCTTTACTTGCCAAATGCGCAAAAGTTGCTGGGGCAATAATCCGCGCAACGGCGAAATTTCTTACCTTTGCCAAGAGTAGCCTGGAATGTGCCGGGTTGGATATGAGGCACAGTTTGGTCAAACAATATTATATCAGGAAATGAAAGTAAAGGCAAAACCGTTCGTCAAGTGGGTTGGCGGCAAGGGACAGCTAATAGAACAGCTGGAGGCACGGCTTCCTGCCGACTTTGATAATTGGGAGAATGCCACCTACATTGAACCGTTTGTAGGCGGCGGTGCTATGCTGTTCTATATGTTGCAGCGGCATACAAATATAAAACAAGCGGTAATCAATGACATTAACCATGATTTGATTACTTGCTATCGCACTGTTCGCGACAATGTTGAACGGTTGATACTTTCGTTGCGCGGCATACAGGCAAAATATTACGCTTTGCACGATTTGGAAGCCAAACGTGAAATGTTTATGAAAGTACGTGAGCGTTATAATGAAAAGAACCTTGACCCGATAGAGAATACCACTGATTTTTTCTTTCTGAACCGTACTTGCTTCAACGGCTTGTATCGTGTAAATAAAAAAGGCTTGTTCAACGTGCCTTATGGAAAGTATTTTCAACCGCAGATTTGTGATGAGGAAACTCTTAGGGCTGACAGCGAGTTGTTGAAACGTGTGGAAATCTTGGAGGGCGATTTTGAAAAAACTTTCCTTTGTGCGCAAGGCAAGACTTTGTTCTATTTCGATCCTCCTTATCGTCCGCTTAGCGACACTTCAAGTTTTAATGACTATACTAAAGAA
>CAVCON010000023.1:0-12386 GCA_963603805.1 Oscillospiraceae bacterium
AATGTGTTTTGCGGTTGCGAGTCCCGGCAGTATTATATACCTCTTTTTACAAAGGAGTTGGATGTCTTGGACGAGGAAAAGTGTTTCTATTCAGGCAATGGATGTTTGGTGAAACCTGCATTCTCATCGTTAAAGATAAAGGACTATGGCATATTCCCCAAACCTGCAAAAAATAATTTATGGAGAATAACATCGGCTGTTTACGTCTCCGAAAAAGTGAGAAACGTAATCATAAAGGCGAAAATGCGGGAAATATGCTTTGAGCCGGTTTTGGTGGTTTGAGGACTGTTTTTGACCTTTACGAAACATACAACAAAGTTCTGTCTTTGCATAATGCAATGATGATGGCAACGTGCTGAAATATAGATTGTTGTGTTGATTTATTGCCAACTGTATAAGAAGCTGGCTTTCAGATATTTATAATGGCAAAAATTATGTCTGATGTAATTTGAACTATGTCTGATATAATTTTTTCTACGTCCTATGTAGTTTTTCTTATATCCTATATAGTTTTGGGACGCTTTGTAATCAGGTGCGATTATTGCGATATAAAATATGGCGGGCTTTACAACTTATCGCGCTTTTTCGCGTTTATAAATTAATGATGAGATACAATGTTTATATGCACAAAGGCTTGCAACGCTTGCTTATGCTTGTGGCGGCGGCTTTTGCGTGCGTTGTGGTTTCCGCCCAAAACAGCCTGAAGGTGCGCGGCACAGTGAGCGACACCGAAGGGAAACCCATAGAAATGGCGGCGGTGAAGGTTGAGGGGCAGGGGGCTGGCACGCTTACGGACTTGAACGGCAAGTATTCGTTCACCTGCAAGGGCGGCGACAGTGTGGTTGTGGTGTTCAGTATGTTGGGATATCAGACCCACAGGCGCACACTCACTTCCTCCAAGGACTCGGTAACATTGAAAGTTGTGCTGAAGCCATCGGACCACACCCTCGGACAGGCCACGGTCAAGGGGCAGAGGGTGCAGTCGAACACTATGCAGACAATAAAGGCCAAGGACACCAAGAATTTGCCAAGCACCACAGGCAACGGTGTTGAAGACCTGATTTCCACAATGGCGGGCGTGAGCCGCCATGACGAGATGAGCTCGCAATATAATGTGCGCGGCGGTTCGTTCGATGAGAATTTGGTTTACCTTAACGGCCAGGAGGTTTTCCGCCCAATGCTTGTGAGTTCGGGTCAGCAGGAGGGACTTAGCATAATAAACAGCGACATGGTTGACAAGATAGAGTTCTCAACCGGTGGCTTTCCCGTGAAATACGGCGACAAGATGTCGTCTGTGCTCGACATAAAATACAAGAAACCGCAGCAGTTTGAGGCCAAGCTCAACGCCTCGCTTCTCGGCGGCGGTGTGTATGCCGGCTGGGGCAACAAACGCTTCAGCATAATGAGCAGCATACGCTATAAGACAACAAGGTATATGCTCGGCTCGCTTGAAACAAACGGCGAATACCGACCGAACTTCCTCGACTACCAAACCTATATGTCGTGGACGCCCAACGAGCGTTGGACGCTCGATTTCATAGGAAACATATCCGACAACCATTATAATTTCAAGCCTAAGGACAGGGAGACGCGGTTCGGCACGCTTGCGGACACCAAGGAGTTCAAGGTTTACTTTGACGGCATGGAGAAGGATTTGTTCCGCACATATTATGGGGCGTTCACCATATCGCGCCACTTCGGGAAAAAGACAACGCTTTCGCTTTTAGGTTCAGCCTTTACAACCCGCGAACAGGAAACATACGACATACAGGGGCAGTATTGGCTCAACGAACTCGGTTCGCAGGAGGAACTGGGCGTTGGCACGTATCGCGAACACGCCAGAAACTATCTCAACGCCAATGTGACCAACGTGGGTTTGCGCTTTAACACCAAGTTTGGCAAGCACGATATGGAGGCGGCAGTGTCGGTGCGCACGGAACGTTTCACCGAAAAAGCGTCGGAGTGGGAGATGAGGGACTCGGCGGGATATTCCATACCGAACAATCCCGACAAGATGCAGCTTTACTACAATTTGCATGCTGACGAGAAGATGAACGCAACGCGGGTGGAGGCGTATGTGCAGGACACATACCGCTTTTCCGCCAAGGCGGGGAATTTTACGCTGAACTATGGCGTGAGGCTGTCGAATTGGAGCTGGAACAAGGAAACGATTGTAAGCCCGCGTGCATCGCTTGGATTCATACCGGCGGCAAACGAGAACCTTATATTCCGGCTGGCAGTCGGACTTTATTGCCAGACGCCTTTCTACAAGGAACTGCGCGACACCGTTACGACAAACTATAACACAGTGGTGAACCTTAACAAGAACATAAAGTCGCAGCGCAGTTGGCAGGTGGTGCTTGGCGGGGACTACACATTCCGCATGGGCGACCGTCCGTTCAAGTTCACTGCCGAGTTTTACTATAAGGGCATGAGCGACCTTATCCCCTATAACGTGAACAATGTGCGCACGGTTTATTATGGGCGCAATATGTGCAGCGGATATGCTGTGGGAATAGATACGAAGCTGTATGGGGAGTTTGTTCCGGGAACGGATTCGTGGATAACGTTCTCCGTGATGCAGACAAAGGAAAAGTTCGGCAACAAATGGGTGCCGCGTCCCACCGACCAACGTTATAACCTGTCGCTTTATTTCACCGACTTCTTTCCCGGCACAGACCGTTGGAAATTGTCGCTTCGTGGTGCGTTTGCCGATGGTTTGCCTTTCGGCCCTACGCATTCGGGCAGGGAGAAGATGAACTTCCGCGCCCCGGCATACAAGCGTGTGGACATCGGGATGAACTACCGCCTGTTGAACAACGAAGACCGCAGCCACACTCGCGGCATAGCGGGAATGCTAAAGAATGCTTGGTTGGGAATTGACGCATTCAATGTGTTCGGCATCAACAATGTGAACTCGTATTATTGGGTGTCTGACGTAACAAACAACCAATTTGCCGTGCCAAACTATCTTACGGGGCGGCTTCTGAACCTTAGGTTACAGTTGGAATTCTGATAGCGACTTTCAGCTTTCGCTTGCAGTGTCTTGGCTTTCCAATGCCTCTGCGGACTGAACGGTTTCGCTGTCAGCAATGTCTGTTGGCTGCTGCGCTTCCGCCTCGGCTTTTTTCAGACGCTTGTTTACTATTACGGTCTGGACGGAAAGCACCATTTCCATAATCCCATAGGCAATGAACGAAACGCCAAGCACGAGCATCGGCAGCGAGGCGGACTCTATCGGGTTTATAAAGATGAAAATGCCGGCAAGCATAACCAACGCCGATATTACATAAAAAAGCATCGGGGTGCGCACGCTTTTGGAGCAAAGGCGGAAACTTACAATCTGGAACGCGCCCGCCAAAACAAGAAATGCGCCCAAAATGAACATGGATATGGTCATGAAAGCCGATGGCATGAGCGAAAGCACCAAACCGAACAGTATGCACCCTACGCTTGTAAGCGGAAACTGCGTTTGTTGGCCTTCGGAATATTGGTCAATTCTCTTTACGGCCTTTATGTTGTATATCACCGACACTATGCCTATCAGCAGGAACAGCACGCCGATAAGCACCACGATGATTTTGGTGGCGGTTTCGGGGTTGAGTGCAAGGAGAAATCCTATTGCCAGGGCTATTGCCGCCCTTAGAATTGCGAAGATGGGTTTGCTCATGGTCATGTTTATTTTATTTTTTGCGAAGTTACTCACTTATTTTGTTTTCCGCCTACAGCTTTTGCCTATTTTTGCAGAAAACGGAAATAAGTGGGCTTATGTTAACAATGTATTTGGCACGCCACGGCGAAACAGAGGAAAACCGTGCGCAGATATTGCAGGGACAGACAGGAGGACACCTTACCCAGCTTGGCATTAGTCAGGCGCACAAGTTGGGGGAGAAGTTGAAAGATGAGGTTTTTGACGCAGTGGTGTCGAGCCCGTTGAAACGCGCCGTTGACACCGCACAGATAATACTCGGCTACGGACACAAAAACAAAATAGAGTTGTGCGACCTGTTGAAAGAAAGGGACTGGGGGGAGTTCACGCTGCATACATACGCCGAGGCGCGTAAGCTGGAAAAACTGCCCGACAGTGTGGAGACGCTTGGGCAGGGAATGGAGCGCGGCCGGCAGTTTGCGAACCTTATGTTCAGGAAATACGACGGCAAGAAAATACTGTGCGTGGGGCATGGGTTCATTAACCGCTGCATCCTGTCCATGATATACGGCGTTGACAAGAATGACATTCCGCGCATGGAAAATGCGGAATGCAGGATTGTGAAGATGAACGCCGAGATATTGCGGACAGGGGCTTGCGGCATGGAAGACGAAGTGTCAGCAAACTGACGCTATTCCTGTTTTTGCGGAAGTATTTCATCAAATACCGCCATTGCGGCTTCGGGGGTGGGAATGTTGCCAACCGACATCCTCCGCTTGCCGTTGCTTTCATCAAGTTTGCAACGGTGAATATGCTTCATGGCATAGTCTATAATGCTTCCGAATGTGTTGCTCTTGTAGAACGGACTTGCATTGTCGGACACAAAGAAAAGCGTCATGCCCTTGTTTTTCATGAAAACCTTTTCCACACCGAGCGCACGCGCCTTGCGGCGCAGTGCTGGCATAAGCATAAGTGCTTCTGCCTGTCTGGGCGGTGTGCCGAAGCGGTCGGTGAGTCGTTGGCGGTATCTTTGCAGTTCGGCATCGTTTGAGATGGAGTCGAGTTCGCGGTAAAGCATAATCCTTTCGCTAGCTCCGGGAACGTATGTCTCGGGGAAGAACATGGGAATGTCGCTTTCCACGTTGCAGTCCTCGACAAAGAAACTTCCTTCGCCATCCTTTGACTGCTGTATTTCGTCTTGGTAAAGATCCGAAAACTCCTGCGTCTTCAGCTCGTTGACCGCTTCGTTGAGCACACGCTGGTATGTTTCATACCCCAAATCTGCGATGAAGCCGCTTTGCTCTGCGCCCAAAAGATTTCCTGCCCCGCGTATGTCGAGGTCTTGAAGCGCAATGCTGAAGCCGCTGCCCAAATCGGAGAAACCTTCAATGGCTTCGAGACGGCGGCGTGCGTCATCGGGAAGGGACGATATGGGAGGCGTAAGAAGGTAGCAGTATGCCTTTTTGTTTGAACGCCCCACGCGGCCGCGCATTTGGTGAAGGTCGCTTAGCCCGAAGTTTTGCGCCCCCTCTATTATAATTGTATTGGCGTTGGGAATGTCCACTCCGCTTTCTATAATAGTTGTTGACACCAATACGTCGAAATCAAAATTCATAAAGCCTGTTATGACTTTTTCCATTTCCTCCGGCGGCATCTGTCCGTGTCCTATTGCGACCCGTGCCTCCGGGACAACGCGGTTTATCATCGCTTTTATGTCCGGCAGTTTTGAAATCCTGTTGCATACGAAAAACACCTGTCCTCCGCGAGCAAGTTCGCGGTTTATAGCCTCCGAAACCGTTTCCTCGTTGAAGGTGATTAGCTCTGTGTCTATCGGGTATCTGTTGGGTGGGGCGGTGCGTATGACAGAAAGGTCTCTCGCGCCCATTAGCGAGAACTGTAATGTGCGCGGTATCGGAGTGGCTGTAAGCGTGAGGGTGTCTATTTCCGTTTTTATCTGACGAAGTTTTTCTTTTACCGAAACGCCGAATTTCTGTTCCTCGTCAATAATGAGCAGTCCGAGGTCGTGAAACTTAATGCTTTTGCCTGTAAGTTTGTGCGTGCCGACAATGATGTCTATTTTGCCGTCGGCGAGGTCTTTCAGCACTTCTTTTGTTTGCTTTGTCGTTCTTGCCCGCGACAGGTAGTCCACGCGCACAGGGAAATCTTTCAGGCGTTCGCTGAAAGTGCGGTAGTGCTGGAGCGCAAGCACGGTTGTCGGCACGAGTACTGCAACCTGCTTGTTGTCGCACGCCGCCTTGAATGCGGCGCGTATGGCAACTTCTGTCTTGCCAAAGCCTACGTCTCCGCAAACAAGGCGGTCCATTGGGCGTGCCTTTTCCATGTCCTCCTTTACGGCCAGGCTTGCTTTTGACTGGTCGGGAGTATCCTCGTAAAGGAATGAGGCTTCGAGTTCGTGCTGCATATAATTGTCCCCGCTGAACGCAAATCCCTTTTTTGAACGCCTTTCGGCATAAAGTCTTATAAGGTCGCGGGCGATGTCCTTAATCCTTTTCTTTGTGCGCTCCTTTATGCGCTGCCATGCGCCTGTGCCAAGATGGCTGACCTTTGGTGGCGTGCCTTCTTTGCCGCGATATTTGCTTAGCTTGTGAAGTGAGTTTATGGAAACCATTACTATGTCGCCGCCGGCATACACAAGTTTTATCGATTCTTGCCGTGAATTTCCCTCGCCTGTATGCACCAGCCCCATGAATTGCCCTACGCCGTGGTCAATATGCACAACGTAGTCTCCCACCTGCAAGTCGTTAATCTCTTTTAGCGTCAGGGCGTTTTTGCCGCTCCTCGCGCCGTTTTCCTTCATGTTGTAACGGTGGAAGCGGTCGAATATCTCATGGTCGGTAAACAGGCAAGCTTTAATGTCGTCAGAACAAAAGCCGGAATGAACCGTACCGAGCAGGGGAGTGAATATGTTCTTTGCCCCCATACCCTCAAGTGCGCTTGCAATGCGCTCAAGCTGTTTTGCACTGTCGGCGGCTATGTATATTTGGTATCCCTTTGAGGCGTATTCCTTAAACGAAGCCTTTACAAGGTCAAAGTCTTTATGATAAAGAGGCTGGAGACTTGTATGGAAAGTTACGGTTTGAGTGCGTCGGCTTTCTTTTGCATCTTGCGAAACTCCGCTTTCTATCACAACGTTTTTGCATTGCAGCCCCAGTATCGCATCGCCGATTATATAGTTTTCGGGCGAGGCTTCGGTCATTTGCCGCTTGTATTCCTCTATTTTTGCCGCATCGAGTGCCAGACTGCCTGTAAAATATACGGTGTCCTGTGGGAAAAGGTTTGTAATGGAAACTGTGTTTACGGCATCCGAAGCCTGTGGGGCTATGATTACGCTTTCCTGTTTTTCGATGCTCAACTGTGTTGCCACGTCGAATGTGCGCACGCTTTCAACATCGTCCCCGAAAAGGTCTATTCGTATGGGGTCGGGGCATGAATATGAAAAGATGTCCACGATGCTTCCGCGAACGGCAAACTCGCCTGGGGCGTAAACATAGTCAACAGGCTTGAAGCCCCATTCCAAGAGCTTGTTTTCTGTTTCGGTTATGTCGAGCGTGTCGTTTGCCCTTACGGTAAACGAGCGTTCAGCAACCTCTTTCGCGCCCGGCACTTTTTGGGCTATCGCCTCGGGATAAGTGATGATTGCCAAAGGCAGGTCGCCGTGGGCAAGCCGCCCAAGCACCTCTGTACGCATTATTATATAGTCATCGTCGCGCACATATTTGTTGCCCTTTCTCTTGGTTTCTGCTGGAAAGAAAACAATGTTGTTTCCAAGCGCATTATTGCTTGAAAGCTTTTCAAAATCCTGAAAGAAGTATGCGGCATCGTCATAACTGTCAAGAATGGCTACAAGACAGGCTTCGCCGCCTTTTTTTGCCAAATGGCTGAACAGTGCGTATGCCGCCACCGCTTTCGACGAGCCTTGCAGTCCGCTGACCTTTATCGTGCCTTTGTTTTGCTTGCGCAGTTTGCAGACCTCTTCGCATAGGCGTTTGGCTTCTTCGCTCTTTGCAAAAGCCTTTTCGAATAAACTCAAATCCATGTTCAATGCTTTTGCTTGGGGTGGTCAGCTGTGTTGCGGTCCTTTGCTCGCATTTTTCTTGCG
Organism: Oscillospiraceae bacterium; assembly: GCA_963603805.1. GTDB lineage: Bacteria > Bacteroidota > Bacteroidia > Bacteroidales > Bacteroidaceae > UBA6398. The sequence goes on from CAVCON010000023.1 coordinate 7,770, forward strand.
CTCTGTCTGACGGTTCCAAAAATCAAGGTAACGCTGCGCCACTTTCACCGAATCGTGGTATTTTTCTATGTACTCCACGCTTTGCCGCGACAGCAACGGTATGCGCTCGCTGTGTAGGGTGATGTCTTTAAGCGCATCGTAAACGCTTTCTTCGTTGGGCAGCACGTTTATTATGGGGCGCAGCACCTTTTCGCCGAGAATTTCGTAGTTCTCCTCCTCGCCGCCGCCTACGACTATAATGCCTTTTGCCATTGCCAAAAGGGCGTTCATTGCCGGGGTGTAGGAATACAGTTGGTCGAGTATCAAATCGCTCGAGTTCATCAGGTTTTGGTACTTCGGGAAAGGGACTGATTCCACTTTTATCATTTCCGCTTTGTCGGGATAATCGCGAACCACGCGCTCGAGTGCCCTCAGCATAATGTCAGTTCCCTTATATTCGCTGCGGGCTTTCTGAATGCCTATGAAGAAACGCACTTTGTCGTGCTTTTCGTTTGATTTTGGCGTTATGGTGCTCAAATCAATGGGGAAAGGTATGAACTCCAGCTTTTCGCCAAAATAAGGTTGGTACGATGCGTAGTATTCGTACAACCCCGCTATTATGCCGTCGCAGTTTTCCGCAATCCTGCAATTCAGACGGCCTTTTGCCCCGGTGCCCCAGTCTTTTATCCAAATGTCGTTCTCGCCGTCATGGCGCACTGTGTCGCCAAGGTTGAAGTCGCTGTATCGGAAAGTCTTGCAGTCGCATCCTGCGTGGACCCAAAAGTGGTCCATTCCGAAAGCACCGAGAAACATAGACTTGTTACGCGCTTTCAGCAGGTTGTATATCGGCTCTATTCTTTCCGCCTTCATTGGCAGGAACACCGGGTTTATTATTTGTACCACGTCATACCCCTTCAGTTTCGGGAGAATCTTTACCAAGCGTCCCACGAAAGCCGTTGTGCCGCGCACGCCGAGGTCGTAACGCCTCACGTCTATGTCGCGTTCGTAGTTTTTCCAGTTGTCGCCGTCAGATACCACGGTTACTTCGTGTCCGAGCTGCCGCAGTCCGCAGGCCAAAGCCCAGTGTACGTTGCTGAATTCGCCGAGAAGCAGAATCTTCATCGTTGTTTGTCCTTATAAGTTGTTTGTTTCGCCGCTGTGCCGGGCGAAGATGTATTGCCCCTTCTTCCTTGTTTGCGAACCGAAGTTTATTGCGTGCTTGGGGCAGGTGTGATAGCAGGCAAGGCATCCTGTGCATTTTCCGTTCCATGAGGGGCGGTTTTCGTGCATGGTTATGTTGCCGGTGGGGCAGGTCTTTTGGCAGCTGCCGCATGAGTTGCAGGAAGCGTTCGCGCAGAACTTCCTGTCGTCCGTAAGGTATTTGCGTGAAAGCCTTCCGAGCAGGTAGGTTTTCGTGCGCGGCAGCATACCTTCGTGAACATCTGTGGTTTTGCGCCTTTGGCTCACTTCTTTTGCAATGTATGCCACCCTTGCAAGGCTGTTGCCAAGCTTGCCTTTTCTCACTTTGTCGCTGTCAACGTCGAACCCAGGAAGGCTTACATACGTGTTGGGCATGAACACGCTGAACGCGCTGTCGGGAACAAAGCCCTGTTTGCGAACCAAGTCCAATGCCTTGCCGGCATCATCGCCACAGGTCATGACCACAAAAGCATACTTTGCTGAAACAAGGCTGTGCAGGTTTTCCTCAATAAACAGCAACACCACAGCCGGCGGCATCCAACCGTAAACGGGGAACACCAGCCCCACAACGTCCGCCGTCTCTTTGGGGGGGAGGAATATGCTTTGCGCCGTGTCGCCTGTCTGTTCGGCAAGCCTTTCCGCCACGAAGCGGCTGTTGCCTGTACCCGAAAACCAGTAAATCATCTTCGCAATTCCCTTTCAAAAGTGAAACAGTCGGGAAAAACTTTAGCCAAATCCATCATGGGAAGCCAGAAGATGCCGAATACTGCGCTGCCGCTGCCGCTCATCGAGGCGTATAATGCCCCCATGTCATACAGTGTCTGCTTTATTGCGGCTATGCGCGGGTGTTTGGCAAAAACCGACGGCTCGAAATCGTTTTTCAGCCGCCCGCGCCAAAGTTTCGGGTCGTCTTTCAGTATGTCCCTTATGTCCTCGCCCGATGCCTGTGGGGTGAGGTTTGAGTAAGCCTCCTTGGTGCTTACGCTTTCGTCAGGCTTAACCAAGACAAGATATTTTCCTTTGAGACTTATGTCCAAATTCTCGAAAACATTGCCAATGCCGGTGGCGTAAACGGGTTTGCCGCTCACGAAAAACGCGCAGTCCGCCCCATAGCGCGAAATGCGCTGCCGCATCCCGTCCTCGCTTATCCCGAGGTCGAACATTTCGTTTATGATTTTCAGTGTTTCGGCGGCATCGCTGCTGCCGCCGCCAAGCCCCGCCCCTGTAGGTATGTGTTTGTACAGGTACAGCGACATGGGGGGCAGGTTGAACTCCTTGCGCAGGTCGTCATATACCCTGTACACTAGGTTGTCTTTGGGATTGTCGCCCCCTGGCATTCCGTAAAACAGCACTTCCTCCTCATCATCCTCCTGTAATGGCTTTATCTCCAGCACATCGTTCAGCGGAATGGCGTAAAAGGCTGTTTCTATGTTGTGGTATCCGTCTTCGCGCTTGCCCACAACGTTAAGCCCCAAGTTTATTTTTGCACAAGGAAGTTTCAGCATAGTTGTTCGGAATTTTTCTTAGGGCAAAGTTAGCACATTTTCAGCACAACCGACTAACCGCCACGCTGAAAACGCAAAACTACATAGGACATGGAAAAAACTATGTCCGACGTAGGAAAAATTACATCAGACATAATTTTTGCAAATATAAGAGGTTGGGCAACAGTAAGTTATATAAGAAATCAAATGTAGGGATAACTCGCTGTAATTCAAAAGAATAAACAAAAACTTTGCTTTGTGAGAAGCCGGTTTGCGGAGACGGAAAAAACTTGCGGCAACCCCATTGGAGGTTGCCGCAAGCTAAACGTATGTTGTGATGTCAGTTAATCTTCTTCTGCCTCAAAGTCCTCTTTGTCTGCTCCGCAAATGGGGCAAACCCAGTCTTCTGGAAGATTTTCAAACGCTGTTCCGGGAGCTGCTCCGTGTTCGGGGTCTCCCACTTCCGGGTCGTACACGTATCCGCATACATTGCAAACGAATCTTTTCATAACCTTTTGTTTTTAAGGGTTAATACCATTGCAAATATAACGAATGTTTTTGACGTGCGCTGCCTCTTTGCTTAAAAATTCACATCGGTTTGCAGCGGAAGGTCATCAGACGAAGGTCCTGCCATTATTCTGAAGTTTCCGTTGTTAGGTACAAATTCCTCTGCGGTTATGTCGTAGTAGGAAAATGCGTCTTCGTTGAGGTCTATTGTAACGGTTTTTGTCTCCCCCTTTTGAAGAAATATTTTTTCGTATCCTTTCAGTTCCTTTATTGGTCTTACCACTTTGGAATTTAGCGGACATACGTAGAGTTGCGCCACTTCCGCGCCGGCTCTGCTGCCTGTGTTGGTGATGTTGAAAGTAACGCGCAGCCTGTTTTTGCCGAGCGGCTGGGCTTTTATGCCGGAATACGAGAAAGAGGTGTAGCTTAGTCCGAAGCCGAAGGGGAACAGCGGACGTTTGTCTTGCACGTCATATCCCCTGTAGCCGTAGAAAAGCCCTTCCTTGTATGTTATCTCCTTAACGCCGTCGGGAGCGAAGAAGTTGTCGTGGACTGGGTTGTCCTCCCATTGCTTTTCTATCGACATGGGGAGCTTGCCGCTCGGGTTCACAGTCCCTTTCAGTATGTTTGCTATGGCTGTGCCGCCTTCCTGTCCGGGATACCATGCCATAACCACGCCTTTCACGTTGTAAATCCAGGGCATGAAATTGAAACCTCCGCCCGAATTGGCAACAACAATCACGTTCCCGACCTTGGACGCTATGTGGGAAATCAGCTCGTTTTGCGGTTCGGGCAGGTCGAAAGTCCTGTCGAAGCCCTCGCCTTCGGTGTCGGTGTCATATCCTGCCACAACCACCGCCGTATTGAAGTTTTTGAGCTGCGTGTCAAGCTTGCCGAAGTCATACTCGTGCATGGCGAGTTCGAATTTCTGGTCTCCGCCGCCTTGGTAGTATTCAATGGTTATGCTGTATGTCTTTCCGGCTTCCGTGTTGAGCTTGCAGGTTGATTTCTTTGCGGCTTGGTCTCTCCACTCATTGCACAGTGTCTTGCCGTCAACGGTCATGCGGTAGCCGTCGTCCCCTGTAAACTGGAAGATAACCGTTCCTGTGTTCGCGGCTTTAAGCACGCCGCTCCAGCGAATGGAAAAGTTTGTTGATAAGCCCGACGGCATTTTTGTTTCGTTTGAAACCGCAGGAGTTTCCTCTGTTCTTGTGGCTAATGGCGTGCCTTCAAGATTTTTGTTGTTGAAGTATTCTGCTTTCAAACCGGGGCGACTCAAAGATGCGTCCGTGAAAAAAGCCCCATTGATTTGGGTCTTGTATTTTTCATCTGGAATGAATACTGCCTGTTTGCCGAACGCCTTTTTTATTCCTGTCCATGGGGTTACGGCGGAATGGAAGTTTACTTGTCCGCTGCCGCCTCCGCGAGCTGTTTTGTCGGCGTTAGG
>CAVCON010000023.1:12396-17019 GCA_963603805.1 Oscillospiraceae bacterium
GCGTTAGGACCTATCACGACAAACTTCTGTTTCCCTATGGGCAGCACGTCGTCCTCGTTTTTAAGGAGCGTGATGCCGCTTTCCGCTATTTTCAGCGCGGCGGCTTTCAATTCCGGTTTTTCGTAAGGTTCGGCTTTTTTGTCCTCGCTTTTGTCAAGCACTCCGAACGCGCTCATGGTTTGGAGAATGTGCTGCACTTTCTCGTTTATGGTTTCCTCTGAAACAAGACCTTTTGCAAGAGCCTCCTTGATAAGTTCTGGCTTCCAGTATTGCGAGTTAGGCATTTCGAGGTCAAGTCCGCCGTTTGCCGCTGCAACGGTGGAGTGTACCGCTCCCCAGTCGCTCATCACGATGCCCTTAAATCCCCATTTCTTTCTAAGCAAGTCGATGTTCAGATAACGGCTCTCGGTTGTGTGGAGTCCGTATAGAAGATTGTAGCTGTCCATCACCGCCCCCACTTTCGCCTCTTTGACGGCTTTGCGGAATGTTGCGAGATAAATTTCGTTCAGCGTGCGCAGGTCAACGTTTGAGTTCACGTCCATGCGTCCCCATTCCATGTTGTTGGCTGCGAAATGTTTTATGGTGGCGATAACTCCCTTTGACTGCACTCCCAATATGTAGTGTTTTGCAGTCTCGCTTGCGAGGTACGGGTCTTCGCCGAAATATTCAAAGTTGCGTCCGCAAAGTGTGGCGCGGTAAATGTTCACTCCCGGACCGAGAATGACATCTGTGTTGTGGTCTTTGAAATCGGTAGCAAGGCTTTCGCCCACGAGTTTTGCCATATTCCTGTCCCACGTGGCGGCGGTGAGCATTCCGCATGGGAAGAACATTCCTTTTATGCCTTGCCCAATACCTTGCGGACCGTCGTGCATTTGTAGCGCGGGTATTCCCAGACGTTCTATGGGGCGCAGCGACATTCCGTCGTCGTTTCCGCTTATGAGTGAAAGCTTTTCGTCGAGCGTCATTCTTGAAACAAGTTCTTTGGCGCGGCTAATGTCTTTTGCCGTGATGTCTCCGGGAATTTGCGCGTGTCCCGCCAATGCCAACGCAAGGGTTATGGTTGCTGTAAAAACTCTTAGCTTCATGTTTCTTGGCTTCATGTTTTTGCGTGGTTTTGATACTTGCTATGCAAAGTTAGCATTAAAAACAAAATGGTCGGCAATATGGCGAGGATTATGTTTGGCGTTTTTGGCGGATGTGGCGATATGCCTAATTTTGCCGAAAACATTGTAAAAATGGGATACGGTTTCAAGGCGGTGCTTTTTGATTTCGACGGCGTGGTGGTTGACACCGAAAGCCAATATACTGTGTTTTGGGACAAAATAAACAGGGATTATCTGCCGGAGGTTGGAAATTTTGCACTGAAGCTGAAAGGAAACACGCTTGCAGAGGTGTTTGACAAATATTTCCCCTCGGAGGAAACAAGGACGGAGATAAGAAAAAAACTCAACGACTTCCAGCGCACGATGACTTACCCCGACATTCCGGGCGTGGTGGAGTTTGTGAACAGTTTGCGGACGGCTGGAATAAAAACCGCCGTAGCTACAAGTTCCGACCGCGACAAGATGAATTTTGTGTATGAGGCACGCCCCGAGCTGCGCGATATGTTCGACAAAATCTTCACGGCGGAGGATTACAGGGAGTCGAAACCTTCGCCCGACTGCTATATTACGGCAGCAAGGCACTTTGGCTTCGTCCCGGAGGAGTGCATTGTCATTGAGGACTCAATTAACGGTTTGCGGGCCGCATCGGCTTCGGGTTCTATGGTAATAGGGCTTGCAACTTCCAATCCTGCGGAAGTTGTGGAGAAATACAGCGACATTGTAATTCCTGACTTTAGCGGCTTCACGCCGGAGGACGCGGACAAGGTTTTCCGCGACCGTTTTTGCGGTAAATAGGGAATTTAGTAATTTTGCACTCCGAAAATAGGGGCTGTGTGCGGTCAAGAGAATTTCGGCACAAACCCTGGAACAAAAATATTATGGCTGGTTATATGTCAGATGACGTGCGTCCTGTTACAGTGCAGCGCATCCTGAAAATGAAGAGTGAGGGCAGGAAGATTTCAATGCTTACCTCCTATGACTATACAATGGCAAGCATTGTCGATGCCGCCGGAGTTGACATTATTCTTATAGGTGATTCCGCCTCGAATGTTATGGCCGGCAATGAAACAACTCTCCCCATTACCGTTGACGAAATGATTTATCACGCCAAGAGCGTGGTGAGGGCGGCAAAGCACGCGCTTGTGGTTTGTGATATGCCTTTCGGCTCATATCAGGTGAATGCTGACGAAGCCGTGAGGAATGCCATACGCATAATGAAGGAAAGCGGCTGCGATGCCGTGAAGCTTGAAGGCGGCAAACGCCTTGTTCCCGCCATAAGCGCGATGGTTGACGCAGGAGTGCCTGTGGTGGGGCATCTTGGGCTTACTCCGCAGAGCATACACAAGTTCGGCGGCTACGGACTTAGGGCTAAGGAAGAGGAAGAGGCGGAGCGGCTGATTGATGACGCAAAGGCGTTGCAGGAGGCAGGTTGCTTTGCCTTGGTGCTCGAAAAGATTCCCGCCTCCCTTGCAAGCAGGGTTTCCGCCCTGTTGGAAATTCCTGTGATAGGCATAGGTGCTGGAGACGGCGTTGACGGTCAGGTGCTCGTTGCGCAGGATATGCTTGGCATGAACAAAGGTTTCGCCCCCAAGTTCCTGCGCCGTTACGCCGACCTGCATTCTGTGATTACGGATGCGGTGCAAAGATATGTTGCCGATGTGAGGAGCGGGGATTATCCCGGCAAGGAAGAACAATATTGACAGGACGAAAATCTGCGGTGGCACTATGAACGGGGTTATGTTCAGAATTTGTTGCGCCAATTTCTTTTTGATGGCGGCCATTATGATGCAACTTGCGTCCGTTATGTTCGCGGGGCGTGCCGAGGGTGCTTCCCAATGTCCGCTGTCCTTTGCAATGGCTGCCTTTTCTGTGGGCTTGTATGTGCTCGGACCGTTGAGTTCATACCTTGTTGTGCGATTTCAGAGAAAGAATGTATATGAAGTGTCGCTGCTTGCCTTGGCGGCGGTTTCCGGGATAATGTATTTCAGCCGCGATGTCATGTCGGTGGCGTTGGTGCGTTTTCTCGAGGGGGCGGTGTGCGGTTTGGCGCAGGTTTCCTTGGGAAGCACGCTGCTGAACGACCTTACGGTTTCGGAACGGCGCACGCTTTCGGACTACTATTTCGCATGGTCGGCAATTCTTGCGATGCCGGCGGGCATGGCTGCCGCGTATTACGCAATGCCTGTTGCAGGTTTTGACGCAGTGTTGCTTGCAAGCGTGCTGATGATGCTGCTTTCGGCGTTTGTTGTCATGAGGATAAGGGTTCCTTTCCGTGCGCCGATAAACGTGAGGCTGTTCAGTTGCGACCGTTTTTGGCAGAAAAACGACTTGCTGCCGTTTATAAACCTGCTGCTGCTTTCCACCACGTTCGGGATGTTCATTGCTGCCAACCACCAGCCGCTGATGTTTGCCTTTGCGGCGTTGGGCGTGCTGGCTGCCTATCCGTTGCGGAAAATGGTCTTTACCGATGCCGATGTGCGTGCCGAGATAGTTACGGGAATGATACTCGTGCTTGCCGCGCTGCTCATTCCTTTCGCCACATCTTCGGCGGCTTCGCTTCATGCTGCGGCATTGCTGTTCGGCGCGGGCATAGGGCTGAGTTCTTCGCGCTTTTTGCTGTATTTTTTGAAGATGACGGGGCATTGCCAGCGTGGTACGGCCCAAAACACCTATATGCTCTCGCGTGAATGCGGTTATGCCGCCGGGTTTGTCTGCGCCTTTTTTGTTCCGCATCCTGCCGTGATAGCCATTCCTGTGGCGGTGTTTTCAATGGCTTTTTATTTGGCGGTAACGCATCCGTGGTTTTTGAAGCACAACGACAGGTATTTCAAATTCCGCGAGGTTTGACTTTGCATTTTTCCTTTACTGCAAAAACTACATCAGACCTTTTTTCGTGCCTTTGCAACTTGCTGTAAAGCAGATGCTTAAAAGAAAATCGCAGATTTGTGTAATTTCTTGTTTTTCAAACCATTGCAAAATTCACCTCAGTATTGTGTTTTATGGCGCACAGGTGCGGTTTTACGGAGTTTGCCCCGGCTTAACATCATCTTAACACCATCGTAACCGTAGGCTAACACTGTGGGGGTAATTTTGCTTCAGATTATAAAGCAGAATTATATTTTATGGAAAGTATCTACTTGGCATTGATTGTGTTGCTGTTCCTGCTTGCCGCCTCTGACCTGTGGGTTGGGGTAAGCAATGACGCTGTTAATTTCATGAACTCGGCAATAGGCTCAAAGGCAGCCAAGTTCCGCACTATCGTGGTGATTGCCGCTCTTGGCATTCTTTGTGGGGCGATAATGAGCAACGGTATGATGGATATAGCCCGGCATGGTGTGTTCCGCCCCGACCTTTTCACGTTCAGCGAGGTGATGACGATTTTTCTTGCGGTAATGGTAACAGACATTGTTTTGCTTGATGTGTTCAACTCGTTCGGAATGCCCACGTCAACAACGGTTTCAATGGTGTTTGAGCTTCTCGGCGCATCGTTCGCCCTTGCCATGATAAAGACGTGGGGTGC
>CAVCON010000023.1:17047-19138 GCA_963603805.1 Oscillospiraceae bacterium
GGTGCTCCCGGCACAAACTTCGGGGACTATATAAATTCAGGACAGGCGTTGGGAATGATAACCGCCATTTTCATATCGGTGGGGATTGCCTTTGCATTCGGAACGCTGATAATGTATATAACGAGACTTATTTTCACGTTCAAGTACAAGGTTCGCATGAAGTTCAAAATAGGGATTTTTGGCGGGCTTGCAATTACCGCCATCATGTATTTCATGCTCTTCAAGGGCGTGAAGAACCTTTCGTTCATGACACCCGAGACCAAGGATTTCATAGACGGCAACATTTGGGCCATACTTCTTGTATGCTTCGTGGTGTTGAGCGTGGTTATGCAGGTGCTGCATTTCATGAAGGTTAATGTGCTGAGGATTGTTGTGCTGTTTGGCACTTTTGCCTTGGCAATGGCGTTTGCCGGCAACGACCTTGTAAACTTTATCGGTGTGCCCTTGGCGGGATATTCTTCTTATGTGGACTTCACCGGCTCGGGGGCGGGAAATCCCGACACGTATATGATGTCGTCGCTGTTGGAGTCGGCAAAGACCCCGATAGGGTTTCTTGTTGGCGCGGGCATTATAATGGCAATGACGCTTGCACTGTCGAAAAAGGCAAGGCGCGTTACCGAAACCGAGGTTAACCTTTCTCGTCAGGATGCCGGCAACGAAATGTTCGGCTCGTCAAGGGTGGCGAGAAGTCTTGTACGTATGGCGAGTTCGGCAGGAAACGCCATATTGAGGATAACTCCCGAAAAAGCGCAGAAGTTTGTTGAAAGCCGCTTCCAGCGTCCTGTGGAGGCCGTAAACGAGAATGCGGCTGCATACGACCTTTTGCGCGCATCGGTCAACCTTGTAGTTTCCGCGCTGCTCATAGCCCTTGGCACGTCGCTCAAGCTTCCGTTGTCAACCACCTATGTTACGTTCATGGTTGCCATGGGTTCGTCGTTTGCCGACAGGGCGTGGGGCAGGGAAAGTGCCGTGTTCCGCATAACAGGTGTGCTTACCGTGATAGGTGGGTGGTTCATTACCGCTGCCGTGGCGTTTATCTCGTGTTTCACAATAGCCATGATAATGCACTATGGTGGTTTTGTGGCGCAGGTGGTCTTGATAACAATCGCGGTGGCTATGCTTATTCATTCAAACATCAATTACGCCAAACACAAGAAAGCCGAAAAGAGCGATGCTCTGTTCTATAAGATGCTTTCTTCCACCAATTCCGCAGAAATTGTCAAGATGCTTCAGGAACACGTCGGTAAGAACGTGGCGGAAATCACGGACAGTTTCTCCACGCTGCTTATAGACTCGACCGACGGGCTTTTCAACGAAAAATTGCACGCGCTGCGCAAGTCGCTCAACGGCGTGAAAAAATACAAGGTCGTGCTGAAAAGCCTGCGCCGCAGGGAGATTATTTGCCTAAGAAGGGCTGATGTTGCCGTGGCTGTGAAGCTGAGCACGCCGTTTCACCTCCTGCACAATGCGCTGTTCCAACTTTATTACAGTTTGCTGCGTATTTGCCGCCCGTCGCTTGAACACGTTGACAACAACTTCCTGCCGATAGACCCGAACGATGCGGAAGTGTTCAAGTTTTTGCGTGGAAAAGTGGTGATTCTCATGAATGAAATGGCGGGAAACTTCGCGGAACTGAACCTTGCCGACGGCGAGGAGATACAAAAGGAGTGCGCCTCGTTGAAAAAGGAGATTTCGGATTTCAGGGACAAGATGATGGTTGACATACAAACGCAAAACTGCGACATCACGGCAACGACGCTTTTGCTGCACCTGCTTCAGGAGTTGGAACAGATACTGCACGAGATCGACCGCCTAATCTACAATATGCGGAAGTTCGCACGGCTTGCAGCGGACACCGCACAGCCCAAAGTCATTTAGAATTTCCGTGTGCCTGGCTTGTTGACGGAAAAACCGTAAGAGGTCTTGATTTTCGTAAAGTGTTGGTTTACAAAAAGATAACAGTGTAAAAAATATCGGCTATAACGCTTTGTTTTTCAGATGTTTGCAAGCGGCGAAAAAAGGTCTGATGTAGTTTGAATTATATCAGACATAATTTTTTCTACATAGGACATAGTTTTTCCTACATCAAAT
>CAVCON010000024.1:0-8317 GCA_963603805.1 Oscillospiraceae bacterium
ATACGCCCCTACAAGCGGTGCAATTTCCTTACAATTTGTTGTTTATGTGTTTGTGCAGCGTATTGAATACGCCCTTTACACCATCGCTTGAACCACATCACAAACCGCCGCCACTACATTGCCAATCCGCGCAATTCAGGGCGTATGCAATACGCCCCTACAAGCGGTGCAATTTCCTTACAATTTGTTGTTTATGTGTTTGTGCAGCGTATTGAATACGCCCTTTACACCATCGCTTGAACCACATCACAAACCGCCGCCACTACATTGCCAATCCGCGCAATTCAGGGCGTATGCAATACGCCCCTACAAGCGGTGCAATTTCCTTACAAATTGTTGTTTATGTGTTTGTGCGGCGTATGGAATACGCCCTTTACTCCATCGCACGAACCGCATTGCAAACCGCCGCCGCAACATTGCAAAGCGGCGCAATTCAGGGCGTATGCCATACGCCCCTACAACAGCGCAATTTGTTGTTTGTTTGATGTTTATGTATTTGCACGAAGGCGCAAATTATTGATGAATTGTCGTTTTTGTGTTTACCGCTTTCTGATTTTTCCCATGATGAAGCCCACGCTCTCGCGGAATATCTCGGCATGGGCGAAGTGCATTATGGCGCAATAACAAACCGCCGCGACAACGAACTTGACCGCGAGTTTCGCCACCAAACCGTCCGCCAGCAACGCCGCGCCCCACGCCGCAGCCATTGCCGCCATTGCCGAAACGGCAAAGGGCGCGATGTCGAGCAAAGTTTCGGCAAGCCGCAATCCTATCTCCCTGTGCGCCATGAAATGCCACACCATGAGCCACGCCACCTGCAACCCGGCGATGAAGCAAAGCAGCGTCTGAACGCCGCATCCGCGAAAGTAAAGCACGAGGATTATTAGCAGCTGCATAATCATCATGGAAGCAGTGCCTACAAAAAACGCCGATGAACGCCCACGGGATATGAGAAGGTTGGAATACAGTTGCGAGACTGGGATGAACGCACCCGCCACGCACAATATCTGCAAATATGGCACGCAAGCCAGCCATTGCGCCTTCAGGGCAAGGGGCACGAACTCGGGGGAGACTGTTGCAAGACCCAGCATGGCGGGGAAGGAGAGGAACGACGTGAAGCGCACCATTTTGCGGAACACCTGCTTTTGGCGCGACTGCTCGCCCGCCTTTGCCAGCACCGGCTGCGCCACCGACGACATGGTGGTGGTGATCAGCGAATAGCCCATCGTGTTCCACTTGTTAGCCTGCGAGTAAAGCCCGACCTCACGGCGCGGGAAATAATGCCCAAGCTGCGCCTGGAGAAACTGGTTGTTGAGTGTTGTGAGCACATTGGTGGCGAGAATCTTGCTGCTGAAGCCGAACATCTCCCTTATGGGGCTAAGGTCGAACTGCATCTTGGGTCTCCACGGAGAGAGCGACCAATACATTATCACTATCATGGACTTGTACGTGAGGTCTTGCGCCACAAGCCCCCAATATGCAAACCCGCGCAAAACGAGAACTATGCCCACCGCGCCGGCAACGCACACGGCAACAAAGGTGGCAATCATCCTTTGCTTTACCATAAGGTTGCGGAAAAGGTATGCCGACTGGGCTATGCCCAGGCTTGAGACAACAAACCCGAGGAACGACACGCGAGCAAGCCTCGTGAGTTCGGGCGTATGGTTGAACGCCGAAATCAAGGGCGCGGCAAACCACAGCACACCGTACAGCACCATGCTCATGAGGAACGAGAACCACAGCACGGCGTTATAGTCGCGGTCGCCAACGCTTTTCTTTATGGCTATGGCCGATGTGAAGCCGCTCTCCTCAAGGTTAGCCGCCAGAAGCGAGAACACGGTGAGCATGGCAACCATACCATAATCGACGGGGAGCAGGTGGCGCGCCAGCACTATGCCTATAACCAAAGCCAAAACCTGCTGCACCCCTCCGGAGACCCCGCCCCAGAAAAGCCCTCTGGCTGTGCGTTCCTTTAACGTTGATTCTGCCATAGGCTGCAAAATTAACCTTTTCGCGCTTACGCACAGGCGGCAGACGCACAAATAATGCACAAACGCCCCACTCTCTTGCAATAAAATACTAATTTTGCGCCGGATTGCAAGCCAATGAAACCATACAATATAATATATAGGGCGTTCAGATGCCTTGCCGCCCCGCTGCGCAAGGAGTGCGTGTTCTTCGTGTTCATGTACATTGTGTTTGTGGCGGCGCGCATTCTCGAATCGCCCACATCGCATACGCCGGCATACGTTTTCTATCTTGAGAACTTCGCCGACCTGTATATTCTTTGCGCCCTGCTGTGCGCCGTTCCCCGAAAGGCAAGGCTGTGGGTGCGCACCATAATATATGTCATAGGATATGCGGCGGCGATAGCCGAGGGTTTTGTGCACGAACGCTTCCACCTGTTCTTCGGCCCCATAACAATACAGCTTGTGAGCGAGACAACGCCGGGCGAAACCTCCGAGTTCCTCGCCTCCTATCTTAAAGGCTGGGCTTTGTGGAAAACACTGCTGATATACGTGCCTATAATCGCCGCAAATGCCGCCTGTGAAGCTTTTAAGGGAAAAATAGGCAGTTTTTTGGGCGAAAGCATACCACAAGGCGTGAAAATAGCGGCAAACATCGCTGTCCCGATTGCCGTAGCAACCTGCCTTGTATGCTCGGCGGGCGAAAAAGTGCAAATGGTGAAATTTTTCACAAGCCACGACACCGACGAAGCGGAGCACGCCGACAGCCACGCATTCCACACGCCGTTCTACAGGATTGTTTTCTCCACAAAATTTCTCAGTCTCAGTTCGGGCGAGCTGGAACGTATGCGCGAAAACATGAGGAACATAAAAATAGACAGCTGCAAACACACCGTCAAAAACATAATACTCTACATCGGCGAAAGCTATAACAAGCACCACTCCCAACTCTACGGCTACACTCTCGAAACCACGCCCAACCAAAAGGCAATGGCCGACGAGGGTTCGCTGATTGTGTTCAAGGATGCCGTAACGCCGTGGAATGTTACGAGCAATGTTTTCAAGGACGTGCTTTCCACCCACTCCACCGACCAAAGCGGCTCGTGGACTGACGGAGTGCTGATACCCGGAGTGCTTAAAAAGGCGGGCTACAAGGTGGCTTTCATCACCAGCCAGTTTTACAAAAGCCCCAACCTCGGAGTTGTGGACTTCAATGGCAGTTTCTTTCTAAACGACAGGGAAATTGAGCGCGGATGTTTCGACTACCGCAACAAATACCGCAAAGCCTACGACACCACGCTCATAGAGGAGATTGACAAGTTCCCCACCGGCGAGCGCAACTTCATTATCTTCCACGGCATGGGGCAGCACCAGGAATACAACAAGCGTTTCGGGAAAGGCGGCGTGCATTTCACAGTCGGCGACTACCCTTCCCGCAACGACCTCACCGTTTACGAAAAGCAGATAATAGCCGACTACGACAACGCCACGCGCTACAACGACAAAGTGGTCAGGATGCTTTGCGACCGTTTCAAGAACGATGACGCCGTTGTGGTTTACATGCCCGACCACGGCGAGGAAGTTTTCGACCGTCTGCATTCCTACGGACGCGACCACAACGCCAAGGTGTCCGCCGACATAGCTTATTCGGAATTTGAAGTGCCTTTTGAAATTTGGTTCTCACCCAAGGCACGGCAAAAGCACGCAGAAATTTACAACGCCGCACTCAACGCCGCCGGCAAGCCTTTATCCACCGACGACCTGCCCCACTTGCTCATGGGCTTGGCGGGAATTTCATCGCCGCTATATGATGCGCGGCGCGACTTGCTCAACCCCGCGTTCAACGCCTCGAGAAAACGCATCCTGAAGCGCACCGTGGACTACGACTCGCTGATGTCTGCCGGCAAAAACCGTAAACCGACATGGAAACAATAGTATCGCGGCGCGACTCGGCGTTTCTCAAGGGCATTGCAATACTCGCAATCGTGCTTCATAACTTCTGCCACTGGATTCCGGGAAGCGTGGTGGAGAACGAATACAATTTCAGCGTGCAGAACACCCTCAACCTTTTTGACATACTGCAAAACGGCGGACCGCACATGCTTCTGAACCTGTTTTCATACTTCGGCTGCTACGGCGTGCCCATATTCCTTTTCATCAGCGGCTATGGCGTGGCAAGGAAATACGAGGGCGGCGCAAGCCCCACGGTAACCGCCCCTACAGTATGGCGTTTCGTGCGATACAACGCCCTGAAACTTTGGCGGCTGATGCTTGTCGGCGTGCTGCTGCTCTACATATACGAAACCACATTCACCACTGGCTGGCGGCACGGCTATATGAACATAGTGTGGCTGTTCGGTTTCCTGACGAACTTCTTTCCACAGGCAAGCCTCGGCATACTTCCCAAGCAGGACCTGCTTCTCGGCCCGTGGTGGTACTTTTCGCTCACAATGCAAATGTATCTGCTCTACCGCCTGTGGTATTGGGGGCGCGGCAAAAAGGCAATCATCATTAGCGCGGCGGTTTGCGTGCTGCTGCAAGTACTTGCCGTAACAATTTGCGACGACGGCAGCCAGACCATGCTCCATTATTTGCGCTACACGCTGCTCGCCTGTCTGCTGCCGTTCGCCCTCGGCGTATGGGCGGCGCGTTACGGCATAAAGACCAACGCCGCCGTATATGCAATATGCGCCATTGTGTTCATGGCATCGCTGTTCAATGTGTTTGTATGGATATTGGCACCTCTGGCACTTGCCATTCTCATAATCCCGCTTAAAAACATCAGTGCGGCGTGGCTTCGCAAACCCGCAGAGTGGCTCGGCGGAATATCCGCCTCGCTTTTCGTGCTGCACCCGGTGGTGCGCTGCTTCATCAATCCCCGCTACGGCGGAAACGTGTACGAAATGCTGGCGGAATACCTTGCCGTCAGCATTGCCGCCGCATGGCTGCTTACAAAACTGTTGAACCTCATTCCCAAACCCAGACTATGATTTCAAAAAACGAAGCCGACTCAATGGCGCAGAGATACCGCAAAGTGAACGAAAGCTACGGCAAAACGCTCGTGTTCCGCACAGGCATCGACGCCGGGTTCTTTGCCGAGTTCAAATACCTTGTGCACGCCGTGATATACTGCCTTGAGCACAAACTGCAGTTGCAGCTCTACAGCCGTGGGGCGAACTTCAGCTGGGACAAAGGCTGGGACGACTATTTCATGCCGTTTTGCAAAGAGGTTGACGAGCCTTACCATTCGCGCCTTAACGTCCACTCGCTGCAAAGCCTAAATGTCTTAAAAAAACTCAACCCCAACGTTTCGGCGGCAAATCTTGCGAAATGGAAACTGAAAACATATTTTAACAATAAGCTTTGCCGCATTGAAAACCTGCGTGCATACGGAACGCCGGCACTCTCCACGTCCGACATTCCGCCCCACAAGGTACGCAGCCACATATCAATTCCCCAACTTGGCATTGAGGGAAACTACATCGAAGTGTTCCGCGCCATAGCCTCGATGCTGTGGCGTTTCAATCCTAAAACCCGCGAAGCAGCCGACACGCTTATAAAAAGCCTCGGACTTCCCCAGCACTATGCCGCCACACAAATACGTGGCGGAGACAAGGTTACGGAAGTGGAACTTTACGAACCCGCGCTTTTTGCAAGAACCTTGGAACAGCACACCGCCCTGCGCGATGTGCTGCTGCTCACCGACGACTATTCCATTCTTGAAACCGTGAGGCAGAGCCACCCACAATTCCGCTGGCACTCACTCTGTTCGCCCGAAGAAAGGGGCTATTACAACAATTCGTTCACCCAAACCGCAGCCGCCACCAAGCGAAGCCAAATGCAGCGGTTTCTCGCGCAGATTGACGCAATGATGCGTGCCGACTTTTTCACCGGCAGCATAACCGTAGGGCCAAGCCTTTTTTTGCTCGAGATGCTCTACCCCAACGGAATGCCCACCGACTGCGAGCCGCAAGACCTCAACCTCGCCGCCCAGCTCAGCATTCCCGAACGCGACAAAATGGCAAGAAAACAAAAAATTCCACGTTAAAATGGGCTTACAACGTTCGTTCAACACGCTTACCCCGAACGAAGTACACGTTTATAACGAACGTTCCACACACTCACCTCGTCCGAAGTAAGACCACCGTATTCAGACATTCACACGACCCATGCAGAGCGGCAAACAGGGCGTATGCAATACGCCCCTACGGCAGCACAATTTATTGATTGAACGTTTTTTGCATAATTGTAGGGGCGTATTGCATACGCCCGAATTGCGCCGCATATGCCATCCGTACAATTCCATCCCCACTCCGCAACAAATCCGCATTTTTATTTTGCCATATAAAAAACAATCAGTATATTTAAGGCGGCATAAAAGAACACATTATGGATAAGACTATTATGAGAGTTAGCTTCGACCGAACATAGGCTGTACGCACTAAATCCGGGTGCTGAAACAAACAAAAACATTCTGCAAACAAAAACCGGCAAACAAACACAAATACAAACGGACATGGCAAAATTATTCTTTCCTATCGCAATTACAGCGTTGACCATAATCTCCGCATCGTGCTCCAATAAAACGGCAGCACCTAAAAAGCCCGCAATCAAAGATGCAGTTGACATTCCCTACATCATTACAGAGGATTCCGCCAGCTTGGCGCGGAAAGCCTCCCAAGAGGAATTGAAATATGTTTTGAGACCGTGCGAGTGCGATAAATGCAGAAAATGCAAATGCACCAAACAGGACTGCCAATTTTAGAAACTGAAACTTTTCGGCGCGGGTGGTACAGCCCACGCAGTTTCCCTGCCTTTCGTACATTTTTCCTCCTTTTTGCACACAACAATACGGCTTTTACGGCAACACCGCATATATCGAAAAATATTTTTACAAAAATTCTTTCCAAACATTTGGCAGTTTCAAAAAACATATATACATTTGCGTCGGTACTACAGTGGGAGACTTCAAAACGCATTCTCTCTTGCTGTAAGAGTTAATTAACGGAGAAAAGTGCGAAAGCGCAAAGCACTTTTGAATGCAACACCTTGGTTGAGTGAATGCAGAACACACTGAATTCGGGTGCTAAAGAACAGAAAAATGTACTGCAACAAAAAAAGAAAAAAACATGACAAAACTCAAGAAAGTCAGCGCGGAACTGGCAAACGAAATCCTAAAAAACAGTGGAATTGGCATAGACACCTATGGCTGCGGATGCGGCTCGGGGTCAGGAAGTGGCTCTGGTTGCGGTTGTGGTGAAAGCGGATGGTATCCCGCCGGATGTGGTTGTGGGGACGGAGGCGGCTCGGGTTCCGGACCTGGATTAACAGTTACAAGCCAGCCCTACCCGGGGGTCAAGCTTAGCGACAACATCATGGAAAACCCTGCGCTTGCCACGCAGTTAAACGAACTGCTGTATTCAAGCGAAACCATCAGAAACCTGTTGTCGCAATTTGTCAATGGCTATTCAAACCTAACATTCGATTTGGCGGAAGACAAAGATAATGTCGCAATGAGTACCGATGCAAAAACTGACACAATCAGCATTAACAGCAAATTCGTTGGCGAGGACGGTTTTAACAAGCTGTTTATAGGAAAAAACGAAGACAATGCAGGCTACTTGCACGACGGCACTGTGGACGGCACTTTTTCGGCATCCATCGCTCACGAATGCGTACACGCAAAGCATTACTATTGGTACAAAGAATCCTGGAAACACGGAGATACTGCTGAAGAGCGTGCGCAATTCCTCAAAAGCAGGGGATTTTCGGAAGATTTCGTGAAGATCTTCTATAACAAGAACGCTGAAGGTTGGGAAAAACGTGAATGGAAAGATATTAATGCAGACGAACACAAGTATCTTGACAAATACGACAAAGAAGTACTTGACAAGGTGAGGTACGAATACAAAAACCGTTACAACGACTACCCAACACCCTAAAAACAACAAGACGATGAAAGCCAAATATGCAGCCATATTTATGTTTGCAGGAGTATGCTCTCTGGCGTTTTCCGTTTGCCATGGGCTTAAAGCACACAACGGCGGAACGGACACCAAGCGCGCAAACTATTGCAAAAACGACACCGTAATCCTCGTAAAGAGCATGAAGCAACTTAAAGTACTGCCCAAGGGGACTTTTATAGAGACCTGCGACCTTTCAAGGCAGGGACTGAAATATCTGCCCGACCTCAGGACGTACAACATAAAAAGGCTGAACCTTTCCGGCAATAACTTTTGGGAAAAAGGCTTTAATGCCAAAAAGCTACTTCCAAAGTCCATGGAAATTTTGGACATGAGCAATTGCAAGGTTTTCACAACAGACCGCAACAAGAAAGGCGTAGCATACAT
>CAVCON010000024.1:8327-18990 GCA_963603805.1 Oscillospiraceae bacterium
ATTTGGTTTGACAGAGACAGCTTCCCCAAACTGCGGGAATTAGACCTGCACAACACAAAGCTGTCAGTCGTAAGATTTCCAAGATATGTAGAAAAAGCCGACTTAAGCAACTGCGACCTATACCAGTTCAAAATAACCGGGAATAGGGATAAAGAAAGGCTTAAACTGCATTATCTGGATGTCTCGCACAATTGGAAGATGTATAACGGCATCGGAATTGAACCCGATGAAATAAACGGCATCGGCACGCTTAAACGCGACAGTTGCGCAGAGGGGAAAGAACTTTGGGAAGGATATTGGCTTTGAACACCGTCTAAAAGATCATTCGGCGCGGGTGGTACAGCCCGCGCCGTTTTTAACTCATTCAAAAGATTATAACAGCATGAACATTATACAGACATTGTGGTGTGGCGGGCGCAAGCTCACGGAATCGCCTTTCTGGTGGAACCACGCAGAATACAACCTCATGTCATGGGCGTTGAGCTGCATGAGCCTTAAAGAGCAATTCGGCAAAGTTACTCTCTACACCGACAGCGAGGGCGCGAAAACCCTTATTGACACCCTGAAGCTGCCTTACACAGAGGTTGTGGTGAACTTCGACGGCTTCGACTGCCTCACGTGCCACTGGGCACTTGCAAAGGTGAGGGCGTATTCCCTGCAAACAGAGCCGTTTCTGCACATCGACGGCGACATATACCTTACGCAACCGCTGCCACCAAGCACCGCCGAAGCCGGGCTTATTGCGCAAAACAAGGAACGCTGCACCGACTATTACCGTGGGATGATAGACCGTTTTCTCTCCGTTGACGGACTGAAGCTCGCGCCACAATTTGCGGAAGCGTTAAAAAGTGATAATGTGCCGTCGTACAACCTCGGATTTTGCGGCGGAAACGATGTGGAGTTCTTCGACAGGTTTTGCGGAGAGGTTGAGAAGTTTTTCAAGGACAACGACTTCAACGGCGAGAAGTTCCGCAACGCCGACATAAGCGCAAACGTGATTTACGAACAAATGTTCTTCTCGATAATGGCGAGGGACGAGAGCAAAGACATCGCCACTATCCACCCCGGAACGATACGCGACAACGGTTACAGAGCCGACGAGTTTTGCGACCTGATGCACTACGGACAACGCCAGTTCATCCACATTCTCGGCGGACACAAGCGCACACAGCGCACCTGCCGCATGGTGGAGCGCACACTTTTGCAGAAATATCCCGAACTCTACGAAAGAATTGCCGCCCTCTTCCTAACCCACCACAAAAGGCTTGCAGGAATGGGCGTTACCAACGTAGCGCACAGCGGCATTGGCAGATATGACACATTCATAAAGGAAAAGAACGCGGAATGGGATGCCCTGCCGAAGAAAGACCTCATGAACGTAGGGAAGGCGGTATGCAAAAGCACAACATTCCTTAACACTCCCCAAGACAAGCGAGGAGGATTGATTATAGCCCTTAACCCATACTTGGCAATATTCCACGCAAATGCGGATGAAAGTGCGGCGTTGGCGGCACACCTAAAAAGCCAGCACACAGGCGGCGAAATGCTGGTGGCAATAGTTCCCGATTTGTCCGAAAAAGGCTTTCATGAAACGGCATTGAACACCCTTTCGGAGAACATGCTCGGAATTGCAAAGCATCCCAAGAGTTTTTCGGAGTTTATGCAGGAAGCCGTTCCCTGTTTTGAGGGGATTGGCAGCGAAACGGCGGAAAAGTGTATAGAAGCGGAAATGGGCAGGTTGCTGAATGAAGGCGTTTTAATTGTATGCGGCAACGAATTTCCCATGCCGCAAACAGAGGCGGCATAACGCAAGCAACATACAGACAAGCAACAATTATTAAGAAAATTGCGCCACACAAACACACCATGTGTGATTTAACAATAATTTGCACCGCCGTAGTGGCGTATGGCATACGCCCTGAATTGCGCTGGTTTGCAATGTTATGACGGAGGTTTGCGGTGTGGTTTATGCGGTGGCATACAGGGCGTATGCAATACGCCCCTACATATATACCGTATGTAGTCAAAAAACAACATACACCGTTCATATAATTTCCGCAAAAGCAAAACGGTTGTCTTTTTCCAAACATCCCGAAAACTACATCGGATGTAGGAAAAACTATGTCCTATGTAGAAAAAATTATGTCTGATATAATTCAAACTACATCAGACCTTTTTTCACCTACTTGCAACATATTGAAAAACAAATGCTTATACAACCAATTGCATTAACGCTCAAATATTTGTGTTTCAACAGGTTAACCTTTTCTTGCCGTTTCACTTAAAACTGAAAGCGCAAGTGGGAATGTGGGGTGAAATACCGTGTTGGGGGTATTGCGGATTGCGCAGGTTTTGCATACTTTTGCAAAAACAAAACAGGTTACAATATGGCAGGAAACATTGCACTGGCACTTTTGATACCGTTTCTCGGAACAACAATCGGGGCGGCGTTCGTATTCCTCATGCGTGGGGAAATGTCGCAGCGTTTGCAGAAACCGCTGCTCGGTTTCGCATCAGGCGTAATGGTGGCAGCGTCAATATGGTCGCTGCTAATACCGAGCATGGAAATGGGCGCGAGCAACGGAAAGCTATGCGTTGTGCCGTCTGCCGTGGGCTTTCTGTGCGGCATGGGCTTTCTTCTGCTCATCGACACGCTCACGCCCCACCTTCACATGGACTCCGACAGCCCCGAAGGCGTGAAATCGCGGCTTTCAAAGACAGCCATGCTGTCGCTCGCCGTTACAATACACAATTTCCCCGAGGGCATGGCCGTGGGAGTGGTTATAGCGGGGGCGATGCAGCAGGGCGAATGGATTTCAATGGCGGGAGTGCTGGCAATGTCGCTCGGCATTGCCATACAAAACATTCCCGAAGGGGCTATAATCTCCATGCCCATGAAAGCCGCAGGGGGAAGCAAACTCAAGTCGTTCGTTATGGGGACGCTAAGCGGTGCTGTGGAACCCGTGGGCGCACTGCTCATAATTTTCCTTGCCTCAGAAATGACGCCGGCACTCCCCTATCTTCTCGCCTTTGCAGCCGGGGCAATGCTGTACGTTGTGGTGGAGGAACTTATCCCCGAAGCCTCGGAAGGAAGCCATTCAAACCTTTCCACGATAGGCTTCGCCATAGGGTTTGCGCTTATGATGACGCTCGATGTGGTTATGGGATGAAACAAAGCGGGGATGCCTTTTGAAAAGAACATCCCCACCCGTATTCCGTGCGCTGGCGGCAAATTTTCCGCCTGTTTCACAATTCCGCCTGTTGCAGACGGTTTGCATTCTCCGCCACCGTAAGCCTGTCGATGCACTCCTGTATGTCGCCGTCCATAAAGGCTTGCAGGTTATACATGGTGTAGTTGATGCGGTGGTCGGTGATGCGCCCCTGCGGATAGTTGTAGGTGCGTATCTTCGCGGAGCGGTCGCCCGTTGACACGAGCGACTTGCGGCGCGAAGCTATGTCGTCAACGTATTTCTGGTGTTCGTGGTCATATATATATGTTCGCAGTCGTGCAAGGGCGCGTTCCTTGTTCTTGGGCTGGTCGCGGGTTTCGGTGCACTCTATAAGTATTTCCGAAATCTCGCCTGTGTTAGGGTTTTTCCAGTTATATCGCAGACGCACTCCACTTTCCACCTTGTTCACGTTCTGACCTCCCGCGCCGCTTGAGCGGAATGTGTCCCAACGTATCTCACCCTCGTTAATCTTGACCTCGAATGGGTCGGCCTCGGGCAGCACCGCCACCGTAGCAGCCGAAGTGTGTATGCGCCCCTGTGTCTCGGTGGCAGGAACGCGCTGCACCCGGTGAACGCCGCTTTCGTATTTCAGCGTGCCGTAAACGTCCGCGCCGGTAACAGAACAAACAATTTCCTTGAAACCTCCCGCCGCGCCCTCGCTGGCAGACGACACCGTGAGCGTCCAGCCCTTTTGCTCGCAGAATTTGGAGTACATCCTGAAAAGATCGCCCGCAAAAAGCGCGGCCTCGTCGCCACCTGTGCCGCCACGAATTTCAAGAATGGCATTTTTCGCGTCTTCCGGGTCTTTGGGAACGAGAAGCAGTTTTATGCGCTCCTCAATCTTGGGGATTTTCCTTTCACATTCCGAAGCCTGTTCCTTTGCCATTTCGCGCATTTCGGGGTCGCTTTCCTCAAGGAGTATCTGTTTTGCCTCCGCCTGCCCGGAAATAAGCTGTGAATACTCACTCCTCACCTCCATAAGGCGTTCCAGCTCCTTGTACTCCCGAGTAAGCTTGACGTAACGCTGCTGGTCGGAAATCACAGAAGGGTCGGAAATCAAAGTGTTCACCTCCTCGAAGCGGTCGTGAAGCACATCAAGCTTTTCGAGAAGCGTGCTGTTGTTTTCTGCCATGCTCAATAGTTGAATTCCCCGAACTCGCTCTTTATCGTAAGGCTTCTCTCGCCCTCCTCTATGCGGCCCACAACCTGCGCGTCTATATTAAAGCTGTTCGCTGTGCTGATAACCGTTTGCGCGTCTTCGGGACTGACGTAAACTTCAAGGCGGTGGCCCATGTTGAACACCATGTACATCTCCCTCCAGTCGGTGCCGCTCTCGTCGTGTATCAGTTTGAAGAGCGGAGGTACGGGGAACATATTGTCCTTAACCACCTTGCAATTTTCGTTCACGAAGTTGAGCACCTTTGTCTGCGCCCCGCCCGTGCAATGCACCATGCCGTGGATTTTGGGGCGCATCGTGTCGAGAAGTTTCTTCACCACCGGGGCGTATGTCCTGGTGGGCGAAAGCACAAGCTGCCCTGCATTCAGCGGCGTTCCCTCCACTTTTTCGTCAAGGTGCATATTGCCGCTGTAAACAAGCTCATCCGGCACTGCCTTGTCATAGCTTTCTGGGTATTTTTCCGCGAGGTATTTTGCAAACACATCGTGGCGCGCCGAAGTGAGTCCGTTGCTGCCCATGCCGCCATTGTACTGTTTTTCGTATGTTGCCTGTCCGCACGACGAAAGCCCCACAATAACGTCCCCAGGGCGTATGTTGGCGTTGTCAATAACGTCGCTGCGTTTCATGCGGCAGGTTACGGTCGAGTCAACAATTATTGTGCGCACAAGGTCTCCCACGTCCGCCGTCTCGCCGCCTGTGGGATATATCCCTATGCCCATCTCGCGCATTTCGGCAAGCAGCTCGTCCGTGCCGTTGATGATTGCGGAGATGACCTCTCCCGGCACGAGCATCTTGTTGCGCCCTATGGTTGACGACACAAGTATGTTGTCAACCGCGCCAACGCAAAGCAGGTCGTCGGTGTTCATCACAATTGCGTCCTGGGCAATCCCACGCCACACGGAAAGGTCTCCTGTCTCCTTCCAGTACATATACGCAAGGCTCGACTTTGTTCCCGCCCCGTCGGCGTGCATTATGTTGCAATATTCGGGGTCTCCGCCCAACACGTCGGGCATTATCTTGCAGAATGCATGGGGGAAAATTCCCTTGTCGATATTCTTTATGGCTGCGTGAACGTCCTCTTTCATCGCGCTCACGCCGCGCATCATGTATCTTTGGCTTGATTTCATAATCTTTACGTGGTTAGAATTTCACTTCGGGGGCTTTCTCCGCGCCTTCCGAAGCCTCGAACTTTGTCTTTGCCGAAAAACCGAAAAGCGAAGCCACTATGTTGCCGGGAAAGCGGCGGGCCGTGAGATTGTACGCCTGTACCGCTTCATTATATATGCGACGGCTTTCGGTTATCCTGTTTTCCGTTCCCTCAAGTTGCACCTGAAGTGTCTTGAAATTCTCGTTCGCCTTCAGGTCGGGATAATTCTCGGTTATGGCTATAAGTTTGCCGAGCGCGGATGTAACATCGCCCTGCGCCTTTTGGAACTCCTGCAACTTTTCAGGCGTGATGTTTTCCGGGTCAACCGTTACCTGCGTTGCCTTTGCCCTTGCCGCAACAACGCCCTCGAGGGTCTCGCTCTCGTGGGTGGCATATCCCTTTACCGTGCTCACAAGGTTTGGTATCAGGTCGGCACGGCGTTGGTATTGCGTCTCAACATTGCTCCACGCAGTGGAGACCTTTTCGTCCTGCGTTACCATTCCGTTGTATTTTGTAACGCACCATATCACGAGCAACGCCACAACCGTGATGATGGCTATCAAAGATCTGCTCTTTTTCATTTCATATATTTTTTAGTTATTATTCTTTTTATGCCTGTGCGGCTCAAAACCGTCCGCCCGCGCCGCCACCGCCGAAAGTGCCTCCGCCAAACGTTCCGCCGCTCACTCCGCCTCCGCTTCCGAAGCCCCCGCCGCGACCGCCGCCAAGGAACAGGAACGGGAGCAACGGCGACATTCCGCCTCCATGCCCACTATTGTCGTTTTCCTCTTTCACAACGGTATGCCCGCACTTCGGGCATTTGTATATCACAAGCAGCCTGCCGTCCCCGGTGCGCCTCAATGTCTGGTCTGTGCGCTTCAAGCCGTGATGCCGGCACTTCGGGCAAAGGTCGTTGTCCCAGCTACGCTTTACGAGAAGCCCGAACAGCACAACGAGGAACGCCACTATTACGAGCGCAAGCACCATTGCCGCAGTGTCGTCCTCATCGGTGTTGCTTTTCGGCAACAAGGATTCGTCCTTCGCCACGTATGCGCATATAGCCTTTGCGCCGTTGAGCATTGCCGCGTCCCAATCGCCCTGCTTCATAAAGGGAACCATATAGTTTTCCTCAATCCTGTGGCAAAGGGCATCGGGCAAAGTCCCCTCAAGTCCGTGCCCGGTCAGAATTTGATAGGCACGGTCCTCAGTTGAAAGCACCACGATAAGCCCGGAGTTCTGCTTGCCAAGCCCCACCTTGTACTTTCTCGCCAACGCCATACCGAAATCGTAGGGTTCGCCGCCCTCAATCTGCTTTGCCACGGCGAAAATGCTCTGCACACCGCGCTGTGCCTCCAATGCGGAGAGCAGGGCATCCACGGAGTCGCGCACTGCGGGCGAAAGCACATTGTCGGGGTCGCAGACATGACGGCGCGAATCCTGAAGGTAAACCACAGGAAAGTTGTCGGCATTCCAAACCACAGCCCCCGCAAACAGCGGAAGCATAAACAAAATCGCTGTAAATATGCTCCTGACGGCTTTCATAAGAATTTTGTTCGCGCACCCATAGGTGCAGACACAATTTCCACGTTGCAAAGATACACAAAAAACACTCCCCCCACAAATCAACACCCCACCGCCATTGGGCGGCTTTGACGTGTACATTTATATTATATGCCGAAACCGCGAAAAACTACATCAGACATAGGAAAAACTACATAGGACGTAGGAAAAATTATATCTGATATAATTCAAATTACATCAGACCTTTTTTCGCCCACTTGCAACATACTGAAAACCAAAACCTTGCAAGACTTTTACAATCAGCATATAATTCATTGTATTTCAAACCGTTGACTATTTTCGCGGTTTTCGGGAAGACGCGGCTCATGGTTGCCATAAAAACAAACCGTCCCCACCACGGCGCAAAATGTTTTGCCATGACAGGGACGGGATTTATTGCCTCGCGCACCAAAGCCAGTGCGCCGCCTTACAGTCTCCTAAAAATTGTCGGCGAGTATCTCAAAATACGCCTGCGGATGGTTGCACACAGGACACACCTTGGGGGCTTGCGTGCCTATGACTATATGTCCGCAGTTGCGGCAAATCCACACGCGGTTGCCTTCGCGGGCAAACACTTTGGCTTTCTCTATGTTCTCGAGCAGAGTCTTATAGCGTTCCTCATGGCGTTTTTCGATTTCCGCCACCATCTCGAACTTCTTTGCCAGTTCCTCAAAGCCTTCCTCGCGTGCCTCCTTTGCAAATGTGGGGTACATTTCCGTCCACTCGTAGTTCTCGCCCTCGGCAGCGTCCTTCAGGTTTGCCGGAGTGTCGGCCACAGCCCCGCCATGCAGAGCCTTGAACCACATTTTTGCGTGTTCCTTCTCGTTGTTGGCGGTCTCCTCAAAAAGTGCGGCTATCTGCTCGTAGCCGTCTTTCTTGGCACGGCTCGCATAATAGGTGTACTTGTTTCTTGCCTGGCTCTCGCCCGCAAAAGCCGCGAGCAGGTTCTTCTCGGTCTTTGTTCCTTTTAGCTCTTTCATTGCTGTGAAGATTTTAATTTGTTATGATTTCCGAAATCAGCGGCATTCCGCCGGCTCATTTCAACTTGTCCTTGAAAAACTCAGCCACCCTTGTGTAAAGGTGCAGCCGCGTGTTGCCACCATATATGCTGTGATTGCGGTTTGTGTAAACCTGCATTTGGAATTGCTTGCCGGCCTGTACAAGGGCTTCGGAATACTCCGCCGAGTTGCGGAAGTGAACGTTGTCGTCCGCAGTGCCGTGTACAATCAATAGGTCGCCGTGCAAATTTGCTGCGCGGGTTATGGGGTTGTCGTCATATCCTGCGGAGTTTTCGTTGGGGGTGCGCATATACCGCTCGGTATATACGGAGTCGTAGAAGCGGTAGCTTGTAACCGGGGCTATGGCAACGCCGGCGCGGAACACGCCCCTGCCCTCGCTCATCGACATCAGGGTGTTGAAGCCGCCGTAGCTCCAGCCCCAAATGCCTATGCGGTTCTTGTCAACATAACCGAGATTGCCGAGATAGAGCGCAGCCTCCACCTGATCCTGCGCCTCGAGAAGCCCGAGCTTCAGGTAAGTTTGTTTTTCAAAGTCAGCACCGCGCCCGCCTGTGCCACGTCCGTCAACACACACGCAGATAAAGCCGTTTTGCGCGAGATAGCGTTCCCATATCAAGCCGGGCATGAAACCCGATGACCAAGAATCCTGCACCTGTTGCGAACCCGGGCCGCTGTATTGGTACATTATTATGGGATATTTCTTAGCCTCGCTGAAATTTGCGGGTTTCACCATATAGCCGTTCAGCTTTGTGCCGTTTGAGGTGGTGAACTCGAACATTTCCACCTTTGCCGGAGCGTCCGCGTCTATCTTTGCCTTCAATTCCGAATTGTCGATGAGCGTTTTCATAACCTTGCCGTTTGCGCTGCAAAGGGTTGTTACCGGCGCGGAGGCGAGACTTGAGAACGTGTTTACGTAGTAGCGGAAATTCGCGCTGAAACGTGCGGAATTGCTGCCCTTCTGAGTGGAAAGCCTCTTTGCGCCGCCCTTCAGGTTTGCGCTCATGACCGTGGTGTATTGCGGGCCGTCGGCATTTGCCGAGTAGTAGAAGTTGCCGGTTGCGGCATCGTAGCCGTAGAAGTCCTGCACCTCGCAATTGCCTTTGGTCACTTGCCCCACAAGATGCCCGTTTATGTCGTACCAGTATATTTCGTTAAATCCGCTGCGGTCGCTCACCATGGCAAAATGGTCGCCATAGAATTTGAGCTTTGAGAAAGCCTCCTCGCGCAGGTACTTGTCGTTCTTTTCGCGCACTAACAGCTTGCAGACACGTGAGCGCGGGTTTGCCGCATATATGTCCATTTGGTCCTGGTGGCGGTTGAGCGTTACGACAGCCACCTTTTCGGGGTCGGAAGTCTGGAAAATGCGCGGTATGTAGCCGTCTGCGTCGAGCGGCACGTTCACCGTACGCTCCACATGGCTCTTGATATCGAACGAGTGAACCGTAACGGTGGAATTAACCTCGCCGGCAATGGGGTACTTGTAGCTGTAAGCACCGGGATAGCCGGCATACTCCTGTTTTTCGGGCTTCATGCCCTTGTAGAGCGGGAAGGAGAACGTCTTTACCGCACTCTCGTCGTAGCGCACCCACACGAGCATTTTGCTGTCGGCGGTGAAAACGTATGAGCAAGCCGTGGAAAACTCCTCCTCGTTCACCCAGTCGGGAATACCGTTGAGCACTTTTCCCACCTCGCCGTCTTTTGTTACCTGGCTCTCGGAATTGTCGAAAAGCAGCTTGACGAGGAACAGGTTGCCGCCGCGCACGAACGAAATCAGGTTGCCGTCGGGCGAAAACTGCGGCTGCATCTGCGCCCCGCCTTTGGACAGTGCCGTAAGGGTCTTGTTGTTGACATCATAAATGTAGTAGTCGGCGGTGAACGAACGGCGGTAGATGTATTTTGTGTTTGTCTGCACAAGAATGCGCCTGTTGTCGGGCGACACAATATAGCCGTCCATGCCCTCCACCTTGTCGCCGCGAGCAGTGGTGAGGTCAATGACAACGCCGTTCTGCGCACCGTTCTTGAAAGAATACGAAATGAGTTTCTTGCCGTCCTCGCTAATCTGCATATAGCTCTCGCCGTCGGGCGAAGATTGGAACGAGCGCATGGACTTGGGATAATAGCTGCCGCCGGCAATACCCTGCAATGTTATCTCTGCCCCAGCCTTTGGCGCAAACGCCGCAAGGGCCACTGTAAATACGAATGATACGAACTTTCTCATGTTGTTGAACTTTGATGGCAAAGTTACAAAATTCCGCATTGCCCAAGCCGCAAAACACAAAGAAGTGGTCTTGATTTTACAGTATTCAATATTTGCTCTTAATGCAGGGACAGTTTTTGCCGTTTAAGAGGAAGCGCGGTGGGCTGCACGACCCATGAAAATGGAGAACAATCAAGAAAGAAAAGTGAGGGATTATTTTGAAAACACAAGGCACGGTTTCCTCATCGCAAAAGCCTGGGACGATTCTGCATCAGACATAGGAAAAACTACATAGGACATAGAAAAAATTATATCAGATATAATTCAAACTAC
>CAVCON010000025.1:0-18753 GCA_963603805.1 Oscillospiraceae bacterium
TTGCAAGTGGGCGAAAAAAGGTCTGATGTAGTTTGAATTATGTCAGACATAATTTTTTCTACATAGGACATAGTTTTTCCTACATCCGATGTAGTTTTCGGAGTGTTTTGGAAAAGCAGACAATTTTGGTTTTGCGGAAACTATATGAACGGTGTATGTTGTTTTTGATTGCATACGGTATATATGTAGGGGCGTATTGCATACGCCCTGTACGCCACCGCATAAACCGCATTACGAACCGCTGCCACTACATTACAAATCGGCGCACTTCAGGGCGTATGCCATACGCCCCTACGGCGGTGCAATTCCTTGGCTGATTGTATGTTGCATAATGATATGGTGTGTTGTGTACGCCTTGTAAACAACCGCCTCCACGTAATTAAGGGCAAAACAACCCCTTGCAAGCCTTGAGGGACTTGCAAAGGACGCTTGGATTATGGATTGCCTTTTAAGGCTTGTACTCGGGCAGGGAGTCTTTCCATTCCCTGAAAGGGTGGATGCGCAGCGAGGAGTTGTAGAACCTTCTGTCGCCGGTAACTTCGCGGGCTATGAACGCGGGCTTCTCAAAGCTCTCGTCTGTTGTGGAAAGCTCAACTTCCGCCATTGTCAGTCCCTCGTTGTCGCCGTAAAACTCGTCCACCTCGAACACGTGTCCCTTGAACGGCACAAGATAGCGGCGTTTGTCGATAATCCCCGGCTCGCAGAGCGACATGAGCCGCTTTGCCTCGTCAAGGGTAATCTCCTTTTCGAACTCATAGCGCGAAAGCCCGCCGTCGAGTGAGGGGCCTTTTATGGTGAGATAACCCCTGTCGTCGCGGATGCGCACGCGCACCGTCCTGCCCCTGTCGCTGCAAATGTAACCCTGCACAATGTGGGTTGATGATGACGCATGACTCTTATATTCCCCGCGAACGAGGAACTTGTGTTCTATCTCCAATGGCATTGCCAATACCTTTTTGCGAATTTCCCGCTTTGTGTTCCTGTCAGTCCGAAAGCAGCGCGGCACAGACTATGCACACCACCATCAGAACCACAAGGGCGATGAAAATTCCGTTTACAATTCTTCCGGCCTGGCGGTTTTGCTTCTTGCGCCGTTCGTTGGCCTTGATTCTTCTTTGTTCACTCATGGCATACTTATTTTTTGGTTTGGATTTGTTCTACACAATGTCCTGCGAGTCGGCGAACTCCATAAGATAAGCCTTGATGAAGCCGTCGATGTTTCCGTCCATCACGCCGCCCACGTCGCTTGTCTGGAAGCCCGTGCGGTGGTCTTTCACGCGGCGGTCGTCAAACACGTAGGAGCGTATCTGACTTCCCCATTCAATCTTCTTTTTCCCGGCCTCTATCTTCGCCTGTTCCGCCTTGCGCTTCTGCAATGCGCGGTCGTAGAGCTGCGAGCGCAACAGGCGCATGGCGTTCTCGCGGTTTTCAAGCTGCTTGCGGCTCTCGGTGTTCTCGATGAGGATTTCCTCCTCTTCGCCGGTGTCGGGGTCAACATACTGGTAGCGCAAGCGCACGCCAGTCTCCACTTTGTTCACGTTCTGTCCGCCCGCGCCGCCGCTGCGGAAAAGATCCCAGCTAATCTTCGACGGGTCAACGTAAACCTCTATGGTGTCGTCAACAAGCGGCGTTACGAACACGCTCGCAAACGAGGTCATGCGCTTGCCCTGCGCGTTGTAGGGCGAAACGCGCACAAGGCGGTGCACGCCGTTCTCGCTTTTCAGGTAGCCGTATGCGTAATCGCCCTCAATCTCCATCGTAACGGTCTTGATGCCGGCTTCCTCGCCGTCCTGCAAGTTGCTTACCGTTACCTTGTAGCCGTGGGCTTCGCCATATCTCATGTACATTCGCATGAGCATGGAAGCCCAGTCCTGGCTCTCGGTGCCGCCCGCGCCGGAATTGATTTTCAGCACGCACGACATCTGATCCTCCTCGCGGCGCAGCATATTCTTCATTTCAAGTGCCTCGATTTTCTCCACAGCCTTGGCATAGGCGGAGTCAACTTCCTCTTCCTCCACCATTCCTTCCTTGTGGAAGTCCACGGCAAGCGCAAGTTCCTCAACGTCGGTGCAAACTTCCTTGTAGCCGTTCACCCAGCGTTCCAGTTCCTTGACTGTTTTCATCTGTTGTTCGGCCTTCTTGGGGTCTTCCCAAAAGTCTGGGGCTTGCGTGTGCAGTTGCGCCTCCTCGAGTTCTATCTTCTTTCTGTCGATGTCAAGATAGCGTCCGAGTTCTGCGGCGCGGTTTTGTATCTCTTTCAGCTGTTCAGAGGTTATCATATATTCTATACTTCTTGTTGTCGTAAATTGTCTCTATTTCTTCGGCGTATTTTTGCTCCACTGCGCTCCTGCGTATTTTCAGGGTGGGTGTGAGGCATCCGTTCGCCACTGTCAGCGGTCCGGCGATGAGCATGAACCGCCTTATGCGGCAGAACGGCGGGAAGCACTCCTGTATTTTCTCTATGCGCTCCCATATTGTGCGCTGGCTTTCCGCCGAGTTCTCCGCGCCACCGCCCGCTGGGTGTTCTGGCACTATCAAAGCCCCCACGAACTTGCGCCCTTCGGCAACCACCACGGTTTGGGCAATCATAGGGTCGGCGTTCATTGCCGCCTCTATCTGTTCCGGGGCGATGTATTTGCCGTTCGAGGTCTTCATCAGCTGCTTTATCCTGCCGGTGATGAACAGTTCGCCGTTCTCAATGCGCCCTGCGTCCCCCGTGTGGAACCATCCGCCGTCAAAGGCTTCGGCTGTGGCTTCGGGGTTGTTGAAATATCCGTGCGCCACGGTTTTGCCGCGCAAAAGTATCTCACCGTCTTCGCCGAGCTTCACTTCTAATCCGCCTATTGTCCTGCCCACGGAACCCGGGGTTATGCTTTGCGAAAAATCGTCGCAGCTCACGGTGGCGGTGGTCTCGGTAAGTCCGTAGCCCACGAGCATCGGCAGTGCACAGGCACGTGCAAACTCCTCGATGTCCTTTGCCACCACAGCCCCTGCGGTGGGCATCACGCGGGCGTTTTCAAGTCCCGCCTCGCGGCGCATCATTGAAAGCGCGGTCTTGTCGCATTCGGCGTATTCGCGCTCCAAATCTTCGGGAACAGGCTTGCGACGGCAAACATAGCCAACGTTGCGCCGCCACCCTGTTTCAAGGCACTTTTCCCATGCTTCCCTGATGTTGGCAGGTTGCGAGCCTATGTGCGCATCCACCGCCTGGCGCAGCTTCTCCCAGAAATGCGGCACACAGCACATTGCTTCGGGACGTATCTCCCTAAGCGCACGTTGCAGGTGGCTCGTCCGCTGGTTTACGACAAGCACCGCCCCGCATTGCAGGCAGAACAAAGCCCACGCCCTTTCGAATATGTGGTTGTATGGCAGGTATTCGAGCACTTTCCAGCCCTCGCCCACCTCAATGCGCCCGGCGTTCTCCCTGAAGGCGGCGGAATACATTCCGTGGGTTATCACAACCCCTTTCGGCTCGCCCATTGTGCCGCTGGTGAAAATGATGTCGGCGGCATCGTCCGCGCATGGCTGCGCAATACTTTGCTTGATGCGTCCGGGCGCATTCTTCACAAACTCCGCTATGTGGCGCGAGGTCTTGTCGTTTTTGCGTATAGCCACTTCGGGGTCGAAAACCACAACTCGCCTCACGGAAGGGCATTTGGCGTAAAGTGCCGCCGCCATGGCGTATTGCTCCGCGCCTCCGGCAAACACAAGGCGTGCGCCGGTGATGCGGACTATTGCCTCAAGCCTCGCCATGCACGTGCCGGCGAATACCGGCACAACCACAATGCCCGCCTTGTAGGCTGCCAGGCTCACATAGATGCACTCGGGCATATTCTCAGAAAGCACGATGATTTTCTCTCCGCGCCCCGCGCCCGACATGAGCATTGCATTGCACAGGCGGTTTGCCATTGTGTCGGCATAAACCGCACTCACACTATGCCAAAAGCATACGTATGGGTTGCGGTACATAAGTATTGCGCGATACCCATATCTTTCGGCAAGAGCGCGGGACAATGACGATAGCGGCACACCCAAGAACATGGCAGTCTATATTTTTCACAAAGTTACACATTTATTCAATGCAACAATACAACAACCCGATTTTTTTGGTTTTGCAGGTTTTTTGTCCAATGCCCCAAGCCGCAGAAAACAGCCCCCGTTGAATATTCCGCACACAAATAAACAATAATTTGCGCCGCCACACAAATGCGCGATGTGCAATCAATAAATAAATAGCGCCGCTTGCAGGGGCTTATGGCATACGCCCTTAATTGCGTGGATTTGCAATGTTGCGGAGCGGTTTTCAATGTGATTCATGCGGTGGTATAAAGGGCGTATGCAGAACACGTTGTAAATATATAAACAACGATTAATCAATAAATTGCACCGCTTGTAGGGGCGTATTGCATACGCCCTGAATTGCGCGGATTTGCGATGTTGTGGCGGTGGTTCACGGTGCGGTTCACGCGGTGGCGTATAGGGCGTATGCAATACGCCCCTACAAATGGCGCAAAACCAATACCGCAAAAATTACATCGGACATGGGAAAAACTACATAGGACATAGGAAAAATTATGTCTGATATAATTCAAATTACATCAGACCTTTTTTCTCCCTTTGCAAGTGTTTGAAAAACAATCTCTTATAAAACAATTGGAAAATTGTACAAAAAGCTTGTAATCAAGAGGTTACTGTGTTATCGGCATATTTGCCTTTTTGCGGTTCATGACCCGGTTTATTGCATACGACAGCAGTATTATCACAACAAACGCCAAAGGCAGTGCGGTTGCAAAGCCGAGCTTTTCAAACGCTTTCAGCTCGACAAAGGTCTGCAATACGGGGAAATGAAGCAGGAACACCTCGTATGTAAGGTTGGGGACTGAAACCGACAGCGAGGAAAGCCGGCGGCTGCCATACGCCACAACCGTAATGACGCACGCTATGGCGAGCGGCTCTATGGGGCGCAGACGTGCAAAGTATGAACACAGCAGCCACACCGCAAGGCCAGCAAGCAGTGCTGTTGCCTTATGACGCAACATCACCGCCCTGACGTGCACCGCCGCCATTCCTGCGGCGAAATACATCATCTGCCCCGGCAGTTGGCGGCGTAAAACGTCAAACTTCTCCGCCCCCGAGACGTGGTAAAGGTGGGTGAAAAACTCGGCATAAGCAACCGAAAGCACATACACTGCCGCTATGACCCACAGCGGTCGGAAGCGGCGCGAAAGCCATACGATTGCAGGGGCGACGGCATAGAACATCACTTCCACTTTCATAGTCCATAGCGATGAGTTGACCGCATCGACAGAATGGGCTTCAAATACTCCGGGAAGGGTGGGGGAGAGAAAATTGAGGAACGCAAGGTTGGCGGCAATGTATTTCCAAAAGCCAGGGGATGTGTAGTAGCTGATGCATGGCATTGTGGAGAACGCTGCAAAGGCGAGCGCACAGGCAATAACGACCAAGGCGTATGGCGGGAATAGCTTCCGCAATCTGCGAATATAAAAGGC
Source organism: Oscillospiraceae bacterium (assembly GCA_963603805.1). GTDB lineage: Bacteria > Bacteroidota > Bacteroidia > Bacteroidales > Bacteroidaceae > UBA6398. The sequence goes on from CAVCON010000025.1 coordinate 5,511, forward strand.
ACGCACACCGGGGCGGGCGGCGAACCCCTCGTAGGTGAGCATTCCGCTCAGCACGAAAAACACGCTTACAATGGCGTGCCCCTTTATTGGGGTGATGAAGCTGTGGCGTAAAAGCACGCAGGCGTGAAAGCACACGAGGGAGACGGCGAAAAACCACCTCACCAACGTTATGGCATTGAAGCGCCGCGCCGTTTGCCCCATGACTTCAGCGCACTACCACTATGCGGCCGCGTGCGCCGTGCTTGCCGTCAGACGTTACGGCAAACACATAGTAAACGCCCGAACCCACGCCCGCACCGCTGTTGTCCTTAACGTCCCATTTGTAGAAGCCGTTGCTTGTCTTTGCGGTGCGCACAAGCTGCCCTCCTGTGGTTGTTATCTTTACCTCCGCGCCCAAGGGAAGCCCCTCGATTGTTACGTCTCCGTAGAAGTCGGGGCGCACAGGATTGGGGTATATCTTGAGGTCTTTGTCCTTGAATGACTTTCCTGTGTTTACTTTGCCGGCATTGTAGCCCACGAGTCCCTTGTCTGTGCCTATCATCACCTCGCCTGTTTCCCTGTTTACGGCAAGCGAAAGCACTTTGTCGCTTACTAATGGGGAGTTTGAGGTGGTGAAATGGTGAACAGTCTCGATGTTGTCTGCACTGACAAGGTAAACGCCGTCGCCGTTTGTACCGAACCATTTGCGGTTTGCCGCGTCAACGGCTATGGCTGTGATGGGAACTCCCGTGAGCAGGTAGTCGGCATAGTCTGTGCCGTCGTTGCGCGGCACTTTCACCTGCTCGAATGTGAAGTTGCTGTTTGCGAAGTTTTCGGGGTCGTTGATGAGGAAAGGACCTTCAACGGTCCCCACCCAAATGCGTCCGTCGTTGTCCTTGGCTATGGCATCGACGGTGTTGGGCGTGTAGGTTGTGCCGTCCTCGTTTGTAAAGCGGAAGCGGAATGTGAACGTGTCGTCCGATGTGTCGCCGATAGTTCCGTTCACATCCAGGCACGCCACGCCGGCGTTGTGGCTGCTCGTGGTTCGGCGGTGTGTGAACCATGCCCTGCCGTCGTTGTCGAAAATAAGGTGGTCGAACGTGGGATATTTTGCCAGTTCGTCGATGTATATGCTGCGCCATGTGCCGTCGCGCATCATTATTTTCACAACTGTGTCAACCTCGCTGTTGAGCATCCACAGGTTTCCGTCGCCGTCAAACTGCAAGCCGCCTGTCCTGACATACATGAAAGGTTGCCAAGCGTTGGGCAGAACGGTTTGCAAAAGGCTGTTGCGGTAGTCGTAATGGTTTGCGTACTTTCCGTTGCGGAACTCATACAGCCCGGTTTCGCCGGAAGACGCAAAAACATGGTCGGGGTCGTTAGGATCTTCGGCAACACCCGTAAGGTTGCGGTAGAGCATATTTGTGTGAGACGAAACGGTGTCCTCAAAATTGAAGAACTTTCCGTTCTGATAGCTATAGAGCGTGCCGGCAAAGTCCTGACGGTTATAGTTGAGCGAGCCGCCCGCCACGAGAATGCGGTTTGACGGACTTACGTTCATGAATGCGCAATAGTTGCGTATCGGGCTGTTTAGGGTGATGCCTTCAGCCACGGCTTTGAGCATTCCTGTTTCGTCGGCCTTGTAGGGCTGTGTGCCGCTGAAGCCGCAGCTTGCCCAATATGTGCCGTCGGAGTAGGAGAGATATTTGAACGAGTTGCTGCCGCATATCTTGGTTTTTGTCCCGTCGGGCGACACGGCATAGGCGGCATCGGAATTGCCGAAAAACATATAGGAGGCGTTGTCGGCGCAGAAAAACGTTGCGGGAACATTGTCTATCGCCACAAAAACGCCGGTTGTCGGATTTATCTCAAAGACGTGCTGGGCTTGGGCGTAAAGCTTGTCCCCCAAAACTCTAAGCTTTGTGAAAGCCGGGTCGTTGAGCTTTGACCATTTTGATGGGTCGAGAAGATTTTCAGCTTCATTCCCCTGCATTACTCCAGAGGGTGTGGCTGCCAGAATTTTGCCGTTGAGGCGGACGGCACTGCTGACAGCACCGATGCTGTATGTTCTGGAAAACTCGAGGCGGGAAATGTCGAGTACCGAAACGCCCGAATTTGTGGCTATGTAAGCGTTCTTGCCCGAAACTGTTATGTCGTTTACTGTTTTGTCGGCAAGTGCGCTGTTCATAAGCTGCGGGAGGTTTGACATCTTGTCCTGCCCGGGATAAAAGACATCGATGTTGGAGTTGGAATATACAAGCACGAAACATTCAAGTTCCCCGCAATAGGCCATGTGCTTTATGTCGGCATCGCTAAGTCCTGTGGTCTTGTTGTAAATTTTGGCTTCGCTGTCGGACGGTGAATAGGAGAATATGGATCCGTCGCAAAGCGAAAACACTTTGCCGCAAGCTGGGATGTTGGCAAGCGAGTTGTGGTATGCCCCATAGAAAGTCCAGCGGTTTTCGGCTTGTGCCGCAAACACCGCAGCAAGCATGAATAGGATAAGAAATGTTTTCTTGCGCATTTCTGGTAATGTTATTATGTTAATGTGCCTGTACGCACTTTCAGCATTCGTGGCGCGAGGCAAGGTATCCGGCAAGTTTCTGCGCGGCGCGTGCACGGTGGCTCATGGAGTTCTTTATGTCCTCCCCGAGTTCGGCAAAAGTCTTTTGCTGTCCTTCGGGAATGAACACCGGGTCGTAGCCAAAACCTTCCGTCCCGCTTTTGCCGCGTGCGATAACGCCTTCGACAACACCCTCGAAAAGATGTTCTTCGCCTTTCTCTATTAACGCAATAACAGTGCGAAATCTTGCATTGCGGTCGTTATTTTCTTTTAAGGTGTCAAGCAGTTTCACCATATTGGCTTCGGGATCGTGGCGGTCGGGGTAGGCGTAGCGCGCTGTGTGAACGCCGGGAAGACCGTTGAGCGCGTCAACTTCAAGGCCTGTGTCGTCGGCGAAGCAGTCGAGGTTGTAGTTGTTGTAAACGTAACGCGCCTTTATAAGGGCGTTGCCCTCGAGCGTGTCGGCGGTTTCGGGTATGTCGGCTTCGCAGCCTATGTCTGCCAAACTGAGAATTTCTATTTTCGAGCCGAGAATGGCGCGTATTTCTTCAAGCTTGTGGGCGTTGTTTGTGGCGAAAACAAGTTTTTTCATTGTTACAGTTTTTTAGAATGACACAGTTCGTATTGTGCTAAGGCTGTCTGCCGCGTTTTTGTGCACAACCTGTATTTGCGGGAATATATTGTCGCGGATTTGTTGCGTATGGCTTATTATTCCAACTTTGCGCCCTTGGGCGTTGAGGCTTCCTAATGCGTGTATAACCATGTCGAGACTTTCGTTGTCGAGGTTGCCGAAGCCTTCGTCGATAAACAGGCTGCCGATTGACAGGCGACCGTTTGAGAGGGATGACAAGCCGAGCGCAAGTGCAAGGCTCACCACAAAAGTTTCCCCGCCCGAAAGACTGGATACCGGGCGGCTTTCATCGCTCATGTAGCGGTCGGTTATTTCGAGGTCAAGTGAGTCTTCGGCTTTGTGCAAGCGGTAGCGCGGCGAAAACAACGCCAGTTGGGAATTTGCATGGTCCACAAGAAGCCTGAGGGTTGAATTTTGGGCCACGCGGCTAAAGGCCATTCCATTCGCAGAGCCTATCAAATCGTTAAGCTTTGCCCATTCGCGTGAGTTCTTTTCAAGCTCGTCAAGCCCAGGCTTCATTTCCATCATTCTTTTCAATCCCTCTTCGTGGCGAGAAAGCCCAAGTTTTATTCCGTCCAAGTCGTTCTGCACCTGTTCCCGCTTTTGGCGTGTCATCTCTATGTCGGAGGATATGCTTCTGCGGGTTTCAAATGTCCTGTCGGGGTGTTCGGGGCGCGACTGCCAGGCATTGAGCTGTGCTTGTGCCGCCTCCATTCTGTCGCAAGCCAGTGAAAACTCGTTCTCCACCTTTTTTAGCTCGGCACGCATGGAGTTCCAATCGTAGCTTGAGTTGAAAATTTCCACGAGTTCGTTAAAGCGCACCGAGGAATGGTTTTGGTTGAACGCGGAAATCCATGTGTCTATTTCGGTGCTTATGCGCAGTTTTTCCTCTTCGAGTTTCCGAAGTTCCTCTGACAGTTGCCTGTGTTGCGCACTCACAGTTCCGAGAGCCTTTTCCGCATCGTGAAGGGAAGATGTCTTTTCTTCCACGTCCTTTCGGGCAACTTCCATGTGCTTGTGCAGGTTTTCTTCGGTCTCTATTGGGTTCTCGTCGCCAAACATCTTGTAAATGCTGTTTTTGTTGGCGGAGACCATGTTGTCGATTTCCTCAATTTTGGCGTTAAGTCCGTGGATTGCGTCGTTTGCTGCCTGTAGGTTTTGCCTTAGCATTTTCACTTCGTTTTCCGTTTCGCCTTTGCTTTCCTCGATTTTCTTTATGTTTTCGCGGCATTCGTTCCATTTGTTGTAGAACTCCGAGATCCGCTCGCGCAGCAGCTTTGGATTTTCGCGTATAAGCTGCCGCCAGTCGGCCACGGTAAGGAACTTTTCCAAATCAAGGTATATTTCATGGGCGTTGTCGGAATTGCTGTTTATGCTTTCGGCAATGGTGGCAAGATTGCCCTCGTCCACGCCTTTGTTCATAAGTATGTCGGAGCGTTTCTTTTGAAGTTCGGCGAGGGTGTTTGAGATTTTCTCCATGCTTTGCGTGCAACGCTCTATCTCTGCGTGGCATTTGTTGTACTCGTCAAGGCGTTTGCGGGTGTCTTCCGCCGCTTTTTCCGCGTTTTCAAGCAGCTGTATTATTATAATGCGCCTTGCCGCCGCGTCCACTTTGCCGGAACTGTCGGAAAAAGTCTTGTCGAGTGGGGCGTACAGCAATTCCCATTCCTTGCGGTATTTTTTTATTCTCGCGTCTATCTCGTCGCGCTTTTTCAGCAGGCTGCGGTATTTTTCAGCATCGGAACTTTGCATGGTCTTCATGTTGCTGAACTTTTCCTCGCTGGCATTGTATTTTTCGCGGGCTTCATCGCGTGAGCGTTCGGCGTTGCTCACCACCTCGTTCAGACGCTGTTCGGTTTCGCTGTGGTATGGGTGGTGCGTCGCGCCGCATACGGGGCAAGGCTCGCCTTCCTTCAGGTTACGGCGCAGTTCCTTTACATTGTCAGCCTGACCCATGTTGAAATACTTTTCGTGTATTTCGTATATCTGTCTGTATTTGGTGGTTTCCATTTCAAGGTCGCGCAGCTGTCCTTTGCGTGCCTCTATGGTTATGCTTACGCTCGAGATTGCGCTCTCGTTCCGCTCGTTCTCCTCATATTCGGCGGAGAGCGTCTCCCAAAGGCGTTTTGCGCCTTGAAGGCTTGTCTTTTGGGTGAAAGCCTTGTTGTAATCGTCTTGCAGCATACTGTTGTCAACGCCAAGCACGCTGTTTTGCAGCTGTGTTCTCCCCTGTTCGAGCGATTCCTTTTGCTGAAGGGCCAGGTTTATCTCGCTGTCAATCTTCTCAAGCGCGGTTTTCAGCGTTTCCAGTTCGGCGTTTATCACACTCTGCCGCTTTTTCATGTTTTCAGATTCCGAAAGCAGTGTGCCGTATGTCCTTATTTTTTCAAGCACCGAACCGTATTGCTCAAACATGGCTTGGTGGGGTTGCAGCGACTGCATGGCGTTTTTGCAGTTTTCCGCCTGTGCCTCGAACACTTTCAGGCATTTCTGGTTTTCGGCGATTTTCTTTTCTATTTCAGCAATGTTTTTCCTTTTCTGTTCAAGCTCTGTGGCTTTTTCAGCCCTTGCGCTTTCGCTTATTTCTATTTCGCGCAGTATTTCATGCGCTTTTTTGAACAATGGCTCTTGCTGCCGCAATGAGCTGTCGTATTTTGAAAACTCCTTTTTAGCCTCATCAAGCACCGATGACGCTGCTGCTTTTTCGCGTGCCTTTTCGTCTTTCTCTTTTGAAAGAAGCTCCAGCCTGTTTTGTGTCTCGGCTATTTTTATGTCGTCCTTTTGTGCGGAGACAACCTTGTCCCTTATTTCGGCCACGTCGTCGTAACGCTGTAGCTTTTCGCGTTCCAGCGTCATGTCCACATTTGCGCGGTTTGCCTTGTTGTAGGCTTCGGTTGCGGCTGTGGCTTTGGCTTCAAGCTCCTCGTAGGTGTCATACCACGCAAGCTGTTTTTTGAGGTGCTCCGTTTTTTGGTCCAGCAGCTTCAACTGTGATTCCACAAGGTTTTTGCGGTTGTCGGTTTCCTTCAGTGAGGTTTCGTCAAGGGTTTCCTTTTCGTAGTGCTGGTATTCCGCCTGTCTTAGCCTGAAATCCTCTCCTGCCTTTTGGCTTTGGGTGTAAATGATGGAGGAAATCTTGTTGTATATCTCCGTCCCGGTGATTTTTTCAAGCAGTTTTGACTTCTCGTCGCGGCGTGCGCGCAGAAAGTTAGCGAAACTGTTTTGGGCGAGGATTACCGTGCGTGTGAACTGTTCGTAATCAAGTCCCACAAGCCGCAGTATCTCGTCCTGCACCTCGCGTGGGTCATACGTTTTCCTTTTCGGCTCTGTCTGCACAAGCGAGCGCGAAACGGTGTCGAAAGTCCCCGTGCGCTTCACCCTCACGCCCCATGTGGCGACGAAAGTCCCTTCGTGCGTTATGAACTCCACGGCGCACGAGCCTTCAGTTTCCCCACGGCGCAGCACATTGCGCGTGTCGTAGCTGTGGAGTTTTGCCGCCGTGCCTTTCTCGGGCGCGGCAATGGGCGACACATTCCGCTCGCGCAGCGCAAAGCGCGGGGCGCGGTTGTAGAGGGCAAGGCAGATGCAGTCGAGTATTGTTGACTTCCCGGCTCCCGTGTCGCCTGTAATGGCAAAAAGGTCGGCCGAGCGCAGAGGCTCTTGCGTGAAGTCTATTGTGTGTTCGCCTTTGAGCGAAGTTATGTTGTTTATGATTATCTTGCGTATGTACATGGTTCTTCCTATTCGTCCTCCTCGTTTTCCTTGGCAATTTTCACGGCGGTGTTGAATTTGTCCACAAGTGCCTGTGGCATTTCCTCGCCGCCGCAGCGGCTTTTGTATATGGCTTTTGCCATGAGCAGCGGGTCGAGCTGGCGCAGTTGTTCCTCTGTTTCCGTTTCCAGAGCCTCGCGGTCTGTTTTCGCACTGCTCATGTTGCGGATAGTGCAAAGCATTGCGGCGCGTCCCTCAAAGGCTTCCTTTATGGAATGCACCGTTGTTGAGTCGGGGATTTCCCCAAGACGCACCTCTACATACGGATAGGATGAGTTGTCGTCTTTTTTTCCAGCCTTGGGCAGCGACTTTGCCGTTTCAATGGCTTCGTCAGGGGTTGTCGTTCCCTTTTGCGGAATGGTAACGAGTGTTCTGAGGGGAATGTATTCAACAGGGTTTAGGGTGACAGTGCCGTCCGTGCCGATGTTCACCACATTAACGCCGTGCCTGTAGCCCCTTTCGCCAAACGACATCGGCAGTGCCGAACCCGAATAGCGGGCGTGGTCAAATCCCGCCACGCGCTGCGCCTTGTGTATATGCCCGAGAGCAACGTAGCTCATGTCGCCGCAGAATTTTGAGGCGTCAACATTTTCCTCGCCCCCTATGATGATGCGCTCGCTGTGTTCCTCGCCGCTAATCTCGCTGCCGGTGGCGTAGAAATGTGCGGCGAGCATCATGCGCCGCTTTTTGCCGTAGTCGTGCCGTGCCTCGCTTATGAGCGTCTGGAAGAATTTGCCCATGCTCTTGCTGAAGGAGTCCTCGCGCGGCAGTTCCGGCTGGCGCAGGAAAGGCACGGCAAGGCACACAACCTCGTCATCGGCATCGTGGCGTGAGTGCAAGGGTATCATAAGCTCCTCGAGCTTGGGGTTGCCCTTGTCGTCGGTGTGCAGACATCCGCGCACCTGTATGCCCTGTGGGGCGAGTATCGGGGCGGAAGCCTCAAGGCGTGCCGCACTGTCGTGGTTTCCGGCGATGACTACTATCTGCAAGCCGGGATTCTCCACGACGGCGCGGCTCAGAAAGTCGTAGTATATGCGCTGCGCCTCCGCCGACGGGTTAGGGTTGTCAAACACGTCTCCTGCCACCACGAGCGCGTCCGCCTCGTGTTCACTTATAGTCTGAAGAAGAAAGTCCAGAAAGTGGCGGTGTTCATCAGAGCGGTCGTAACCGTAAAACGTGTTGCCGATATGCCAGTCGGCAGTATGTATTATCTTCATTTTTTCTGTAGCCAATTATACCACATACAAAGATAAAAGTTTTTTCATAGCGGAGTGCAATGCCCTCTGCACAAAATTTTCAATGGCGCGTCAAATGCGCATCATCAAAAAGGGTATGCTGCACACCGCGCCCCGGACATATTCCCCACGAAATCGCGAAAACCGCCCAAAACGCGCAAAGCTTTGAATTTCAAAGGAATAGCTGCGTAAAGATTGTCTTGTGTAACGTTTTGTATTCCAGAGGTTTGCAACTGGCGAAAAAAGGTCTGATGTAGTTTGAATTATATCAGACATAATTTTTTCTATGTCCTATGTAGTTTTTTCTACATCAAATGTAGTTTTCGGGGAGTTTGGGAAAGGACAACCGTTTTGCTTATGTGGGAATTATGTAAACGATGTATGTTGTTTTTGATCGCACACGGTATATATGTAGGGGCGTATGGCATACGCCCTTTACTCCATCGCATGAACCGCACTGCCAACCACTGCCACAACATTGCAAAAACGCGCAATTCAGGGCGTATGCCATACGTCCCTACAGCGTTGCAACTGTTTGAAAAATTGTATTTATGTAATTTGTTTGCCCCTAACTTATGCGCAGTCTTGATCTTCCTCAATATATTTCGGCGACTCGCCATAATCGTTCTCATACGCATCGCTGTCCGTGGACAGGAATACGAGCAGGATTACTTTCCATGCCAAGGCAAGCAGCCCCCAAAGAAGATATTTTGCAATGAGCATTTCGGGTGTTGTGCCCATGTTGTTCTGTAACACCATAATACCGAACGTTTCGTAGAGAATGCAGACTATCAGCGAACCTTGTATGATTGCGCCAACACCCCACCACCAGCCGCTCCGACCTGTGTCGTGCAGACGGCGGAATGTGAGCGGTATTGCCAGAAGTCCGGCAATCCAGCCCAATACAGGTACGACCAAGCCCACGGCATAGACCACCAGCATTGTCCACCAATATTCCGAGCGGCGTGAGCGTCCTGAAAACTGGAAAATCTTTTTTGTCGAGGCGTTGAGTGCCTCTGAAAATCCCAAGGATTGCGTCTCTGTCATCTTTGCGTTTTTATTTTGTTCATTTGCAAAGATATAAAATAAAAAAGAACGCACCACGTAATTGCAGACAGTGGTGCGTTCTTCTGAAAAAACTTACTGTTTAATCAGCAAGCTTTGCCTTTATAAACTCGCGGTTCAGGCGTGCTATGTTTGCCACGCTTTCGTTCTTGGGGCATACAGCCTCGCAAGCGCGGGTGTTGGTGCAGTTTCCGAAACCGAGTTCGTCCATCTTTGCAATCATTGCCTTCACGCGCTTCTTTGCCTCTACGCGGCCTTGGGGAAGGAGCGCGAACTGGCTCACCTTGGAGGAGACGAAGAGCATTGCCGAGCCGTTCTTGCAGGCTGCCACGCACGCGCCGCAGCCGATGCAGGTTGCGCAGTCCATGGCCTCGTCTGCCGCCTCTTTGGGGATGAGTATTGCGTTTGCGTCGCGAGGTGCGCCTGTACGCACGCTGATGTAGCCGCCAGCAGCCTGGATTTTGTCGAATGCGGAACGGTCAACCATGCAGTCCTTTATCACGGGGAATGCTGCCGAACGCCACGGCTCAACGGTGATTACCTCGCCGTCGTGGAAGCGGCGCATATAGAGCTGGCAGGTTGTCGCGCCTGTCTCGGTCTTTCCGTGGGGAGTGCCGTTGATGTAGAGCGAACACATACCGCAGATGCCCTCGCGGCAGTCGTGGTCGAAAACGAAAGGTTCGCTGCCTTCCTCCACAAGCTGCTCGTTGAGAATGTCGAGCATCTCGAGGAACGAGGTGTCGGTGGGGATGTCGCGCATCTCACGCTCGTCAAAATGTCCCGGGTCTTTGGGGCCGTCCTGCTTCCAATATCTTATTTTGAAACTTATTGTATTAGCCATTTTAGTTTTGTTTTTAATTGTTAGTAAGAAGTCCGGGCTTTCTCTTAGCTCTTGTAGTTACGTGTCTTGACTTCAATAGCTTCGTATTTGAGCGGTTCCTTGGTAAGCTCGGGGGCTTTTGAGTCGTCGCCCTGATATTGCCAGCAACCTACGTAGAAGAAGTTCTGGTCGTCGCGCTTAGCCTCGCCCTCTTCGGTCTGGTATTCCTCGCGGAAGTGTCCGCCGCAGCTTTCGTTGCGGTGAAGTGCGTCATAAGCGATGAGCGAGCCCATTGTTATGAAGTCGTTGAGGCGGATTGCCTTGTCAAGCTCCACGTTCAAGCCTTCCTTGCTACCGGGTACGAAGAGGTTTGTCTCGAACTCCTTGCGGATTTCCTTAATCTTCTCGAGACCTTTTTCAAGTCCTTCCTTGGTGCGCGCCATGCCGACGTACTCCCACATAACTTTGCCGAGTTCCTTGTGTATTGCGTCAACCGACTTCTTGCCCTTGATGTTCATTAGGTGATCAATCTTGTCCTGCACCGCCTTTTCTGCGGCGTCAAATTCGGGACTGTTGGTGTCGAAGCGGGGAACGGTGATTTGGTCGCTGAGATAGTTCTGGATGGTGTAGGGAAGCACGAAATATCCGTCGGCAAGACCTTGCATGAGGGCGGAAGCCCCAAGACGGTTAGCACCGTGCTCCGAGAAGTTGCACTCGCCGATGGCGAAGAGGCCGGGGAGGTTGGTCTGCAGCTCATAGTCAACCCAAAGGCCGCCCATTGTGTAGTGGATGGCAGGATAAATCATCATCGGGTTGTAGTATTTCACGCCGTTGATTTCCTTCACGAACTCGCCCGGATTAACGTCCGTAATCTCCTCGTACATGTCGAAGAGGTTGCCGTAACGTTGGAGAACGACATCAAGGCCAAGGCGGCTGATTGCTTCGGAAAAGTCAAGATAAACGGCAAGACCGGTGTTGTTCACGCCGAAGCCTGCGTCGCAACGCTCCTTTGCAGCGCGTGAAGCCACGTCGCGGGGAACGAGGTTGCCGAATGCCGGGTAGCGGCGTTCCAAATAGTAGTCGCGGTCTTCCTCGGGAATGTCGGTGGGCTTAATCTCGCCTTTCTGCAATTTCTTTGCGTCCTCGATTTTCTTGGGAACCCAGATGCGTCCGTCGTTACGCAGAGACTCGGACATAAGTGTGAGCTTGGACTGCTTGTCGCCGTGAACGGGGATGCAGGTGGGGTGTATCTGCACATAGCATGGGTTTGCAAAGTATGCGCCGTGGCGGTAAGCCGCCATTGCTGCGGAGCAGTTGCAGCCCATAGCGTTGGTCGAAAGGAAGTATGTGTTGCCGTAGCCGCCAGTTGCGAGCACCACAGCGTGGGCTGCGAAACGCTCGAGCTTGCCTGTTACGAGGTTCTTGGCGATGATGCCGCGTGCGCGACCGTCAATCATCACCACGTCCTGCATCTCATAGCGTGTGAAAAGTTCCACTGTTCCGGTGTGAACCTGGCGCATCAAAGCCGAGTACGCGCCGAGAAGGAGCTGCTGGCCGGTCTGACCTTTTGCGTAGAAGGTGCGGCTCACCTGCACGCCGCCGAAAGAACGGTTTGCGAGCAGTCCGCCGTATTCGCGTGCAAAGGGAACGCCCTGTGCCACGCACTGGTCGATGATGTTCGCGCTCACTTCGGCAAGGCGGTAAACATTAGCCTCGCGTGCGCGGTAGTCGCCGCCCTTTACCGTGTCGTAGAACAGGCGGTAAACAGAGTCGCCGTCGTTCTGGTAGTTCTTGGCGGCGTTTATGCCACCCTGCGCTGCGATGGAGTGTGCGCGGCGCGGAGAGTCCTGAATGCAGAAGTTCAAAACGTGGAAACCCATTTCGCCGAGCGATGCTGCTGCCGAAGCTCCGGCAAGGCCCGTTCCCACCACAATAACGTCGAGCTTGCGCTTGTTGGCGGGGTTCACCAAACGCTGGTGAGCTTTATAGTTGGTCCATTTTTGCGATATAGGACCTTCTGGAATTTTTGAATCTATAGTTGACATATCTTTGTTTCTTGTTTGGCAGGGACTGCACGGTTGCCGTCCCCAAGTTGTTATCTATATGCTTTGTTGCAAACGGTTGGAAGCCTGTCAGCACGCGCCGCCGCAGAGGGCGAACTTCAAAACCACTGCCACGAATGCAAGCACTACAACCGTTACGTAAACGGAGCCTATGGTCTTCCAGCGGCAGAACCATGTCTTGCCGTTGAGGCCGAGGGTCTGGAACGCGCTCCAGAAGCCGTGGGTGAGGTGGAACCACAGTGCCGCAAGCCACACGATGTAAACCAGCGCGTAGATTGGGTTGCCGAAAGTCTGGGCGATGAACCCTGCGCCGTCGGTAGGCTCAATCCCGCAAGCTCCGGCGTTGCCGGTGAGTTCGGCGAGCATCATGTTAGCCCAGAAGTTGTAGAGATGGAGCAGAAGTCCGAGCACCACGATGATGCCGAGCACGAACATATTCTGCGAAGCCCATTCCACCTTTTCGGGGCGTGCCGTTACGGCGTAGCGGTTTGTGCCGCGTGCCTTGCGGTTCTGCAACGTGAGGATGAACGCATACACGAAGTGCAAAGCCACCAGGAATGCGAGAACCAGGGTTCCGGCTACGGCATACCAGTTGCTGCCGAGAAATTCACACACGCTATTGTAGGCATCCTCGGAGAAGAGCACCACGATGTTCATAGCGGCATGGAATGTCAGGAAAAGAATCAAGGCTATGCCGCTTACCGACATAACCACCTTCTTTCCAACAGATGAATCATATAACCACATAGATTGTTGGATTTAATTATTGATGTTAATGTTTCGTTGTTAAAAGCATTTCTAAAGTGTTTGCAAAGTTATACAATTCCCAAATTTCCACAAAAGGCAAACGGCGAAAAAAGAGGGGTTGCAGGATTCAAAAATGCCTTGCCACCGCAGGGTGGAAACTGTATGCTGCGCGAGTTCGGGACAAGGGACTTTTGAAATTAGAGAAGCATTATACAGTTTTTCCATATTGTTGCGGCGTTTTTTGTTTGCGCAATGCGGTTCAGACGGTGGTGCGCAGTGCGTATTTATGTGTATTCAAACACACGATAATGTCTTAATCAATAAATTGCACCGCTTGTAGGGGCGTATTGCATACGCCCTGAATTGCGC
>CAVCON010000026.1:0-18377 GCA_963603805.1 Oscillospiraceae bacterium
GTTTTCGGGTCAGAACAATTTCAGCTTGCGTTTTCTCGCCTCTTCAAGCGAAATGCCCGAGGGGTTCTTTTCTTTTTGCTCGTGCTCCGCACGCAACCGTTCGTAAAGGTTGTCCAATTCGGCTATATATGCGGCAGACGTGCGCGGGTTCACAAGTTTTTCGGCAACGATTGCCGCCTGTGAAGCGTCTTTCGTCCACGCCACAGGACCGGAGTAAACCGAAGCTATCTTCAAGGCTGTATGAAGTTCGGAAGTTGTGGCCCCGCCTACCATTATCGGCATTTTCAAGCCGGCGGCCTCCATCATTTCCGCCACCTTTGTCATTTCCTCAAGGCTCGGCGTGATAAGTCCGCTCAAAGCCACTATTGCAGGGTTCTCTTTTTTGGCGGCATCAACTATTTTCTCCGGCGGGGTCATCACGCCAAGGTCTATTACATTGAAATTGTTGCACGACAGCACCGTGGCAACGATATTCTTGCCTATATCGTGAACATCGCCCTTTACTGTGGCGATGAGTATTTCAGGCAATGACGATTTGGTGTCGTCGCCCGCCTTTTTCTGCGCCTCTATCACAGGCTGCAACACGGCAACGGCGGCCTTCATTGTGCGCGCCGTCTTAACCACCTGCGGCAGGAACATTTTGCCCGCGCCGAACAACACGCCCACCTCGTTCATGGCATCCATCAAAGGACCTTCGATTATGTCAACCGCCCTCGGATATTTTTCAAGAGCCTCTTTTATGTCCTCCTCTATATGGTCGGTGATCCCCTTGCGCAGGGCATACGACAGGCGTTTCTCCACACATTCCTTGCGCCAGGCGTCCGCCGCCGCGTTATGGTTTGAGGTAAGGGATTTTCCGCCACCGGCATTTTGCTCCTCAAGCAGCTTGTCCGCCAAATCAATCAGTTTTTGCGGAGCTTCGGGCGACGTGTACATTATGGCATCGTCAAAAACCTTCAGTTGGTCTTTGTCTATGTCGTCATAGGTTACAGAAGTTGACGGATTGACAATCCCCATATCCATTCCCTCGCCAATGGCATGGTAAAGGAACACGGCGTTCAGGGCCGCACGCACATAATTGTTCCCCCTGAAAGAGAATGACAGGTTGCTTACGCCACCGCTCACATGGGCGTAAGGAAGATTTTTGCGAATCCACCCTGTAGCCTCTATGAAATCGAGTGCATAGCGGTCGTGTTCCGCCATTCCCGTGGCTATGGAAAGCACATTAGGGTCGAAAATTATGTCTTCGGGCGGGAAACCCACTTTCTCGGTGAGCAGCTTATACGCTCGTGAGCAAATTTCAACTTTCCGCTCAAACGAAGTTGCCTGCCCAACCTCATCGAACGCCATTACCACCGTTGCCGCACCAATCATGCGCAATTCCCTGGCATGGGAAAGGAACTTTTCCTCGCCCTCTTTCAACGATATTGAGTTGACGATGCACTTGCCCTGCACGCACTTCAATCCAGCCATTACCACGTCCCATTTTGATGAATCGATCATCAGCGGCACACGCGCTATGTCCGGGTCGGAAGTCAGCAGGTTAAGAAAATGCGTCATCTCCTCCTTTGCGTCAAGCAGGCCGTCGTCAAAATTAATATCGAGAACCTGCGCACCGTCCTCTACCTGCTTGCGGGCTATAGACAGGGCTTCTTCGTATTTCTTTTCCTTTATCAGACGAAGGAACTTGCGCGAACCGGCAACGTTGCAACGCTCGCCAATGTTCATGAAATTGCTTCCGGGCAAAAGGCGTTTGCCTTCAAGCCCCGACAGCCACAGATTATGGTCGCGACGGACCGGCACGTGGGGGGCTTTGAATTTTCCGTCATGGCGTATTATCCCTTCGTACTCAGCAATGAACTTGTCGGTAGTACCGCAGCATCCGCCAATAATGTTCACCAGCCCCTCGTCAACAAACTCCTGCACCTGCACTGCCATTTCCTCGGGCGTTTGCCTGTACTTTCCCATTTCGTCAGGCAGTCCTGCGTTGGGATATACCGATATATAATAAGGCGCGAACGATGCGAGCGACTCAAGGAAAGGCTTCATGTCCCTTGCGCCAAACGAGCAGTTGAGACCAACCGACATCACTCCCGCATGGTCAATGGAAGCCACAAAAGCCTCAAGCGTCTGCCCCGACAGGGTGCGCCCCGCCTTGTCGGCAACCGTAACCGAAAGCATTATGGGCAATTCCACACCCATTTCGTCCATTGCCTCGCGGGCGGCAAACAACGCAGCCTTGGCATTGAGGGTGTCGAATATGGTTTCAATAAGCAAAATGTCCACGCCACCCTCAACCAAAGCCTTTATCTGGTCTTTGTAGGCAGAGGCAAGCTCATCGAAAGTTATGTTGCGCAAAGCGGGATTGTTAACATCAGGACTGAGGGAGCAGGTCTTGTTTGTAGGACCTATCGAACCAGCCACAAAACGCGGCTTTTCTGGATTTCTTGCAGTGAACTCGTCGGCATATTTGCGTGCAAGCTTTGCAGCCGCCACATTCAGCTCGTGGCAATACTCGCAAGCACCATAGTCGTCCATTGATATGCGCTGCGAACTGAACGAGTTGGTTTCTATTATATCCGCCCCCGCCTCGAGATAACGCCGATGTATGTCGCCAATCACGTCGGGACGCGAAATCACGAGCAAATCGTTGTTGCCTTTCTGTATCCCCGGCAAGTTCTTGAAACGCTCACCGCGATAATCTTCCTCGGTAAGGTTGTAGCTTTGTATCATTGTGCCCATTGCGCCATCGAGTATCAGCACTCTTTCGCGCATAAGGCTTACGATTCTTTCTTTCGTGGTCATCGCCTTGTGTTTATGGCCTTGAATTTCTCCGCCATCATACGTTTGTCTTCCTTTTCTTTTAGCGACTGACGCTTGTCGTATTCCTTTTTACCGCGCACAAGACCTATCTTGAGCTTTGCGCGGTTGTTTTCGTCTATGTACAGCAAAAGCGGAACTATTGAAAGACCCGGATTTTTCGTTTCCTGCGCCAGCCGCCTTATTTCCCGGCGATTGAGCAGCAATTTACGGTCGCGGCGTGCCTCATGGTTATAAAACGAGCCGTAAAAATACTCCGCTATATATACATTCTTGACCCATATCTCGCCATCGCGTATATAACAGAACGAATCCGTAAGCCCGGCTTTCCCGGCACGTATCGACTTTATCTCCGTGCCGCAAAGCACAATGCCGGCATTGTATGTGTCGAGAACGAAATAGTCATGCTCGGCACGCTTGTTCTTTATTTCTATTTTTTTCTGCGTCAATGCCATAATCCTAACTTACAGTCAAAAAATCCTCTATATTGTTTTCAATATAAGTTTCCACCGCTGCGGTGTATTCCGCTTCGCACTCCACGAAATCGTCATCGTATTCATCATACTTCTCGAATTGCTCGTAAAGAGCCATGAACTCCTCGTCAGAACAATCGCGTACAATCGCCTTTGCCGTCTTTTCATACAAACGCCTTGCGTCATACAGGGTGTTGCACAAGTCCTTCAGCCCCCACAACCGCATTGCTTTTGCAAAAGGGTTCTCAAAAATAAAAGGACCGTAGCCGTTGTGTATAAGCTGCACGAAACCGCCCTCAAGCAATTCGCGGCGCAACACAGTATATGCGATTACCGTTATCTGCGACGAGTTCAGCATCGGCATGGAATCCGCATCAAGTTTGCCGCCCACGCTTTCCAACGCTTTTTGTGCCACCAATTCGCAAAGAGAACCCGAACCCGCATTTTTTGCGGCTTCGAGTTCTTTTCTGCTTATCTCGGATAATTTTATTTTATTCTCTTCCATTTCCTGAATTTCCTTTTCCTGAATATTGAGAAATGCAAAGTTGCAACAAATTAGCGGAACTTGGCGTTACAAGCTCCGCTAATTTCATGACGACTACTCGCTATAAACATAGTTGAAGCGCGCCGAAGGCGCAACATCCCCATTAACGTAAAAATCCATGGGATTGCCTTCCTCCTGCATATTGTCGCTCCACTTGAACTCAAAATCAAGTTTCTTGCCTTTGCACCCCAAAAGTTCCCGTGGCACACTTATGACAATCACCTTGTCATACACGGCAACTTTAGCCCTGCCGGCGTTTTTCCAATTCCAGTCGTTTCCATCGCTTTTCTCCACAGAAACATAACCGTCCGATAAAACTTTGCGGTTAATGGCGAAGTCATAGCCTTCCCATCCCGTAGTTTTGTCGCGGTCTATGTCAACAAAAAGAACCATCCAGTTTTTGTCGGAGCGCGGAGAGAGCAAACTGTCTGTGCGTACATAGAAATAAACATTCTTCTTATCACGCGCCACACGCGCCTCAACAATGTCATTCCTGCCGGTATTGTTTGAATACGTAATGTTGAATGCGCCGCTGCAATATCGGTGCATCACATCGCCACGATAATCTTTGTAAACCGGGCTTACGTCATTCCACGCTTTAAGGTCGTCAAGACGCACCGTCTTTGCCGCCGAAACTTTTTCAGGCTTCTCTATACCCTTAAAGCGGCGCACTTTGTCAACAAGCATATAATAATAAACATCGCCTTTGTTGCCCCAGCCTTTGTTCGGCTCTATATCCCGGCTGTGATCCCAGTCAAACTGATCAACAAAGGCGAAATTGCGCCCTTTCCAAATCTCACCGTTTTTGAACATATCAGCAACATATTCGTTCCAACCCGTTACAAAAATCATCTTGGGGTCGAGTTCAAAGGCCCTGCCCCATTGCTCGTTGAAATTCCTGCCATGAAGATAGGCATCCTTGCGGGTGTCGAAGCCTTTGAGCTTTGAATAGCTCCTGCCGTAACTGCCGTCAACGTTAAAGGCGGAGCAATGTCCGTTTGTGGCATCGCTTGTATTCTGCGCCATACCCACCGTAGCCTGTTCGTAACCGTTTTCGGTCTTTACATATCCGTGCTGCGGATAAACTTCGAGCCACCCCCACTGCTTCCACTTGGGATTGTCGGCAGGTCCGTTCACATAATCCGGCTGCCCGGGACGGAACGTGAAAAAGTCGAGTATCTCCTTTTCTTCCGGCACGTTATTGTCAAAATTGTCGCAATACGCCATTATCACAGGCTTGCCGTCCCAAAAATACCACAAGTCCTTGTAAAGTCCAGGCTTGTATAACTCGCGGTAAAGTCGCGTGAGCGATTTCTTGGAGTCGGGGCTGTAGCCAAACGGAAGCATGAAAGCGATTTTTGGAGTGTTCACACCGTCAAGTCTCGCCTGATGCCATACGCGCAGCAAGGTTTTATAGGATTTGTCCCACGTCAAATCGCCGTTAGTGCAATCAAAAAACACTGCGTCCACCTTTGCATCTGCAAGCATTTCGGCGTGTTTTCGCAGAACCCAGGGGTCGAATGTGCTGTAATACCCCAAAAGCGGTTCTTCCCAGAAATAATGTGCACGCCAATTCTTCCAAGCCGGGTGGTCGTAGCTTTCCATCGCCTCGGGCTGCTCACGTTGTATCTTGCTGATGTTCCTGTCTGTAATTCCCTGCGGATAGTTCCACTGATGCCAAGTCCAATAAAATATGGCAACCTCCTTTTCCTTGCGCAGCCTTACGCTGTCCGGGTCTTGCAAAGCCTTTCTGCCGAGCGCGTCTGTAACCGCCCACGTGTCGGACTTCAGAAACTGCGCGTCAGCAACAGCGCATCCCATAACCATTGCCGCAAAAAGAACATTGCGCAATGACAAGCCGTAGTTTTTCATCATTCGTCAAATTTGCGCTATGCAAGCGGATTATTTGTCCTTAAGCAAATCCCGGATTTCGGTGAGAAGCTGCTCCTCTTTCGTGGGAGCGGGAGGGGTGGCTGCCGTTTCGTCTTTCTTTTTCCGCGCCAGAGTGTTTATTGCCTTCACAAGCAGGAACACGCAAAAGGCTATCACCACAAACTCTATCACCGTCTGCACAAACACGCCATAGTTGATTGTGGCGGAAACGTCCGGGCTAAGAGGATTGACAGGCATCTTTATTTTAAGGTCGGAAAAATCCACCCCGCCTATAAGCCAACCAATCGGCGGCATTATTATGTCCGACACTATAGACGACACAATTTTGCCGAAAGCCGCACCGATAATCACACCAACCGCCATGTCAATGGCATTTCCCTTAACTGCGAACTCTTTGAATTCTCTTATAAATTTACTCATGTCCAAATTAATTGCATTAAAACTCGGCAAAAGTAAAAACAATTTCGTAATTTTGCGCCAAATAAGTAAACAAACAACCTAATTAAAACATCAAAAACATGATTAAAGTTGGTATTAATGGTTTCGGTCGTATAGGCCGTTTCGTTTTCCGTTCCACACTTGAGGACGCTAACAAGAATGACGTTATAGTTGTAGGTATCAACGACCTTCTTCCTGTTGACTACATGGCATACATGTTGAAGTACGACACCATGCACGGTCAGTTCAACGGCACTATCGAGGCTGACGTTGAAAAGAGCGAGCTCATCGTTAACGGCAACCACATCCGCGTTACCGCAGAGAAGGACGCCGCAGACTTGAAGTGGGACGAAATCGGCGCAGAGTATGTTGTAGAGTCAACCGGCTTCTACCTCACAATGGACCGTGCCGAGAAGCACCTTCAGGCTGGTGCCAAGTATGTAGTGCTCTCCGCTCCTTCAAAGAAGGGTGAGGACGGCCGTCAGGCAGATATGTTCGTTTGCGGTGTTAATACCGACAAATACGCTGGCCAGAAGATCGTTTCCAACGCTTCTTGCACCACAAACTGCCTTGCTCCCATAGCAAAGGTTCTGAACGACAAGTTCGGCATCGAAACCGGTTTGATGACAACCGTTCACTCAACAACCGCTACACAGCGCACCGTTGACGGTCCTTCATTGAAAGACTGGCGTGGCGGCCGTGCAGCTTCCGGCAACATCATTCCTTCTTCAACTGGTGCTGCAAAGGCTGTAGGCAAGGTTATCCCCGAACTCAACGGCAAGCTCACTGGTATCTCAATGCGTGTTCCGACTCTTGACGTGTCGGTTGTTGACCTCACCGTAAACTTGAAGAACCCCGCAACCAAGGAAGATATCTGCGCTGCAATGAAAGCTGCTTCTGAAGGCGAATTGAAGGGCATCCTCGGCTACACCGAAGACAAGGTTGTTTCTTCTGACTTCCTCGGCTGCCCGTTGACATCAATCTTCGACGCTGACGCTGGTGTTTACCTCACCGACAAGTTCGTTAAGGTTGTATCATGGTATGACAACGAAATCGGCTACAGCCACAAGGTGGTTGACCTCATCAAGATCATGAACAAGCACAACAGCAAGTAAACCATATTTGCTCTAACAATAAAAACGCCCCTGCGCATTTAGTGCGGGGGCGTTTTGCGTCTATATAATATTATATGCCTAACTTTGGAAGCCCAAAAGCGGAACAACAAAGCAATGGAACATAAAATGCTCACCATAATCGGACCGACGGCTTGCGGCAAGACCGCGCTCGCCGTCAAGGTTGCCGACAGGATAAACGGAGAAATCATTAGCGGGGACAGCCGGCAGATTTATCGCGGCATGACTCTCGGCACAGGGAAAGACCTTGAGGAATACAACATCAACGGGAAAAACATCAGGTTTCACCTTATTGACATCGTTGACCCGGGTGTGAAATACAACATATACAACTACCAGCACGATTTCTCGCGGGCATACGAAGACATTGTTTCACGCGGAAAAACGCCCATACTTTGTGGAGGCTCGGGAATGTATGTGGAATGCGTGCTGCGAGGATACAGAATGACACCCGTACCTGAGAACGCGCCGCTGCGCGAAAGCCTTGCAGGGAAAGGGCTTGAAGAACTTACGGAGATACTTAAAAGCTACGGCAAGAAACTGCACAACACGACCGACGTTGACACGCCGAAACGCGCCATACGCGCAATAGAGATAGAGGACTATTACAGCAAGCACCCGGTAAAGCCCGAAGAGTTTTCCAAACCCGAAAGCGAGAACTTCTGCCTTGAAATCCCAAGGGAGCTACGGTGGCAGAGAATAACCAAAAGACTTGAGGAAAGGCTCAAAGCCGGCATGGTTGACGAAATAAAGTCGCTAATCGGAATGACGGAAGCCGACAGCCATACGGCATTCCCCGCCCCCATTACTCCCGAAGAGCTTATGTACTACGGCTTGGAATACAAATACGTTACGCTCTACGCCATTGGGGAAATCACCTACGAGGAAATGTTCGAGAAACTCAACATTGCCATAAGGCAGTTCGCCAAACGCCAAATGACATGGTTTCGCGGAATGGAGCGGCGCGAAATAAAGCTGCACTGGATAGACGCATCCAAACCTTTGGACGAAACCGCCGATGCCGTTATAGAAATTTGGGAAAAGCACGACACAAGCCACGCAACGCACTCGGCATAACGCATACGTGCGTACCACTAAAACTACATCTGATGTAAGAAAAACCATGTCCGATGTAGTTTGAATTATGTCTGACGTAGAAAAAATTATATCAGACATAATTTTCTCTTTTGCAACACACAGAAAAACAAAAACTTACACACACTCTCGTCTAATCACACAAACCTTTGTATTCCAGAGGGTTATTCTATTTTGTCCAAACAGCGACTTTCTGCGGTGTTTACAATCTGTATTGGCATCCCGGCAAAGAACTCGGGCGCATAGACACTATCTTTTCCACGACTGCTGAAAAATAAATTGCAAAACACAAAAAAGTATGTTTGCAATGTGCGCATTTCAACAAAAAAGGACTAACTTTGAAAACAAAACAAGACTAACGTTACCATGAGCTACCTAAAGTTCGACAAGCCCCAGATGACAAACCTTCAGGAAAGCCTGTACAAGGAGGTTTTGCTGACCAACAAAGGCGGTTCGTATGCATCGACCACCCTTGTCGGCTGCAACATCCGCAAATACGATGGCCTGCTTGTAGTTCCCATACCGACGATGGACGACAAAAACCATGTGCTGCTTTCATCGCTCGACGAAACGGTGATACAGCACGGTGCGGAATTCAACCTTGGTCTGCACAAATACCAAGGCGACAACTACAGCCCCAAGGGACACAAATACATAAACCACTTCGAATGGTTCAAAGTGCCAATAACCACATACCGCGTAGGAGGCGTTGTGCTGCAAAAGGAAATCGCATTCCAATCGGGAGAGCCGAGAATACTCATCAGATACACCCTGCTTGACGCGCATTCAAAGACAAAGCTGCGCTTCAAGCCGTTTCTCGCCTTCCGCTGCGCCAATCAGTTCACCCACGAAAACTGGGCGGCAAACCTTAACTACTCACCGATCGCCAACGGAATAAGGATGTGCCTTTACAACGGCTACCCCGACCTGTATATGCAGCTCAACAAAAAGAGCGAGTTTGTTTACGACCCGCAATGGTATCTCGGACTTGACTATCCGCGCGAACGCGAGCGCGGTTATGAGGCAAACGAAGACCTTGTTGTCCCGGGCTATTTCGAGGTTGACATACGCAAGGGCGAGCAGATTGTGTTCAGTGCCGGGTTGAGCGAGATGCGCCCCACCCAAATGAAAAAGCAAATGGACAAGGAGGTTGACAAGCACGAGGGAATAGGCAACTTCTACCAATGCCTCGTACACGCCGCCCACCAGTTCAAGATAGAGGAAAACGGCGAACACTACATAATCGCCGGCTGGCCGTGGTTCAAATGCCGCGCAAGGGATATGGTTGTGGCAATGCCGGGGCTTACACTTAACATTGGGGAGACAAAACTGTTTGAAGCCTACATGGAGACTTTCGCAAAAGGCATACGCGACTTCATGGAAAGCCGTCCCCTCTCCGTGAACATATACGAGATGGAGAAGCCCGATGTGCCTTTGTGGGCAACATGGTGCATACAGCAATACGCCAAGCTCGTGTCCCCCAAAGAATGCTACACAAAATACGGCTCGCTGCTCAACGAAATCATAAGCTTCATAATCGCCGGCAAACACCCCAACCTGTTTGTACACGATAACGGACTTGTGTATTCTGGCGGGCGCGAAAAGGCGGTAACATGGATGAACTCCACTATTGACGGCAAGCCGCTGGTGCCGCGTTCGGGATATATCGTGGAATTTAACGCCCTTTGGTACAACGCTCTGAAATTCCAGGCAGAACTGATAAAGGAGTTCGGTACGGAAGAGGAAACTGCATCCTTATATGAAACGGCATCGATAACGGCAAAGGTGGAAGCCTCGTTCAGCAAGACTTTCCTGAACACCTACGGCTATCTGTTCGACTACGTTGACGGCACAACGCCCGACTGGAGCGTAAGGCCAAACCAAATATTCGCCGTGGCCCTTGACCACTCGCCACTTTCGCCCGCCGACAGAAAGACCGTGCTCGACATCTGCACCCGTGAGCTTGTAACCCCCAAGGGAATACGCTCGCTAAGTCCCAAAAGCGGAGGCTACAACCCCATATTCGCCGGACCGCCACAGCAGCGCGACCGCTGCTACTACCAAGGAACGGCGTGGCCGTGGCTAATGGGATTTTATCTCGAGGCATACTTGAAAGTTTACAAGCGCAGCGGACTGACATACATAGAACGCCAACTGATAGGCTTCGACGAAGAAATGTCATACCACTTCATCGGCACGCTGCCAGAACTATTTGACGGCGACCCGCCTTTCCACGGAAGAGGCGCGTTTGCCTTCGCAATGAGCGTAAGCGGCATTCTGAGGGCGGAAAGGCTGCTTGAAAAATACAACGAAAACAATCCGTATAAAGAGGAAACAATATGAAAGTTCTAATGTTCGGCTGGGAGTTTCCTCCCCACATCCTTGGCGGTCTTGGAACTGCAAGCTACGGAATAACCAAGGGACTTGCAGAGCAGGGGGGCATGGACATAACCCTGTGCCTCCCCAATCCGCACGGAGACGAAGACCGATCTTTCCTCAACATTATACCAATGAACAACGTGCCTGTGGTATGGCGCGATGTCAACCGCGAATATGTTGAGCAGCGGATAGGACACAGAATGTCGCCGGAGCTTTACTACGACCTGCGAAACCATATTTACGCAGACTTCAACTATCGCTACACCGATGACCTCGGCTGCATAAACTTCTCCGGCAGATACCCCGATAACCTTAACGAGGAAATAAACAACTATTCCATAGTGGCGGGGGTGATAGCGCGCCAGCAGCAGTTCGACATCATACACGCGCACGACTGGCTAACATACCCTGCGGGAATACACGCAAAGCAGGTTTCGGGCAAGCCGCTGGTAATCCATGTTCACGCAACCGATTTCGACCGCAGCAGGGGACACGTGAACCCCACCGTTTACGGCATCGAGAAAGACGGAATGGACCATGCCGACTGCATAATGTGCGTGAGCGAACTCACACGGCAGACTGTCATAAACCATTACCACCAGAACCCGGACAAATGCTTTGCCGTACACAATGCTGTATATCCGCTCGAACCCGAAAAAGAGGAAATCATCGCCCACCGCCTCCCGCTCAAGGAACGCAAAGAGCGCATCATAACCTTTCTCGGGAGAATCACCATGCAAAAAGGACCGGAATATTTCGTGGAAGCGGCTGCGCTCGTGCTGCAGCGCACACGGCACATAAGGTTCTGCATGGCAGGGAGCGGGGACATGATGAACGCAATGATAGGACTCGCGGCACGCCGTGGCATAACCGACCGCTTTCATTTCCCGGGGTTCATGAAAGGCAACCAGGTTTACGAGGCATACAGCAAAAGCGACGTTTACGTCATGCCATCCGTGTCGGAGCCTTTCGGAATATCGCCGCTCGAAGCCATGCAGTGCGGAGTGCCATCGATTATAAGCAAACAATCCGGCTGCTCCGAAATTCTGAAAAACTGCATAAAACTCGACTATTGGGACATAAACGCAATGGCCGATGCAATGTATTCTATCTGCACCAATGACGCTCTTTACAAATACCTCAAGGACGAGGGCAAAAAGGAAGTTGACCAAATTACTTGGGAAAAGGTCGGATTGAAAATCCGGGAACTTTACGAACTTACATTTCACAGATACTACCACAACTGAAAAATAAGAAAACGACATGAAAACGATATGCCTGTACTTTGAAATACATCAGAACATACATCTAAAACGCTACCGTTTCTTTGACATAGGGACGGATCACTACTATTACGACGATTACGAGAACGCCCGCAGCATAACCGAGACCGCAGAGAAATCGTACATCCCCGCCCTGAAGACTCTGATAAGCATGGCGGAAAGCAACAAGCACTACTTCAAATGCGCCCTTTCGCTTTCGGGATGCGCCATAGAGCAGCTTGAAAGCCACGCACCCGAAGTGCTCGACCTGATAAAAAGGCTTTACGACACTGGGTGCTGTGAGATTTTGGCGGAGCCGTATTCCCACGGACTTTCATCCCTTGCCAACACAGAATGCTTCAAGGAAGACGTAAAATTGCTCTGCCGCAAGGTAAATTCCATTTTCGGGGCAACACCGAAAATATTCCGCAACTCATGCCTTATCTACTCCGATGAAATCGGCGAGCTTGTGGCGGGCATGGGCTTCAAGGGAATGCTTACTGAAGGGGCAAGGCACATTCTCGGCTGGAAAAGCCCGCACTTTGTTTACAACTGCTCAATAGCCCCCAAGCTGAAGCTTCTTTTGCGCGACCACCGTCTTTCCGAGGACATCAGTCTGAGGTTCTGCAACTCCTCATGGAGCGAATACCCGCTCTTTGCCGACAAATACATGGACTGGATTGCCAAAATGCCCGAGGACGAGCAGGTGATAAACATTTTCATGGAGCTTTGCGCCCTCGGAATATTCCAGCCGCTTTCCTCCAACATTCTTGAATTTTTCAAGGCCCTGCCCGAAGAGGCAAAAAAACGCGGCATTTCATTCTCCACACCGTCGGAAATCTGTTCCAAGACCAAAAGCGCGGGAAGCCTAAGCGTTCCCTACCCCATTTCGTGGGTTGACGAGGAAAGGGACACCAGTGCGTGGCTCGGCAACATAATGCAGCGCGAAGCCTTTGAGAAGCTTTACAGCATCGCCGACCGCGTGAGGATATGCGACAACCGCCAGATAAAGCAGGACTGGAATTACCTGCAAGCCACAAACAACTTCCGCTTCATGAACACCAAGCCCAGCGCGGAGGGCGGCTATCGCGGAATATACGAAACGCCCGAAGACGCTTTCATCAACTACATGAACATTCTCGGCGACTTCATGACAAGGGTGAACGACCTCTACCCCGACATCGACAACGAGGAACTTTCATCGCTCCTCACCTCAATAAGAAACCAGGAAGAGGAACTTGAGATGAAAGACAAGGAGATTGTGAAGCTTCATGCCATAATCGACAAGCTGACACGCGAAAGCGGAAAAACCGTCAAGAAAACAGGCAAGACAAAAAACGGGGAAAAAACGACAAAACAAGCCAAGGGAAAAACGGCAACCAGCAAAGCGAAGACTTCCGCCAAAACCGAAAACAAATAAGCCCATGAGTTTTCTTTTCAAAAGTCTGGTTTCGACCTGCGTACTCACGCTGGCTCTAAACTGCGCGGCGCAAGTGCCTGTTATAAAATACTCCAACCCCGCGCCCAAGGGAGAAATTCCTATTATGGCTTGGGGCAGCATCCCCGCGAACGAATTAACAGATGCCAATTTCGAGGCATTGAAAGAGGCAGGGATAAACGTCAACTTCTCCTACCACCGTTTCAAGAACCTGAACGATGTGAAAAGGCTGCTGAAGCTAAGTGCCAAACACGGCATAAAGTCAATAGTAAGCTGCCCGGAGCTAAGTGACAACCCCGACAGCGCGGTGCGCGTTCTGAAATCCAGCAAAGGGCTTGCCGGCTATTTCCTGACAGACGAGCCTCACGCCGCCGACTTTGACAAACTTGCCGAATGGGCTGGCAAAATCAAAAAAGCCGACCCCAAACACCTGCTGTATCTCAATCTCTTCCCCTATTTCGTTGACCCTGCGATATTCGGCGGCACATACGAGGACTACGTGGAAGCATTCATCAAAAAAGTCGCGCTTCCATTCGTGTCGTGGGACATATATCCGATAACCACCAATGGGATTAAAGCCGAATGGTACAAGAACCTTGAGATAATACGCGATATTTGTATGCGCCACAATCTTCCGTTCTGGTCATTCGCCCTGTCCACACCGCATACAACTTCGATAACCTATCCTACCCCGACCATAGAGCAATTGAGGCTGCAACTCTATACAGGACTTGCATACGGCGCACAAGGGCTGCAATATTTCACATATTGGTGTCCGCCAGACTACGACCGTGCATTCGACTACCACGAAGCCCCAATCAGCGACTATGGGGTACGCACTCATGTTTATGAACTCACACGCACGGTAAACCGCGAGATACAAAACAGGGCTTTTGTATTCCTTGGCGGTAAGGTTACGGCGGTAAACCATTTGGGCGAACCTCTGCCCGAAAGTACGCATCCGCTTACCACACTACCCGAAGGCGTTGACACACTCAGCACTACAAGCGGAGGGATTACGGTTTCGCAAATCAGCAACAACGGCCGTCGTTTTCTTGTGCTTGTAAACCGCAGCTGGGAACAGCCCGCAGACCTTAACCTGCACTTCTCGGCGAAAGCCAAGCTGATACGCCGCGACGGAACGGAGACTTCGGCAAATCTCTACGAAACTCCTACACGCATAGCTCCCGGAGACGCTGCCATTTACGAAATCCTGCCTGGAAATAACGGCGGCAAAAAATAACATCACCAAAAGTAAAAGGACACGCCGCAAACACCAAATCCGCCATAAGGCAAAGCCGCATTCTCTGTTTTGGACAAAATTTGACGGAAACGCAATATTTTCTCATAAGCCTTTGATTTACAGAGAGTAATCTTTATTTTCAAAGAAAGACATAAGTTGCTGTTTCTCAAAGGTTTGACAAGGCAAAAATTATGTCTGACGTAGAAAAAACTACATCAGACATAATTTTTTCTACATAGGACATAGTTTTTCTTATATCCCTTGTAATTTCTGCACCTTTTCCTGCAACCCACATTCTTCCTGTCATCCTCCCGCCCTTATTGCCTACTTTTGCCATTTTGCGGAATATTCGTACTTTTGCACTCCATTTCAAACGGCAGCCATAATAGCCGCCAATTCTAACTCCAACAAAATTGCTGATGAAAGCATTCGCACTAAAATCCCAACTATTTTATTCCATTAAAGATTACAACAGAAAAACTTTCATGTCCGACCTCATGGCGGGCATTATCGTTGGCATAGTGGCTCTGCCGCTGGCTATTGCCTTCGGTATAGCTTCGGGCGTAACCCCCGAAAAAGGCATTATCACCGCCATTGTGGCGGGACTCGTCATTTCCGTATTCGGCGGAAGCAAGGTGCAAATAGGCGGCCCTACGGGCGCATTCATAATAATAATTTACGGCATAATACAAAAATACGGCATAGAGGGACTTACCATAGCCACACTCATGGCAGGGCTTTTCCTTGTGTTGTTCGGGCTACTGCGCCTCGGGACAATCATAAAATACATACCCTACCCCATTGTGGTGGGCTTCACCAGCGGAATAGCCGTAACCATTTTCACCACGCAGATAAAGGATCTTTTCGGTCTCACCCTGCCGTCAAACCCTTCCGATTTCATCGAGAAATGGGGAGTGTATCTGCAAAACTTCAACACCATCGACATTTGGTGCGCGCTGATAGGCGTTGCAAGCATAGCCATAATAGCCTTAACTCCTAAGTTCAGCAAAAAAATTCCCGGGTCGCTCATAGCAATAATTGTGATGACCATAGCGGCATTGCTGCTCAAGAACTTTGCGGGCGTTTCCTCAATCGAAACCATAGGCGACCGCTTCGCCATAAGCAACGTGCTTCCCGTCGCACAAGTGCCCGACATGAACTGGGACACAATAAAGAGCCTTGTTTCGCCGGCTCTGACCATTGCAATTCTTGGGGCTATAGAATCCCTGCTTTCCGCCACGGTTGCCGACGGCGTTACGGGCGACCACCACGATTCCAACACCGAGCTTGTGGCGCAAGGACTTGCCAACATAGCGTCCCCGCTTTTCGGCGGCATTCCCGCTACGGGGGCGATTGCACGCACCATGACCAACATCAACAACGGCGGCAAAACCCCGATAGCCGGGATTATACACGCAATCGTTCTACTGCTGATATTCCTTTTCCTAATGCCCTTGGCTAAATACATTCCTATGGCGTGCCTTGCAGGAGTGCTGGTGGTTGTAAGCTACGGAATGTGCGGCTGGCGGTCGTTCATGGCGTTGATGAAAAACCCAAAAAGCGACGTTACAGTGCTGCTGATAACATTCTTCCTCACCATTATCTTCGACCTGACGGTTGCCATTGAGGTGGGGCTTATCATCGCCTGCCTGTTGTTCATGAAACGTATGGCAGAAACCACGGACGTGAAAGCAATCACCGACGAGATAGACCTTAACAAGGAATTCGACTTTCTCGCCACGAACCTCGAACACTACACAATACCCAAGGATGTGGAGGTGTATGAAATAAACGGTCCGTATTTCTTTGGCGCGGGCAACAAGTTCGAGGAAGTGATGGCGGCGTTCGGCGACCGTCCCAAAGTGCGCGTAATACGTATGCGTAAAGTGCCGTTTGTTGACTCCACAGGCATACACAACCTCACCAACCTTTGCCTCATGAGCAAAAAGGAAGGCATACAGGTTGTGCTTTCGGGCGTAAGCGAAAAGGTAAACGCCCAACTGGAACACGCAAGGTTTTACGACCTGCTTGGGAAAGAGAACATCTGCGACCACATAAGCAAAGCCTTGAAGCGTGCAGAAGAAATAACAAAAGGAAAAAACTAAAAAACAAAACAATGTCTGATTTCTTAGAGTTAAGCAACAAGCGTTTTTCAGCGCGAAAATTCACCAGTCAGGCTGTTAGCCAAAGCGACCTCGACTATATTCTCAACGCCGTGCGCCTTGCACCATCGGCCTGCAACAGACAGCCGTGGAAATTCATTGTGCTTTCTTCCGAAGATAGCAAGTCCAAGCTCCGGGAGTGCTACGACCGCGAATGGTTCAAGTCCGCGCCTTTATATATAATATGTATGAAAGACAACTCCGCAAACTGGGTGCGCCCTGACGACAACAAGCCTCATGGCGACATAGATGTTGCCATTGCCACGGAACACCTGTGCCTTGCCGCCGCAGAGCGCGGTCTCGGAACTTGCTGGGTGTGCAACTATGACACGGAAAAAATCAGCCGCAACTTTCCCCGTCCCAATTTCGAGGCGGTTGCCATAATCCCAATAGGACACATTGCCGAAGACTGCCCACATAGCGAGAAAAAGCGCAAGGAACTGGGCGAGATAGTCGAAACCGTATAATTCCGCAATCGTTTTCCTTGCAAAAACAAGATGCCAAAAGTGTTTTGCCACTTAAAATATGTATAATACGCCGTATTTCCGCACAATAATAATTAAAAACAACCGCACAACAGCGGCATTCAGTTTTTTATTTATACTTTTGGCGTGATTAATAACGCATTAAAAACAGAAAAAAAAAAAAAGAACGCTTTATTGTTTGTACCGCTCATTGCGGCAGGTATTTTGATGAGCAGCTGCGCGAGCAAGGAAAGTTTGGAAAATTGCCAAAACGAAAATAAGGTACTATCAACCAACTACCAGAACACAAAGGACAAGCTCGCCGATGTGCAGTCGCAACTGGCGGCAAGCAAGGCGCGCGTCTCGAGCTTGCAGGAGCAGCTTGCACAAGCCCGCGAAGACTATGCAAGGTTGCAGTCCTCGCTCGACAAGAGCCTCACGGCCGGCAGCCAAACAAACATGAACATCTCGAAGCTCGTTGACCAGATAAACGAGTCGAACCAATACATACGCCATTTGGTGGAAGTGAAGAGCAAGAGCGACTCGCTGAACATGGTGCTGACCAACAACCTCACCCGCTCCCTGTCGCAAAGCGAGCAAAAGGAGGTAAACGTGCAGGTGCTTAAAGGCGTGGTTTACATTTCACTCGCCGACAATATGCTATACAAGAGCGGAAGCTACGAAATCAACGACCGTGCAGCCGAAACGCTGAGCAAAATCGCCAAAATCATTCAGGACTACAAGGACTACGACGTGCTTGTTGAGGGAAATACCGACAACGTGCCCATCAGCCGTCAGAACATACGCAACAACTGGGATTTGAGCTGTCTCAGGGCATCGAGCGTGGTGCAATACCTGCAAAACAACTACGGCATCGACCCCAAGCGTCTCACCGCCGGAGGACGCGGAGAGTATAACCCGCTGACGGCAAACGACAGCGAACTTGGCAAGCAGCGCAACCGCCGCACGCAGATTATCATCACTCCGAAGCTCGACCAGTTCATGGATCTCATAGACAAAGCCCCCACAGAAG